>DASSTN010000161.1:0-14351 GCA_035707905.1 Intrasporangium sp.
AGGGCAAGCACACGATCTTCGGCGAGGTCGCGGACGACGAGTCGAGGAAGGTCGTCGACGAGATCGCCGCCGTCAAGACCGGCGCCAACGACAAGCCGGTCGAGGACGTCGTCATCAACTCGGTGTCGATCGAGGACTGAACAGCCTTGGCGGACAACGGAACTGGTGGCCAGCCCCCGACCCAGTCGTGGGCGGGCCACCAGCCGGCCTCCCAGTCGGTGTGCCCCAGGCACCCTGACCGGGAGGCCTATGTCCGCTGCCAGCGCTGTGGCCGGCCCGCCTGCCCCGAGTGCCAGCACCCGGCTCCGGTCGGCATCCAGTGCGTGGACTGCGTCCGCGAGGCGGAGCGCTCGTCCCGACCGACGCAGACGGTGCTGGGCGGCCGAGCCACCGACGGCCGGCCCGTCGTCACCTTCGGCCTGATCGCGATCTGCGTCGCGGTCTTCCTCGTCCAGTGGGTCTCACCGAACTTCACTGACGAGTTCGCCTTCCGGCCGGCGCAGGGCTGGGTGGAGCCGTGGCGGTTCGTCACGGCGATGTTCCTGCACTCGCCCGGCTCGCTGTGGCACATCGGCTTCAACATGTACGCGCTCTACGTCCTCGGCTCCTACCTCGAGCCGCTCCTGGGACGCGCGCGGTTCCTCGCCCTCTACCTCATCAGCGGGATCGGCGGGCAGGTCGCGCTCCTGCTCCTCGCCGGCAGCCCCACCGTCGAGGGCCTTCTGATCGGTCAGGACCGGGCGTGGGGGATGCCGGTCGTCGGTGCCTCGGGCGCGATCTTCGGCCTGTTCGGCGCCCTCATCGTGCTCAACCGCCACCTCAACCGCTCGGTGGCCGGCATCTACGGCATCGTCCTCATCAACGCGGTGCTGGGGTTCATCATCCCCAACGTCGCCTGGCAGGCCCACCTCGGCGGCTTCGTCGTCGGGATCATCGCCGCCGCCGTCATCGTCCTGGCCCGCCGTCGGTCGCTGCCGGCTCTCGCGTGGACCGGCCTCACGGTGCTGCTCGTCCTCGTCGTCGGGCTGGCCGTGGCCAAGTACCTCAGCGTCCCCGACGCGATCCGCGAGCTGACGGCCTTCCGCACGCGCTGACGTTGCTCTCGAGGAGGGCGCGTCTTGCTCAGAGGTACCCTAGGGGGGTACAGTGTCCGGCAGAGGCGACGAAAGGACCACGCATGCCGACCCCTGACACGCCGGCAGACATCGCCCTCGACACCGAGGTGGCGATGCCCCGGCACGAGCACAGCTACATCCACAACAAGACCAAGGACGACTACCTCAAGCGGCTGCGCCGCATCGAGGGGCAGGCGCGGGGGCTGCAGCGGATGGTCGAGGACGAGCAGTACTGCATCGACATCCTGACCCAGATCTCCGCGACGACGAAGGCCCTGCAGGCCGTCGCCCTCGGCCTGCTCGACGAGCACCTGAACCACTGCGTCCTCGAGGCGGCCCAGCACGGGGGGCCCGAGGCGGACCACAAGATGCAGGAGGCGTCCGAGGCGATCCGCCGCCTCGTGCGCTCCTGACCCCGACCCCAACCACCCGACACCGGAAGGAACCCACCATGAGCCAGACCGCCAGCTACACCGTCACCGGGATGACCTGCGGCCACTGCGTCGCTTCGGTCACCGAGGAGGTCCAGGAGATCCCCGGCGTGGAGAACGTCGACGTCGTCCTCGACACCGGTGCCCTGACCATCACGAGCGCCGAGTCGATCGACCCCGCCACCGTCAAGGCCGCGGTCGAGGAGGCCGGCTACCAGCTCGCCTGAGATCCCACCCCCGGCGGCCGCGGCCGGACGCGCACGCCGGCCCAGCGTCATACCCCCTCTTGAAGTGAGGCACCCATGAGTTCCGTGACCGACCAGCTCGGTCAGCCCGTCACCCACGACATCGAGCTCGCCATCAGCGGCATGACCTGCGCGTCCTGTGCCAACCGGATCGAGCGCAAGCTCAACAAGGTCGAGGGCGTCACCGCGACGGTGAACTACGCGACCGAGAAAGCGAAGGTCAGCTTCCCCGAGTCTCTGACGGCGGCTGACCTCGTGCGTGTCGTCGAGCAGGCTGGGTATGCCGCTGAGCTGCCACCCCCGCCCACCGCCCCTGCCGAGGGGGCCGGGTCCGCTGCGACGGCCGAGACGAGCGCGCCCGACGAACGCGTCCGGTCGCTCCGGCAGCGGCTGCTCGTCTCGGCGGCGCTCAGCGTGCCCGTCATCATCCTCGCGATGGTGCCCGCGCTGCAGTTCCGCTACTGGCAGTGGCTCTCGCTCACCCTGGCGGCCCCCGTCGTGGTCTGGGGCGCCTGGCCCTTCCACCGCGCGGCGTGGGTCAACCTGCGCCACCGCACGACGACGATGGACACGCTCATCTCGATGGGCACCCTCGCCGCGCTCGGCTGGTCGCTCTACGCCCTCTTCTTCGGCACGGCTGGCATGCCGGGGATGACGCACCCCTTCGAGCTGACCATCAGCAGGTCGGACGGCGCGGACAACATCTACCTCGAGGTCGCCGCGGGCGTCACGACGTTCATCCTCGCCGGCCGCTACTTCGAGGCTCGCTCGAAGCGGCAGGCCGGTGCCGCGCTGCGGGCCCTGCTCGAGCTCGGCAGCAAGGAGGTCGCGGTCCTGCGCGATGGTCCGACGGGGCCTGTCGAGCAGCGGATCCCGACCGACCAGCTCGCCGTCGGCGACCGCTTCGTCGTGCGGCCGGGCGAGAAGGTCGCGACCGACGGAGTCGTCGAGGAGGGCACGTCGGCCGTCGACGTCTCGATGCTCACCGGCGAGTCGGTGCCGGTCGAGGTCGGGCCGGGTGATGCGATCACCGGTGCGACCGTCAACGCGGGCGGCCGACTGGTCGTGCACGCCACGCGTGTCGGCGCCGACACCCAGCTGGCCCAGATGGCCCGCCTCGTTGAGGAGGCCCAGAACGGCAAGGCGCAGGTCCAGCGGCTGGCCGACCGGATCTCGGGCATCTTCGTCCCGATCGTCATCGCGCTCGCCCTCGGGACACTCGTCTTCTGGCTCGTGACCGGGGCGGGAGCGACGGCGGCCTTCACGGCGGCCGTGGCGGTGCTCATCATCGCCTGCCCGTGCGCCCTGGGCCTCGCGACGCCGACCGCCCTCATGGTCGGCACCGGCCGCGGTGCGCAGCTCGGCATCCTCATCAAGGGCCCGGAGGTCCTCGAGTCAACGCGCCGGGTCGACACCGTCGTGCTGGACAAGACGGGCACCGTGACGGCGGGACAGATGTCGCTCCGGTCCATCCAGGCGGCGGAGGGCGAGTCGGAGGACCAGGTGCTGCGCCTCGCCGGGGCGGTCGAGCAAGCGTCGGAACACCCGATCGCCCGAGCCATCGTCGCCGGGGCCGAGCAGCGGGTCGGCCCGTTGCCCTCGGTGTCCGACTTCGCGAGCGTGAGCGGTCTCGGCGTCTCCGGTGTGGTCGACGGCCTCGACGTCGTGGTCGGCCGCCCGGGATTCGTGTCCGAGCACCACCAGATGCGGTGCACCGAGTTGGACGAGGTGGCGGCGGCGCGCGAGTCGGAAGGCCTGACCGTCGTGCACGTGGCCTGGGCCGGGCGCGCGCGAGGCGTGCTCGTCGTGGGTGACACGCTCAAGCCCACGTCGGCGCAGGCCATCGGTGAGCTGCGCGCCCTCGGCCTGCACCCGGTCCTGCTCACCGGCGACAACGAGCGGGCCGCCCGTGCCGTCGCCGCGGAGGTGGGCATCGAGGCCGACTCCGTCATCGCCGACGTCCTGCCTGCCGACAAGGTCGACGTCGTCAAGCGGCTGCAGGCGGACGGCAAGGTCGTCGCGATGGTCGGCGACGGCGTCAACGACGCGGCGGCGCTCGCCCAGGCCGACCTCGGCCTCGCGATGGGCACCGGCACCGACGTCGCCATCGAGGCGAGCGACCTCACGCTCGTCAGGGGCGACCTGCGGAGCGCGGCTGACGCCATACGGCTCTCAAGACGGACGCTGGGCACGATCAAGGGCAACCTCTTCTGGGCGTTCGCCTACAACGTCGCGGCACTCCCGCTGGCCGCGGCAGGGCTGCTCAACCCGATGCTCGCCGGCGCGGCGATGGCGTTCTCGTCCGTGTTCGTGGTCAGCAACAGCCTGCGGCTCAGGGGCTTCCAGCCCCTGACCCGGACGCGGGCCTGAGCGGGGACGTCCGCGCGAACCGGTGTGACGACCGGGACGGAGCGGTCACTCGACCATGACGTCGAGTGATCGCTCCGTCAGTTCTGTCACGCGCCTCGCACCTCGTCGAGTGATCGCTCCGTCAGTTCTGTCACGCACCTCGCACCTCGTCGAGTGATCGCTCCGCCACTCCTGTCACACAGCCGCGTCGCCGCCCGGAGTAGCGTCGAGAGGACCACTTCCGCACGCCCGCGCGGGTCCGCTCCCGCCGGGGAGAGGAGCCACGATGTCCGTCACCCGCCAGCTCATCATCAACGGCGACCATGTCCCGGCCGCGTCCGGCCGCACGGCCCAGGACATCAGCCCATGGTCCGGTGAGGTCTACGCCGAGGTCGCGGCGGCCGGCCCCGAGGACGTGACCCGGGCGGTCGACGCAGCGGAGGCGGCCTTCCCCGAGTGGGTCTCGATGGCGCCGAGCGATCGCGCGCGGATCTTCTCGAGGGCGGCCGACCTCATGGAGGAGCGCACCCCGGACGCGATCCAGCTGATGGCCGAGGAGGTCGGTGGCGTCTCGTCGTGGGCCGGCTTCAACGCGCACCTGGCGGCCGGGATCTTCCGCTCGGCCGCGGCCGCAACCACCGCGACACAGGGCCAGATCCTCGCGACCGACATGCCGGGGAAGCTGTCCTTCGGCGTCCGCCAGCCGTATGGCGTGTGCGCCGCGATCTCACCGTGGAACGCGCCCCTCATCCTCGGTACGCGCGCTGTCGCCATCCCCCTCGCCGTCGGCAACACGCTCGTGCTCAAGCCGAGTGAGGACGCGCCGATCGCCTGCGGACTCTTCATCGCCGACGTCCTCCTCGACGCCGGCCTACCGCCCGGCGTCCTCAACGTCGTCACGAGCGACCGCTCCGACGGCCCGCAGGTCGTCGAGGCCCTCATCTCCGACGAGCGGGTCCGCAACGTCAACTTCACCGGCTCGACCAAGGTGGGCCGGACCATCGGCACCCTCGCGGCCCAGCACCTGAAGCCCGCCGTGCTCGAGCTCGGCGGCAAGAACAGCCTCGTCGTCCTCGAGGACGCCGACCTCGACTACGCCGTCAATGCCGCCACCTTCGGGGCCTTCATGAACGCCGGCCAGATCTGCATGTCGGTCGACCGGGTGGTCGTGGACCGGCGGATCGCGGACGAGTTCGGTCAGGCGTTCGCCAAGAAGGTCGCGGACCTGCCCTCGGGCGACCCGACGAAGCCGGAGACGGTCATCGGCCCCCAGGTCAACCAGGCTGCCGCCGACCGGCAGTGGGCCCAGATCCAGGACGCCGTCGACAAGGGCGCTCGAGTGCTCGCCGGGGGCGACAAGCCCGAGGGCCGGGTGGTGCCGGCCACGGTGCTCGCCGACATCACGCCCGAGATGCGGATCCACTCCGAGGAGATCTTCGGCGCCGCGACGACGATCTACGCCGCGGACGACGTCGACGCGGCGGTCGCGATCGCGAACGACACGCAGTACGGGCTGACGGCCGGGGTGATCACCGAGAACCTCCGCGACGGGCTGGCCGTCGCGCGGCGGCTGCGGACCGGCATCGTTCACGTCAACGACCAGCCGGTCAACGACGAGCCGATGGCCCCGTTCGGTGGGATCCAGAACTCCGGCTACGGCAAGTTCGGTGGAGAGGCCGGGATCAACTCGTTCACGGAGATTCGCTGGGTGACCGTCCAAGAGGACGGCCACGCGTCCTACCCCTTCTGAGGGCGGCCCCGCCGGAGGCCAGTTGTCCACACTGGGGACAACTCCTGTGGACGTAGTTACACCGGTGTCATTCATCCCCAGCTGTGGACATCCCCTGTGGACAGGGGAACTGCTCGTGGACGGGGCGTGGCCGACGGCAGAAGCGGGGGATCAGCGCCAGCGCATCGTCATGACGAAGCCGGAGAGGAGCAGGACGAAGCCGACCCCGAGGTTCCAGCCACCGATCGACCCGATCGGGTAGCGGTACTCCGTCACGTAGTACACGACGATCCACAGCAGCCCGACGATGAGCAGCGTGATGAAGACGGGCGCCCACCACGTGGGGTTCGGCTCGACGGCCTTGCTGCTCCGAGGCTGCGGATATGCCGCTGCCTTCTTGTCACGGCCTTTGGACTCGGGCACTGCACGCTCCTTGGGTCAGAATGGTGCGACCAGCCTAGATCAGGACCGAGGCCAGACAGTGGGGACGACCATGCCAGACGATGCCGAGCCGGCACCCGAGACCGCGGCAGTGGAGACCGCGGCAGCCGAGGTCGCGCCGCCCCGGCCCCGCCGACGCCTGCGCACCTGGACCGTCCTCGTCCCCATCGTCACTGCAGCCGCGGGCCTGATGTTCGCGATGAGCTTCCGGGCCGCGCAGGGCAGCGACCTGCGCGCCGACCGTGACCTGCCCCAGCTGATCCTCGACACGAACGAGCGCGTCGAGGCGCGGGCCGCGCAGCTCGACTCCCTCCAACACGAGGTGGACGCGCTGTCCAAGGTGCAGGCGCCTCGTGACGCACGCCTCGGCGCCCTGACCGACAAGGCGGATGCGCTCGCCCGGCAGGCGGGCCGCACCCCCGTCTCCGGCCCGGCCGTCACCGTCACCCTGACCGACTCGAAGGTCAGCCTCGACACCCTCCCGGCACAGTTCACCGCCGACGACATCGTCGTGCACCAGCAGGACGTCCAGGCGGTCGTGAACGCGCTCTGGGCGGGCGGGGCCCAGGCGATGATGATCCAGGACCAGCGCGTCATCGGGACGAGCGCCGTCCGTTGCGTCGGCAACACCCTGATCCTGCAGGGCCGGGTCTACTCGCCGCCGTACGTCATCAAGGCGATCGGCGACACGGGTCGGCTCCAGCGCTCGCTGGCGGCGGACCCGACGATCCAGATCTACCAGCAGTATGTCGCTGCCGTCGGCCTCGGCTGGGACGTCTCCGTCGAGCCCAAGGCCCAGTTCCCCGCCTACTCCGGCTCCGTGGAGCAGAGCCACGCGCAGGTCATCCGCTGAGCGGGCCCATCCCCGCGAGCACCGATCGGACTACTCTCCGCTCATGGGTCCGCGCATCCTCGTCGTCGACAACTACGACAGCTTCGTCTACACGATCGTCGGCTACCTCGAGCAGCTCGGCGCGGACTGCCACGTCGAGCGGAACGACCGGGTCGCGCCCGGGGACTCAGCGGCATACGACGGGGTGCTCGTCTCGCCGGGGCCTGGCACCCCGGAGGGGGCGGGCGTCTCGATGGACCTCGTGCGTGCCTGCGCGGAGGATGCCCGCCCGCTCCTCGGGGTCTGCCTCGGCCACCAGGCGCTCGCGGCGGCCTTCGGTGCGAGGGTGGGCCGTGCGTCGGAGCTGCTGCACGGCAAGACCTCCGCGGTCTTCCACGACGGCACCGGCGTCCTCGAGGGGCTGCCCTCCCCCTTCACCGCGACGCGCTACCACTCCCTGACCGTCGAGCCGGACACGCTGCCCGTCGAGCTCGTCGCGACCGGGCACACCGAGTCGGGACTGGTCATGAGCCTGCGCCACCGCGACCTGCCGCTCCATGGGGTGCAGTTCCACCCCGAGAGCGTGCTGACCCAGGGCGGGCATCGGATGCTCGGGAACTTCCTGGTGTGCTGCGGCGACGAGGGGGCCGTCGCCCGTGCAGAGGGGCTCAGCCCCCTCGTCAGCGCCGCCGTCTGACCTTCGGCAGATGCAGGACGGCGGGCCCCCTGGGGGACCCGCCGCCGGCTGCAGTGCGATGAGGCTCAGCCGTTCCCGCCGCCTCCGCCGTCGCCCGGCTTCGTCGTGGTCGAGCTCGGCGTGCTGGTCGGCGTCGACGGCGGTGCCGTGATGGTCTCGGTCTGGGTCACCGTCTGGGTCGGGATCGGCGACTGGGCCACCTCGACCTTGATCTTCGAGCCGACCTTGACCGCCTCGCCGGCGTGCTCGACGCTGAGGACCTCGCCCGGCGTCTTGTCGGTGGAGTCGACGTAGGTCGGCACCGGCGTCACGTGGTAGTCGTTCGCCAGGCGGGTCGAGACGATCGTCCACTGCTGGCCGACGAGGTCGCCGGGGATCTCCACCTTGCCGGACGCGAGGTTGAGGGTGACGGCCGAGCCGGAGTTGACGCTCTGGCCGATCGCGGGGTCCGTCGAGACGACCTTGCCCTTGTCCTGGGATGGATCGTTCACGTCCTTCGTGCCCGATACCGTGAGCCCGGCGTCCTGCAGTGCCTGCTTGGCCGCCTCCTCGGACATCCCGGTCACGTCGGGCACCTTGACGGTGTCGGGACCGGTCGAGACGACGTAGCTGATCGTGCTGCCCTCGTTGACGGTCTGCCCCTGGGCCGGATCCTGCTTGAAGACGGTGCCCTTCTCCGCGGTGTTGGCCTCCTCGGTGGCCGAGCCCTTGAGGTGCTTCTGGGCCAGCGCCGACTCCGCCTGCTGCGCGGTCAGCCCGACGAGCCGGGGCACGGTCGTCGTGACGACGGGCGGCTGCTGGTTGCCGAACCACATCGCGGCGAGCCAGCCGATGCCGGCCAGCAGGAGGATGACGAGCAGGGTGATGAGGGCGGCCCTGCCCCCGTTGCCCTTGCGCTCGGCCCGCGCCTCGTCCTCGGGACGGCCGACGGCAGGCATTCCTGCCGTGTTGTCCGCGACCCGTCCCACGCGCGTCTGCACGACGGTGGGTGCGCCAGGGCTCGCGTATGCCGCCGGCATCGTCTGCGTCGTCGCCGCCGCTCCCAGCGCGGCCGCGGCACCGAGGGCCGCGTTGCTGATGGGCCGTCCGGTCCGCACGTTCTCGAGGTCCCGGTGGAACGAGGCTGCATCCTGGTAGCGCGCCTCGCGGTCCTTCGCCAGGGCGTGCAGGGTCACGGCGTCGAGGTCACCCCCGATGCTCGCGTTCCACACACTCGGCGGTTGGGCCTGCTCGCCGACGTGCTGGTAGGCGATGGCCACCGGGGAGTCACCCGTGAACGGCGTGCGCCCGGTCAGCAGTTCGTAGAGCACGCAACCGGTCGAGTAGAGGTCGGACCGGGCATCGACCGTCTGGCCCTGCGCCTGCTCCGGGGAGAGGTACTGGGCGGTGCCGACCACGGCCTGGGTCGCGGTCATCGTCGCGGCCGTGTCGGCGACGGCGCGGGCGATGCCGAAGTCCATCACCTTGACCTGGCCCGTGGTGGTGAGCATGACGTTGCCGGGCTTGATGTCGCGGTGGACGATGCCCATCCGGTGGCTGTAGGCCAGTGCGTCGAGGATGCCCTCGGTCAGGCGGATGGCCTCCTCGGGCTCGAGGGGCGCGCCCTGGACGAGCCGGTCGCGCAGCGTGATGCCGTCGACGTGCTCCATGACGATGTAGGGCAGCGGCACCATCGAGGCCCCGGGTGCCTCGACCTCGTCCTCCCCGGAGTCGTAGATCGCCACGATCGCCGGGTGGTTGAGGCCTGCCGCAGACTGCGCCTCGCGCCGGAAGCGCGTCAGGAAGTTGGGGTCGCGGGCGAGGTCGGAGCGCAGCATCTTGATCGCGACCGTCCGGCCCAGCCGCGTGTCGTGACCCAGGTGGACGTCGGCCATGCCGCCCCGCCCGATGAGCCGGCCGACCTCGTACCGTCCGCCCAGGACACGTGGGGTGGTGCTCACACCGTCCACCTCTGATCGTTCTGACACTGCCCGGTCCCGTCCGTTTGCTTGCTCTGAGGGTCTCGTCTGCAGGATTGTCCCGCACTTCCGATCACCGGCCCATCACCGCCTCCATGACCGCTCGGGCGACTGGCGCGGCCACGCGGCCGCCGCCGACCTCGCTCTGCGTGACGCCGCCGTCCTCGACGATGACGGCCACGGCCACCTTGGGGTCGTCCGCCGGGGCGAAGCTGATGAACCAGGCGTGCGGCGGCTGCTTCGGGTCGTGCTGGGCGGTGCCGGTCTTGCCGGCCACCCGCACCCCGGGGATCTGGGCCCGGGCACCGGAACCGTTGTCGACGACCGAGACCATCATGTTCTTGACGATGTCGGCCGTGCGGGTGGACACAGCCTGCGAGAGCTCCTGCGGCTGCGGCGGGCCGGAGATGATGTCGAGGTCGGCGCTGCGCACCTGGTTGATCAGGTAGGGCGTCATGACCCGCCCCTGGTTCGCGATCCCGGCGGCGACCATGGCCATCTGCAGCGGCGTCGTGCGCACGTCGAACTGGCCGATCGCCGACTGGGCCGCCTGGGGGGCGTTGAGGTCCGCAGGGACGCTGCTCGGCACGACGCGCATCGGGACGGACAGGGTGTCACCGAAGCCGAACTTCGCGGCCTGGGCCCGGAGCTTCTCACCGCCCAGCTGCATCCCGAGGGAGCCGAACGCGGTGTTGCACGAGATCTCGAGGGCGTGGACCAAGGTCGTCTTGTCACCCGGCCCGCACGGCTGGCCGTTCTCGGTGGGCAGCGTGGCGTCGGTGAGCGGCAGGTCGAGCAACGCCGGCCCGGGCACCTGGGAGTTGGCGTCCGTGACGATGCCGTTCTCGAGGGCCGCTGCGGCCGTGACGACCTTGAACGTCGAGCCCGGCGGGTAGAGGTCGTCGATGGTCCGGTTGAGGAAGGGCTTGTCGGGGTCGGTCGAGAGCTTCTCCCACGCCTGCCCGGCCTTGCCGAAGTCGTGACCGGAGAGCGCGTTCGGGTCGTACTGCGGGTGGCTCACCAGGGCGAGGATCGCCCCCGTCTTCGGGTCGAGCGCGACGACCGCCCCGCGGCTCTTGCCGAGCGCCTGGTCGGCCGCCTGCTGGACCTTCGGGTTGATCGTCAGCTCGATCGTCGCCCCGGACGTCTGGCGGCCGGTGATGAGGTCGGTGATCCGGCGGACGAAGAGCGTGTCGGCCTGGCCCGACAGCAGCCCGTCGGCGGCGTGCTCGAGGCCGTACGGGTTGCCGACGCTGAAGGAGTAGAAGCCGGTGACCTGGGAGTAGAGGTCACCTGTCGGGTACTTCCGCAGCCACTTGTACTGGTCGCTCACGGGCACCGACTGGGCGATCGGCTTGCCGGCGACCATGATGCCGCCACGCTGCCGGGAGTAGTTGTCGAGCAGCGTGCGCTTGTTCGCCGGCATGGCAGCCAGGCTCTGGCTCTGGAAGAACTGGATCGCCGTGGACGCGACGAGCAGCGCGACGAAGAGGAGCGCGATGACGACGGACAGCCGGCGCACCGGTGCGTTCATGGCAGCCTCACCACCTGCGTCGGGTCAGCCGGGGCCATCCCCCGAGGTGGAGTGGCCGACAGGTCCGGCATGGGACGGCGGGCCTGGTCGGAGATCCGCAGCAGGATCGACATGATCACCCAGTTCGCGAGCAGCGACGACCCGCCGAGCGACAGGAACGGCGTGGTGAGGCCGGTCAGTGGGATGACCCGGGTGACACCACCGATGACGATGAAGACCTGGAAGGCGACGGAGAAGGCGAGGCCGATGGCGAGGAGCTTGCCGAAGCCGTCGCGGACGCCCAGGGCGGTGCGGACGCCCCGTTCGACGAAGAGCAGGTAGAGCACGATGATCGCCACGGCGCCGAAGAGGCCGAGCTCCTCGCCCAGGCTGGGGAAGATGAAGTCGCTGTCCGCGAAGGGGGTCAGGTAGGGCCGACCGGCGCCCAGGCCGGTCCCGGTGAGGCCCCCCGCGGCCATGCCCCAGAGGCCCTTGGCGAGCTGGTCGGACCGCTCGAGGCTCGACGCGGAGAACGGGTCGAGCCAGAGCGTGACCCGGGTCTGGAAGTGCGAGAAGGTCGACAGCGCGAAGGCGACGGCGGCGGCGAAGAGGGCCAGGCCGATCGCGATCCAGGAGACCCGCTCGGTCGCGACGTAGAGCATCGCGACGAAGAGACCGAAGAAGAGCAGGGCCGTGCCGAGGTCGTTCTCGAAGACGAGGACGAGCACGGCGAGCACCCACGCGACGAGGATCGGCCCCAGGTCACGGCCCCGGGGGAAGGTGAAGCCGAGCACCTTCTTGCCGGCGAGGGACAGGACGTCGCGGGCCTCCACGAGGTAGCCGGCGAAGAAGATGGCGAGGGCGATCTTCGCGAACTCGCCCGGCTGGAAGGACATCCCGCCGATCCCGATCCAGATCCTCGACCCGTTGACGGTGCGGCCGAGCCCGGGCAGCAGCGGCAGGACGAGCAGGACGAAGCCGATGAGCAGCGACCAGTAGGTGAAGCGGCGCAGCAGCCGGTGGTCCCGCAGCACGAACACGACGGCGATCGCGAGAGCGACGGCGACGGCGGTCCAGATGATCTGCCGGTAGGCGTTCCCGTCGGCGCCGAGCCGTCCGGCCGCGAGGTCGAGACGGTGGATCATGACGAGGCCGAGGCCGTTGAGGCACGTCGTGATGGGCAGGAGCACCGGGTCGGAGTACGCAGCCCGCCAGCGCAGCACGAGGTGGACGACGACGGCGAGCAGGACGAGGCCGCCGGCGACCGGGACGATGTTGGCCGGCACCGTGCCGCTGCGGTTGAGGTCGACCGACACCCACGCGAGCAGCACGATCGCGATGGCGAGCAGGAGCAGGAGCAGCTCGAGGCCGCGCCGAGGACGCGGCGCGACGGGCTCGACGGTCGTCGTCACCTCGCCACCCCCGAAGTGGGCGGGGACGTGTGGGGGGTCGTTGGGCGCGTGGACGAGCTGTGGGTCGGAGTAGGGGTCGGTATGCCGCTGGGCGGGGTCGTCGACACCGGCGTGCTCCCGCACGGGGTGCCGCTCTGCGCGAGGGCCCGGCACCGGTCGGCCTCAGTGCGCAGGGTCGACACCTTCGTGACCGCGTCGGCGAGGCTCTGGGCCGGAATGGCTCCGTCGACCGAGCCCTGCACGTCGGTGGGCAGCTCACTGACCGGGACGTCGCTCTGCATCTCGACGTGGTGCAGGGAGATCGGGCCGAGGTCTTGCGAGACCCCGCGGAAGATGGTGACCTTCCCGGCCTCGGCGGCGACGAAGTACTGCGTCTGGGACCAGGCGTAGGCGGAATACCCTCCCGCCACGAGCACGGCGAGGATGGCGAGGGCGCCGAGGCCGCGGCGGATGACCTTGCCACGGCGGCTGCGGCGGTTGCCCTCCTCCGCGAGCTCCACCGCGTCGTCCTCGTCCTCCTCGGACCGACCCGTCGCCTCGCGCGAGAGTGCGGCGGCCTTCGCGGCCGGGCTCGTCGGGATGGCCCGGGTGCGGGCCCGCATGCGGCTCTGCGCGGCGCCGACGACCTGGGGCGTCGTCGAGGTGAGCTCGGTGTCGGATGACACGACCTCGGCGACGATGACCGTCACGTTGTCACGGGTGCTCGCCTTGAGGGCGACCTCGACGCAGCGCTCGGCCGCCTCCGCCGGGCTCTGGGCCTCCTTGAGGATCTCCTCGATGACGTCGGCCCCGACGAAGTCCGACAGGCCGTCGGAGCAGAGGAGGAACCGGTCGCCAACCTTCGCCTCGCGCAGCGAGGTGTCCGGCTCGTCGTCGGGCTGACCGGTCATGACGCGGGTGACGACGGACCGCTGCGGGTGCCGGCTCGCCTCCTCGCGCGTGAGGCGGCCCTCGTCGACGAGCTGCTGGACGAACGAGTGGTCCTTCGTGATCTGCGTGAAGGTGTCACCGCGGAGCATGAAGGCGCGCGAGTCACCGATGTGCGCCATCGCGATCTTGTTGCCCGCTCGGAGCAGCGCGATGGTCGTCGAGCCCATGCCACTCAGCTCGTCGTTCTCACGAATTGCCTTGCTGAGCTTCGCGTTCGCTTGCCGCAGCGCCTGCTCGAGGCGGGCCACCGCCTGGTCGGCTCCGATCGCCTCGTCGTCGAGGGGGGCCAGCTCGCCGACGATCATCGACGAGGCGACGTCCCCGGCCGCGTGGCCGCCCATGCCATCGGCGAGGACGAGCAGGTGCGGCCCGGCATAGCCCGAGTCCTCGTTGCGGGACTTCGGGCCGAGGCCGAGGTCGGAGCGCGCGGCGAAGCGCAGGGCGATGGGCACGTGATCAGCCCCGGAGCTCGATGACGGTCTTGCCGATGCGCAGCGCCGAGCCGATCTCGACCGGGCGTGGCGTGGTGAGGCGCTCACGGCCGAGGTAGGTGCCGTTCGTCGAGCCGAGGTCCTCGACCATCCAGCCGTCGCCGCCCGGGTAGATCCGGCAGTGCCGGCCCGAGGCGTAGTCGTCGTCGAGGACGAGCGCGCACTCCGGGTTGCGGCCGATGAGCACGCCCGAGCCGCGCAGCGGCAG
>DASSTN010000162.1:0-4704 GCA_035707905.1 Intrasporangium sp.
TCCCGACGAGGTGCTCGCCGAGGCGCGCTGGCTCGCCGAGCGAGACGTCAAGGAGCTCTTCCTCGTCTCCGAGAACTCCACGTCCTACGGCAAGGACCTCGGCGACCTCGCCCTGCTCGAGAAGCTGCTGCCCGAGCTCACGGCCGTCGAGGGCATCGGGCGGGTCCGCGTCTCCTACCTGCAGCCGGCGGAGATTCGGCCGGGCCTGCTCGCGGCGATGGCCGAGACCCCCGGCGTGGCGCCGTACTACGACATCTCCTTCCAGCACGCGTCCGAGCCGGTGCTCCGCGCGATGCGGCGCTTCGGGTCCCGGGAGGCGTTCCTCGACCTCGTCGGGCGGGTGCGCGAGCGGTCGCCGCAGGCCGGGATCCGGTGCAACGTCATCGTCGGCTTCCCCGGCGAGAGCAAGGCCGACGTCGAGGAGCTCGAGGCCTTCCTCACCCAGGCGCGGCTCGATGTCGTCGGCGTCTTCGGCTACTCCGACGAGGACGGCACGGAGGCAGAGAGGCTGACCGGCAAGCTGCACGAGCACGTCGTCGCCGACCGGCTCGACCGGGTCGGCCGCCTCGTCGAGGAGCTCAACGCGCAGCGGGCCGAGGAGCGCATCGGCGACGTCGTCGAGGTGCTCGTGGAGCAGGTGCCCGACGGGGACGGCGACGGCGAAGTCGTCGGTCGGGCGGGCTTCCAAGGGCCGGACGTCGACGGCGTCACGACCCTCCGAGTCGCCGGCGGGGTGGTTCCGCGCGTCGGCGATCTCGTCGCGGCGACCGTCGTGGAGAGCGAGGGCGTCGACCTGGTCGCGGTGCCGAGATGACGCTTCACCCGGGCGAGGGACCCCGGCCGCGGCCGACGGACTGGAACATCCCCAACGCGTTGACCGTGCTGCGCGTCCTCCTCGTGCCGGTCTACGGGTTGCTCCTCCTGCACGACAACGGCGATGATCCCTGGTGGCGGTTCTGGGCGTGGGTCGTCTTCATCGCGGCAGCGGTGACCGACGGCATCGATGGGCGGCTCGCCCGCAGTCGCGGCCAGATCACGGACTTCGGCAAGGTCTCCGACCCGATCGCCGACAAGGCGCTCATGGGCATGGCCTTCATCGGCCTGTCGGTGCTCGGCGAGATCTGGTGGTGGGTCACCGTCGTCATCCTCACCCGCGAGATCGGCATCACGCTGCTGCGCTTCCTCGTCATCCGCTACGGGGTCATGCCCGCGGGCCGGGGCGGCAAGCTGAAGACGATGCTCCAGACCGTCTCGCTCGGCGCGCTGACCTTCCCGCTCTGGGTCCTGCCGCTCAGCGAGGTATGGCGCGTGCTGGCCCACGTCGTGCTCGGTGCCGCCCTCGTCGCGACCGTCCTCAGCGGAGTCGACTACCTGTTCAAGGCGCACCGGCTCCGTCGGGCGAGTCTCGCTGCCCGCCTGTCAGCGTCCCAGCCGGGACCGGGCGGCGCCCAGTGAGCGCCTCGACGTCCGGCCGGGTGGTGCACCGGCTCACCGAGCTCGGGCAGACGGTGGCCTGCGCCGAGTCGCTGACCGCGGGTCTCGTGGCGGCGACGATCGCGGACACGCCCGGAGCCTCGCTCGTCCTGCTCGGCGGTGTCGTCGCCTATGCGCCGGAGCTGAAGGTCGATCTCCTCGGTGTCCCGGAGCGACTCATCGCCGAGGCCGGAACCGTCGACCCACGGGTCGCCGTGGCCATGGCCGAGGGGGCCCGCTCCCGGCTCGGCGCGACGTGGGGCGTCGCGACGACCGGGGTCGCCGGCCCGGGACCGGCCGAGGGCAAGCCTGCCGGCACGGTGCACATCGCGGTGGCGGGGCCGGGCGGAACAGACACGAGGGCCCTGCGGTTGAAGGGAGACCGAGGGCAGATCCGAGCCGCGACCGTCGACCACGTGCTCGAGATGCTGACGGAACGGCTCGACGCACCCGTGGAAACGTCAGATGGTGGGGCAGAGCGACGGGGTACGGTAGGGGAAACGGCAGGACCCGCAACGGCACGGAGGAGGACGACATGACCCTGTTGCGACGTGAACTCGGCGACGTCCTTCGCGAGCGCCGACGGGCCCAGGGGCGCACCCTGCGTGAGGTCTCCGCCTCCGCGTCGGTGTCGCTGGGCTACCTCAGCGAGATCGAGCGTGGGGAGAAGGAGGCGTCCTCCGAGCTGCTCGCGTCGATCTGCGGCGCCCTCTCGCTGCCGCTCTCCCAGGTGCTGAGCGATGTCTCCAGCCGGATGGCCGAGTCGGAGGGACTTGCCGCCGCTGTGCCGCTGCCGGTCCCCAACGAGGCCGTGGTGTCCGCCTCGGCCGCCTGACGAAGGAGCAGCAGTGGTCGCCATCTCCCCGTTCCGACACTTGGAAGACCGCCTCGAGGCGGCGGGCAAGCACGGGACGGTGTCGCTCTGGTGGGGCGACCTCGTCGGTGCCCGCTTCTCGCGCAACGCCGACGTGCCCCACTACGCGGCGTCGACGATGAAGCTGCCCCTCGTCATCGCAGTGCTGCGCAAGGCCGCCCGGGGTGAGATCGTCCTGGCGGCACCTGTCGAGGTGCACAACAGCTTCAGTTCGGCGGCCGACGGCTCGACATACTCCGTCGACCCGGCCGAGGATCAGGACCCGGGCACCTGGTCTGCCCTCGAGCACGGCACGACCCGTTCCGTGCTCCAGCTCTGTGACCATGCGATCACCCACTCCGGCAACCTCGCCGCCAACATCCTGCTCGAGATGGTCGGCCTCGACGAGATCGCCCATGTCCTGCACGCGGCCGGCTGCTCGACCCAGACCGTGGTCCGGCGCGGCATCGAGGACACCAAGGCCCGCGAGGCAGGCATCACCAACACCGTGACGGCCGCCGACCTCGGCCGCCTGATGGTGAGCCTCGCCCGGCACGACACCGCGCTCGGCGGAGCGCCGGTCTGCGCCCCGGTCGAGGCGATGCTCTCCCGGTCGCAGATCCGCAACCAGATCCCGGCCGGGCTGCCCCCGGACGTGTCGACGGCGAACAAGACCGGCTGGGTCGACGGCGTCTCGCACGACGTCTGCCTGATCCGACCGGTCGATCGCGAGCCTGTCGTGCTGTCGATCTGCACGACGACGGATCTCTCCGAGACGGCCGCGGCCGCTCTGGTCGCCTCGCTCGCGAAGGACGTCTGGCAGGTCTTCACGGGATGACCCGCATCGAGTCCGTCGAGCTCACCGACTCATCCGTCCCCCTCCACACTCCCTTCGTCACGGCGCTGCGGCGCACCGAGACCGTCGACACCCTCATCGTCCAGGTGCACGACTCCGATGGCCGCACCGGCTGGGGCGAGGCTCCGCAGGTCTGGCAGGTGACGGGGGAGTCGTTGGCCGGTGCGCGCGCGTGCATCGAGACGATGCTCGCTCCCACCGTCGTCGGGTCGGCCCTGGACAGGCCCGAGGACCTGGATGTCGTGACCACCCGGGTCCAGCGGTCGGTCGCCCGCAACTTCGGGGCCAAGGCCGCCCTCGACGCGGCTCTGCACGACCTGCTTGCCCAGGAGCTCAGCACGACGGTGAGCGGCGTGCTGGCGGGTGCGGCGAGCGGCATACCCTCCACCGTTTTGACGGACGTGACGCTCTCCGCGGGGGAGGCCGACGGGCTCGCCGCCACAGGGCGTCAGCGCGTGGCCGAGGGCTTCACCACGCTCAAGCTCAAGGTGGGAACCCAAGCCTCGACGGACGTCGCCCGGGTGCGCGCGGTGCGCGAGGCGGTCGGCCCGGACGTGGCGATCCGCCTCGACGCGAACCAGGGGTGGAGCCGCGAGGAGGCCGTCGAGGTGATCCGCGCCCTGGAGGACGCCGGTCTGGACATCGAGTTCGTCGAGCAGCCAGTGGTCGCGGAGGACGTCGAAGGGCTTGCCTGGGTACGCGCTCGGGTTGGCCTGCCGATCATGGCCGACGAGGCGTGCTACGGCATGTGGGACCTCGAGCGGATCATCCGGCTCGGCGCGGCCGACCTCGTCAACATCAAGCTGGCCAAGTGCGGGTCGCTCGCGCTCGGAGCAGCCATGCTCCGCCGAGCGCATGACGCCGGACTCGGCACGATCGTCGGCTCGATGATGGAGAGCCACGTCGGCGTCGCCGCGGCGGCAGCGCTCGTTGCTGCGGTGCCCACGACGTGTGTCAGCGATCTCGATGCGGCGTGGTGGTCGGTCCACTCGCCCGTCGAGGGGGGAATCGCCTACGAGGGCAACAGGGTCCGGCTACCCGAAGGCCCGGGTTTCGGGATTGCCGGCCTGTCCCAGGAACTGTCCGCAGCCGCTCCCGCCCGCTGAGGTGACCCGGCGCCGGCGCGGCGACCGGAGCACCTCAGCAGGGCAGTGCGTCAGTTGCCGACGAGGCGGAGCGAGAAGGAGGCCTCGCCGTCGCCCGTGGCCGAGGCGTTCATCCCGACGGCACGGAGGGCCTGGACGGCATCGCGGCCCTCGGCGCCGACCTCTGGCAGGTAGTACTTCTCGATCCGGTCCAGGTCGACGTAGAAGCCCGCCGTCATCCTGCTCGTGTCACCCAGGGCCGCCTTGAAGGTCTCGCTGTCGCCGAGCTTGCCGGCCTGGGCCAGCTTCTCGGCATAGCCGGGGGTGGTGCCGACGTAGAGACGGTCGCCGTCGACCTTCTTGTCGAGGGTCAACGCGCCGCCGGAAACGTCCTCGATGGAGGTGAGGACCTGCTCGGCGCGCTTCGCGTCGGTGCC
>DASSTN010000163.1:0-4992 GCA_035707905.1 Intrasporangium sp.
GCCACCTCGACGACCTGCTCCGGCCGCAGCTCCACGACCCAGCCGCCGTCCGCGTCGCCGACGGCGAGCTGCCGGAAGCGTTCGGTCTGCCAGCGCAGCATCTCGTCCGTCATCCCCTTGAACGTCTTGCCGAGCATGACGAGCTCGCCCGTCTCGGCGTCGCGTGCCCCGAGGTGGATGTTGGAGAGCCACCCCTTGCGCCGCCCGCTGCCCCACTCGACGGCGAGGACGACGAGGTCGAGGGTGTGCCGCGGCTTGACCTTGACCCAGCCCGGGCCCCGGCGACCCGCCGCGTAGGGCAGCTGGGGGTCCTTCACGACGACGCCCTCGTGCCCGCGGGCCACGACGTCATCGAAGAACCGCTGCGCCTGCTCGACGTCCGCGGTGGTGAGACGAGGAGCGACGTGGCCCTCGGAGGTGACCTCCGCCAGGCGCTCCCACCTCTCGCTCAGCGGATGGTCGACGAGGTCCTCACCGTCGAGGTGGAGCAGGTCGAAGAAGTATGGCGTGAGCGGCACCTCCGCGCGGAGCCGCTCCGGGTCCGCGCTCGAGGCGGTCCTCGCGCCGGTGACCTGGAACGGCAGGGGCCGGCCCGTCTCGTCGAGCGCGATGACCTCGCCGTCGAGCACGGCTTGGCGGACCGGGAGGGCACGGAGCACCTCGACGACCTCGGGGAGGCGGTCGGTCACGTCCTCGAGGGTGCGCGTGAAGAGGCTGACGGCACCCTCGTCGACGTGGGCCTGGAGCCGTATGCCGTCGAGCTTGGTCTCGAGGGCCACCTCGCCGGGCATCGTGGCGAGGGCCGCCGGGACGTCCGGCGCCGAGGCGGCGAGCATGGGCCGCAATGGTCGACCGACCTCGAGCTCGATTGCCTCGAGGGCGTCGGCGCCACCGGTCAGGGCGGCCTCTGCCACCGGGCCGGTGCGGCCCGCCAGCATGACGGCCCTGCGGACTGCGGAGTCGGGAACGTCCCCGGCCTTGGCGATCGCTTGGAGCATCACGCCGTCGGCTGCCCCTTGTCGGGCCTCCCCGACGAAAGTGGCTCGCAGCCAACCCTGCTCGGCGGCGGTGGCCCGCGAGAACAGCTCCGCGACGATCCGCCGGCGAGTGGCGCCCGACCCGGAGCCGGACGTGCCGGCGAGCTCCTCCGCGGCCGCATCGACGTCCCCGACCGTCAGGGTGGCCTCCTCGGCTGGCGGTGGGAGCTCTCCGAGGCTGCGCCACGAGACGCCCGTGCGCCGTTGCGGGAGGGTGCCCGACAGGTAGCTCGCCACGACGTCGATGCGCTTCGGGTCGTCGGCCGCGGCCCGCCTCAGGGTGGCCGCAAGGTGTTCGACCTTGGCGGTCCGGGACGAGGTGGCTGTCACGGCACGGGACGTCTCGACGATCTCCGAGAGCAGCATCTGCCGATTGTGGCAAGCCGCACCGACACCCCGGGCTGTTCTCCCTCCCCCCTGGCCGCCGGACTCACCTGGGTGGCGTGGACAGCGGCGGCCGATGTGTGCAGGAGTGGGCGATCTGTGCAGGAGTGGTCGATATATCGGCCGGTCGTGAACGTATCGCCGTCAGCTGACGAAATCAGCGTGCGTTGGGGAGCCGGTCGGGCAGATCGGGCGAGGGACGCGAGTGGGCCCGGCACCCACCTCGGGTGCCGGGCCCAACCGTCGTGAATCGGGGTCAGCCGCGCGGGTCGTCCGTGCCAGGCCGTGGGGCGTCGTCAGGGACCGGGCTGGTCGGCTCGACCCGCCACGGGTCGGTGCTCTGGTGGGACGGGGTCGACGTGTGCCCGGAGGCCCCAGTCTGGTGCTGGCTTGGAGGCTGGTGATGGCCGCCGGACCGGTGCTGCTTGAGGAACCAGACGGCGATGGCGACGAAGGCGACCAGGCCGAAGAAGTGGAAGCCGTGGAACCCGCCCCAGAAGGGCGCCCCGGGACCGACCACGGCCAGCGCCGTGACGACGAGCAGGACGATCGAGGACACGTCCCCGTCCTTGAGGGCTCGTTCGATGTGGAGCCTCCCGTCCTCGGCGGGCAGGAGCAGCCACAGCGCGAGGTAGGCCGCGACGCCGACGCCGAAGAAGATCACGCCTGCGACGAACGCGAGGCGCACCACGGTGGGGGAGACCCCGATCCGGTTCGCGAGGCCCGCCGCAACACCAGCGATGTGGCGGTCCCGCGTGGGACGGGTGATGCCGGACCGGTGCAGCGCCCGGTAGAACCCATCGAGACGCTGAGCCGCGGGAGAGGTCTGGTTCGTCATGTCCCCAGCCTCTCCCGTCCAGGTGGGCGCGGCCATGGGGGTCACCCCTGACCGCACCCTGAGCCGTCCCCGATCCCCGCACATCGCCCCGGACCCGGCAGAGGATTGCTCGTCAGCCAGCCCCCGGACCCGCCAGAGGGGTGTTCCTCGGCCAGGCAAGGAGCATCGGCCGGCCAGAGACCCTCAGTCGCCGGTCGGCGGATGGCTCGGCTCGCCGGCGCCGGACCGGGCGAGCACCACCGTCCCGGCAACCGCCAGGGCGACACCGGCCAGGGCCGGAACCGTCGTGCCGGGCCGCACGGTGTCGCCGAGCACCAGGACGCCGAGGCCACCGGGCACGATCACCTCGATGACCCACAGCGCCGCGGTCGCGGGCCCGACCTCGCCACGCTCCAGGGAGCGGGCATAGAGGACGGCGCCGACCACCCCGAAGGCCACGACCATCCACGCCACGGGGTCGGTGACCAGGTCGACCAGCCCCAGTGGCACCGAGGCGAGCGCCCGCGCCGCCAGCGCCGCGCCCGAGAAGCCGAGGGCCGCCACGGCGGCGAGGGCGATCGACCCACCCCGGTGATAGAGCGCGACCCCGGCGGCGACGACGGCGACCAGCAGTCCGCCGAGCAGGGCGACGAACCACCCCGGTGCGGCCCGGGTCGACTCAGCGCCCGCCGACCACGAGACGAGGACCAGCCCGACGACGACGCCGGCGGTCGCGACGCGCCCAGCCGGGCGGACCGGGACGCGCAGGACGAGCGCCGCGAGGACCACCGTCACCGCGAGCGACCCGGCGAGCAGCGACTGGACGGCGAAGAGCGGCAGGGACCGCAGGGCCACGAGCGAGGCGACCCAGGCGAGCAGGTCGCAGGCCAGCCCGGCGAGGTACACCGGATGGCGAAGGACGGCGGCCCCGCTCGCTCGCTGAGCGGCATACGACTGGGCAACGGACGCCACCCCGTAGAGGAGGGTGCCGGCGATGGCGGCGGCGAACCCGATCATGCCCCCGATCCTGTCCCAGGAGGCTGCGCCACCGCTGAATTCCGACGCGCTCAGCGCGCGGCGACCATCCGGATCGCGAGCTCGCGGTAGTGCTTCGCGATGTCCTCGGGCTGCCACGTGCCCGTCGTGCGGAACCAGCGACCGAGGTCGACGCTGAGGCTCAGCACGGCGAGCGCCGTCAGGGACGGGTTGGCCAGGGCGAACTCGCCGGTGACGAGTCCGGCCTCGAGGACGTCGCGCGTCACCTGCTCCATCTGCCGGCGCAGGCTCGCGATCTCCTCGTAGTGCTCGGGCGTCAGCGCGCCGAGCTCGTAGTTGACGACCCGGGCGACGGCGTGGCTCCGGGCGTGCCAGAGGGCGAAGTCGTGGGCCAGCTCGCCGAGCCGCTCCGTCGGCGTGCTGCCCCGGGCGGCGGCCGCGCGGAGGATGTCGAGCGCGGCGACATGGCCGGCCCGGGAGATCTCGTAGAGGACGTCCTCCTTCGTCGGGTAGTGCACGTAGAGAACGGCGGGGGACAGCTGCGCCTGCTTGGCGATGTCTCGGGTCGTCGTCCCGTGGAAGCCGCGCTCGCCGAAGCACACGGCCGCCGCGTCGAGGATCCGCTGCTGGGCCGCCGTCGGCTCGCTCGCACCGTGTCGCTGCACCCGGCCTCCTTCGTGCCGCTCCCTGGGATGACGTGGCCCACAGGGGCTTGACGAACCACGCGCTGACTCGTCATGGTAAGCAAGCGCTCATGTCCGCCGCAATCGCCCACGTCAAAGGAACCGCCGTGCCGGAGCTCCACGCCACTCGAGCCGTGGTGACGGGTGCCGCACGTGGCATCGGCCGGGCGATCGCGGCCCGCCTCGTCGCGGAGGGCTGGCAGGTCGTGGTCTCCGACGTCGATGCCGGCGAGCTGGCCCGGACCGCCGTGGAGCTCGGCGCGCACCCGGTCGTCGCCGATGTGGCGACCGACGCGGGCGTCGAGGCCCTCATCGGCGCCGCCGAGGAACACCTCGGTGCCATCGACGCCTTCTTCGGCAACGCAGGCTTCGCCCGCATGGGTGGCCTCGACACCGCCGACGCGGACTGGGCCCGAATCCTCGACGTCAACCTCATGGCCCACGTCCGCGCGGCCCGGCGGCTCGTGCCCGGCTGGCTCGAGCGCGGCGGCGGCCGCTTCGTCGTCACCGCGTCGGCAGCCGGCCTCCTGACGATGCTGCGCGACGCGCCCTACTCCGTGACCAAGCACGCGGCCGTCGCGCTCGTGGAGTGGCTCAATGCGACGTACCGGCACCGCGGCGTCATCGCCCAGGCGGTCTGCCCGCAGGGCGTGCAGACCCGCATCCTCGAGCAGTCCGGGCCGCTCGCCGGCCTGCTGAGTCATGACGCGGCCCTCACCCCCGAGCAGGTTGCCCATGCCGTATGGCGCGGGCTCGGGACCCGCGAGGCGCTGATCCTCCCGCACGCCGAGGTGCGGGACTACTACATCCGTAGAGCCACCGACACCGACGCGTGGCTCGACGGCATGAACAAGCTCGAGCAGAAGCTCGAGTCCACCACCCGGCCGACCCAACCGGCCCCACCGACCGACCCGAACCGCTCGGCCTGACCGGTCCCACCCGAGGAGAACCAGTGAACGCACAGACCCCCCGCACCGCCATCGTCACGGGAGCCGCGCGCGGCATCGGCGCCGCCGTCGCGAAGCGCCTCGCCGAGGAGGGCCATGCCGTCGCCGTCCTCGACCTCGACGAGTCC
>DASSTN010000164.1:0-10094 GCA_035707905.1 Intrasporangium sp.
CTTGCGGGGGATGTCGACGTCGAGGACCTTGACCTTGACGACGTCACCCGGCTTGACGACCTCGCGGGGGTCCTTGACGAACCGGTCGGACAGGGCCGAGACGTGCGCGAGCCCGTCCTGGTGGACACCCACGTCGATGAACGCGCCGAAGGCCGCGACGTTGGTGACGACACCCTCGAGCCGCATCCCCGGCCGCAGGTCGGAGAGCTTCTCGACGCCCTCGGCGAACGTCGCGGTCGTGAAGGCCGGACGCGGGTCCCGGCCGGGCTTCTCGAGCTCGGCGAGGATGTCGGTGACGGTCGGCAGGCCGAAGGTGTCGTCGACGAAGTCGGTCGGGCGGATCGCCCGGAGCGCCGTGGTGTTCCCGATCAGGTCCGGCAGCTGGTGGCCGCTCGCCGCCAGGATCCGACGCACGACCGGGTAGGCCTCCGGGTGGACGCTGGAGGAGTCGAGGGGGTCGTCGCCGCCGGGGATCCGCAGGAAGCCGGCTGCCTGCTCGAACGCCTTCGGCCCGAGGCGCGGCACGTCCTTCAGTGCTGTCCGGGTGCGGAACGGCCCGTTCGCGTCCCGGTGCGCGACGATCGTCTCGGCCAGCCCCGCCGTGATCCCGGAGACCCGGGTCAGCAGGGGAGCCGAGGCGGTGTTGACGTCGACGCCCACGGCGTTGACGCAGTCCTCGACGACCGCGTCGAGTGAGCGGCTCAGGGCCGTCTGCGAGACGTCGTGCTGGTACTGCCCGACGCCGATCGACTTCGGGTCGATCTTGACGAGCTCGGCGAGCGGGTCCTGCAGGCGCCGGGCGATCGAGACGGCGCCGCGCAGCGACACGTCGAGGTCGGGCAGCTCACCGGACGCATATGCGGACGCCGAGTAGACGGATGCGCCGGCCTCCGAGACGATCGCCTTGGTCAGCCGCAGCTCCGGGTGGCGCTTCACGAGGTCGCCCACGAGCCGGTCGGTCTCGCGGGATGCCGTGCCGTTGCCGATGGCGACGAGCTCGACGTGGTGTTTGGCGGCCAGACCGGCCAGGGTCGCGATCGAGCGGTCCCACTGGTTCTGCGGCACGTGAGGGTGGATCACGTCGGTCGCGACGACCTTGCCGGTCGGGTCGACGACGGCGACCTTGACGCCGGTGCGGAAGCCGGGGTCGAGTCCCATGGTGGCGCGGGTGCCGGCCGGGGCGGCGAGGAGCAGGTCGCGCAGGTTGGCGGCGAAGACGCGCACCGCCTCCTCCTCGGCCTGTTGGCGCAGCCGCATGCGCAGGTCGATGCCGAGGTGCACGAGGATCTTGGTGCGCCAGGCCCAGCGGACCGTGTCGCCGAGCCAGCGGTCCGCCGGCCTGCCGAGGTCCTCGATCCCGAACCGTCGTGCGATGCGGCGCTCGTAGGTCGTCGGCCCCTTGGGCGGCTCGTCCGACGCGGGCAGCGGGTCGATGCTGACGCTGAGGACGTCCTCCTTCTCGCCCCGGAACATCGCGAGGATCCGGTGCGAGGGCAGCCTGGTCAGCGGCTCGGCGAAGTCGAAGTAGTCGGCGAACTTCGCTCCGTCCGTCTCCTTGCCGTCGCGGACGCTCGAGACGAGGCGGCCCTGCGACCACATCAGCTCGCGCAGCTCGCCGACGAGGTCGGCGTCCTCGGCGAACCGCTCGACGAGGATCGCGCGTGCACCGTCGAGTGCCGCAGCCGCGTCCGTGACCCCGCGCTCCGCGTCGACGTATGCCGCTGCCTCCGTCTCCGGGTCCGTGGCCGGAGTGCTCAGCAGGGTCTCGGCGAGTGGCTCCAGGCCCGCTTCGCGGGCAACCTGTCCCTTGGTCCGGCGCTTCGGTTTGTAGGGGAGGTAGACGTCCTCGAGCCGGGCCTTGGTATCGGCGCTGCGGACCTGCGCCTCGAGCTCGGGCGTCAGTTTGCCCTGCTCGCGGATCGACTCGAGCACCGCGGCACGCCGGTCCTCGAGCTCACGCAGGTAGCCAAGACGCTCCTCGAGGGTCCGCAGCTGGGCGTCGTCGAGGCCGCCGGTCGCCTCCTTGCGGTAGCGCGCGACGAACGGCACGGTCGCGCCCCCGTCGAGCAGGGCGACGGCCGCCGAGACCTGACCGCCCCCGACGCCGAGCTCCTCCGCGATCCGGGCCTCGACCGACTGCACTCCCACTGCCACTCCCTCTCGAGCCGACGTCGCCCCCGGCTGGGGTCGACCTGCGCCAGAGCATTGTGCCGTGGGCTGCTTCGCCGCGGTGACCCGGGCGGGGGAGTGGGGGTGCCGCGGGAGCTGCCGGCGACAGTGGGCAGGGAACAGCGGCCGCCGGGTGAGCGGCATACGGGAGTCGGGGGCGCGGTAGCGCCGGGGAGATGGGGGTCTTCGGGTCAGGCGAGCCCGGAGGCGAGCCGCTCCAGGGCGCCGTCCCAACGGGCCTTCAGCCCGGGATCGTCGGCGTGCTCGTGGACGAGGTCGATGCGCGTCCCGTCACCGTCGGGCGCGAGCTGCAGGTCGACGAGTGAGGCGGGCGCATCGTCGTCCGCGTGCCACGAGACGCGGATCTGCTCGAGGGGGTGGTAGGAGCGGACCACGCCGTGCGGCCCTTCGTCGCTGTGCCACGACTCTCCCTTGCTGCCGAGTGAAGCGCCCGGGCCGAGCAGTGCCTGCACGCCCTCGCTGCTGATCAGGTGCTGCCACACCTGCTCAGGCGCGGCGGGGACCGTGCGGCTCGCGTGCACCGCCGGGGTCTGCGCTTTGTCGGGGATGGACTCCGTCGTACTGGTCATGGGCAACCTCCGGAGGAGCGGGACGGCCCCGGATGGGCCGAACCCATCTGACGTATCCCAATAGATCAGGCAACCGGTGCAAGATCAATGGCTACCAGCCGGTTGCTTCCGACCGTCTGCCGATGTGGGCGTGCGCCGGTACGGTCGGGCCATGATCGATCACTTCGGGATCAACTGTTCCGACCTGGAGACCAGCGCGCAGTTCTACGACACGGTGCTCGGTGTCCTCGGCTTCAGCCGGCAGCTGGACTTCGGGCAGGCCATCGGTTACGGCACCGAGGGCAACCCGGCCTTCTGGATCTCGTCCTGGGACGGGCCGGAGCCGAACCGGGAGATCCACGTTGCGTTCCGGGCTGCGGACGCCGAGCACGTGCGGGCCTTCCACGAGGCAGCGGTGGGGCTCGGGGCCGAGTCGTTGCACGAGCCCCGCTTCTGGCCGGAGTACCACCCCGGCTACTACGGCGCCTTCGTCCGCGACCCCGACGGCAACAACGTCGAAGCGGTCTGCCACGCGGCGCCGGAGGGCTGAGCCAGGGGTCCTTGAAGCCAGTCGCTCGACGGGGACGAGGGGCGCCCAAGCGGGCGGGCGCTCAGCCGGGCGGTATTTCACTTTCCTCAAGGGAGCGGTATGCCGCTTCGTCAGGCGGGACGGGACAGCTCGTCGGAGCGGGGCGGGCGCAGAGTGAGGATCCCGCTGGGCGTTGCCATTGCCTGGCCGTGCAGGATGATGCCGGCCGCGTCGGCTGCGGCCTCGAGTAGGCGCAGTGCCGCCTCGTCCTCGGGGGTGAGCTCGGAGGCGCCGGGCCGGGCCAGGACGATGACGAGCGAGCGGGTGCCGTGCTCGGCCAGCTCCTGCAGGAGCGCCGACCAGCGGCGAGCGTCCTCAGGGGAGGGCTCGCCGGACCGGCCCTCGGGCCTCGCGAGCGGCTGCAGCAGGCGCCCGTCCGGATGCGTCAGGAGCAGGTAGATCGCCCCCTCCGACCGTGACCGTTCAGGGACGACGAGGTCGATGACGTCCTCGAAGATGACCGGGTCGGTGATCGGTCGCTCGGCCCATCCCCGGGGCAGGTCCTGGAATCCCATGTCAGGAGCATGCCGGGAGCGGCGGTGGGGCGTCGCGCGTTGTCCACAGGCCTGGTCGCAGGGGCGCCGGAGCAGGGCCGCGTGACTCTGAACGGCCGTCAGCCTTGGGCAAGCGAACCGGCCGGCGTCCCGCGGGAACGCCGGCCGGTCCGCGTCATCGGACGCTGATCGCGATCAGCGGCCGACCTTCTTGCCCGCGACCACGGTGATGGTCACGGCGTTGCTCGGCTTGCTCGCCACGCCGTCGGCGTCGGTGTGCACGGCGGTGATGACGTGCTCGCCGAGCGCGGCGTCCTTCGCGACGGCGAAGTCGGCCCTGCCGCCGCCGCCCTTGAGGACGACCGTCCCGAGCAGGGTGCCTCCCTCGTAGAAGGACACGGTGCCCGACCTGACGGCCTTGCCCGTGGCGTCGCGCACCTCGGCGGTCAGCTTGGCACCGCTGCCCTTGCCCTGCTCGTAGGTCGCGTCCTTGGCGGACAGCCCGACGACGACATCCGAGGTCGGCGCGGCCTCGACGAGGATCGCCGGCAGGTTCACCGACGTGCCGGTCGTGGCTCCGCTGATGGTCAGCGTCGTGGCGCCGCCGGGTAGGTCCGCGGGAAGCGTGACCGTCACGGACGCCGTGCCGTACTCGTCGGCAGCCGTGGTGCCGATGGTGTTGTCCACCGGGGCCGTGCCGAGGACTCGGTCACCGACCTTGACGGAGACCTCGCTGTCCTGCTTGTCGCCGGGGGCACTCATCGCGAGGGACGACAGCCGGAACGTGACGCTGTCACCGGCCTTGTAGCTGCTCGGTGCATCCGCCGGGAAGCTGGCCCCGACCGAGCGCTGGCTGTAGTCGACCGGGAGCGGCATGTCCTTGGCGACCGCCGCCATGTAGTCCACCATGCCCTGCAGGTCGGTCTGGCCGGTGTCCTTCTTGCTGGTGCCGTTGGCAAACTCGAAGAAGTTGTCGCCACCGGATGCCAGGAAGGAGTTGACCGTCACCGAGTAGCTCGCCGTGCTGTCGATCGGCAGGCCGTTGAGCCACATCCCGGTGATCCGCGAGCCCTTGGCGGCGCTGGGGTCATAGGTGTAGGTGAACCCCTTGGAGATGCCGAGGCGCAGGACGGGGCGGGATGCCCCGTCCGGCTGCCACTGCTGCTCCAGCGCCGTCTTGATCTGGTCACCCGTGAGCCGCATGTTGACCAACGTGTTGGCGAACGGCTGGACCGTCGCCGCCTGCTGGTACGTGAGCGCGGTCGGGTAGCTGCTCGGGTTGGAGCCCAGCATGTCCGCGCGGAGACCGCCCGGGTTCATGAACGCGATCTGGGCGCCACCGGTCGTGGTGGACTCCGTCGCCCAGCGCTGCGCCTCGGCGACGAGGTTGCCCAGGGTGGACTCGCCGCCACGGTTCTCTGCAAGGGTCGGTTGTCCGTCCTTGCCAGTGCTCGGAACCTTGGCCCGGTTGAAGGCCCCGCCGATCTGGCCGAGCTCCTTCGCGCCGAGCACCTTCGCGTCGTTGACTGCCTTCTTCACCAGGTCCGCGACGGCGGGGACGGCAGCATAGTTGGCCTGCCAGGTGCCGGCGACGTTGGTGGTGAGGGCGATCGTGTTCGACTCGACCGCCGTGACCTTGCCGTCGGCGTCCGTGGTGTAGACCAGCTGGTCGAGGTTGTAGCCGTACTGGCCGGCCGAGACGACCGGACGGTCCGTGACGGCACGGCCCTCGGACTTCCACGCATCAACCGGGACCTTGCAGTTGTAGGTCAGGTGCGTGTGGCCGGACATGATGGCGTCTACGTTCGGGTTGACACCCTTGACGATCTTGCCGAAGTCGTTGTCTCCGGTGACCGAGTCGCAGGAGCTCGTCGGGGCGCCCTCGTGGACGAGCAGGACGATGATGTCCACGCCGTCGGCCCTGAGCTTGTCGGCCTCCTCGTTCACCGCAGTCGGGATGTCGACGACGTCGATCTTCGAGATGCCGGCGGGGGAGACGAGCTCGGGCAGGTGCTCGGTCACCGCGCCGATGAAGCCGACCTGGACGCCGCCGAAGTCCTTGACCCACGTGGCGTCGATGGCCGGGTTCGTCGAGCCCTTGATCTTGACGTTGGCCCCGATGTACTTCCACGTGGCGCCCCCGTTGGGGTTGCTGACGGGGTCGTAGGGTGCCATGACGCGGTTCACGAGGTCGTCGTAGCCCTGGTCGAACTCGTGGTTGCCCACGGCCGAGACGTCGAGACCGGCCGCGTTGAGCGCGTCGATCGTGGGCTTGTCGTGCGCGATGAACGACTCGAAGGTCGAGGCGCCGATGAGGTCACCGGCCGCCGCGAAGACGGTGTTCGGCTCCTGGTCGCGCAGCTGCTGCACTGCCCCGGCCAGGACCGCCGCGCCGGCCGCCTGGCCGTCGGCCTGGATGCGCCCGTGGAAGTCGTTGATGCCGAGGATCTGCACCTTGTGCTGCGCCTTGGCGCCCGAGTTGAAGCCGACGACGACGGGGTCGTGGTCGCTCGACCGGTAGGGGCTCTCGTCGTAGAAGAGAGTGCCGTGGTAGTTGTACCGGCTGTACTCGAGGGCGATCGACTCCGGCGCGTTGATGTTCCAGATGTCGGCGCCCGTCGTCCGCTTCACGGCGGACGGGTTGGCGAGGACGTGGTCGAGCGAGCCGTTCATCCCACCGAAGCTGTAGGACTGCTTGCTCGTCGCGAAGTGGCTGTTCATGTCAGCCCAGCCGGCGTCGTAGAGGACCTTCATCGGGTCCTCCTGGGTGTACGAGTTGAAGTCACCGGCGAGGAAGAAGTCGTCGGCTCCCGTCTGCTGCTGCAGGGTCGGGATCCAGGCGACGAGGGCCCGCGCCTGACGCACCCGGGACTCGTTCGAGGCTCCCTGCCCGTCACCCGTGTCCGCGTCGCCCGGCCAGGGACCGGCCGAGCCCTTCGACTTGAAGTGGTTCACGACGACTGCGAACGGCGTGCCCCCGCCCTTCGGCGTGAACGCCTGGGCGATCGGCTCGCGGGCGTTGGCGAAAGCCTGGCCGCTGCCGCTCTGGTTGCCCAGGGCGTGAGAGTCGCCCAGACGCTTGACGGAGTCGACGCGGTAGATGAGGGCGTTGGTGATGACGTCCTGCTCGCTGACCGGCGGCAGGTCCGCCGACGACGGGACGTAGGCCCAGGCCGTCCGGCCGGCCTTCGCGTTGAGGGCGGCGACGAGGGTCGAGACCGCCTCGTCCGCAGGCTCGCCGAGCTTGACCGAGTTCTCGATCTCCATGAGGCCCACCACGTCGGCGTCCAGCGCGCTGATCGCGTTGACGATCTTGACCTGCTGTCGCGCCAGGCTTGCCGCATCCCAGGCGCCCCGCGGGCCATCCGGGTTGCTGCAGGACTTGGTCGTGATGCCGTTCCCCGCCCTGTCGGTGTAGGGGGTGCACCCCCCGAAGTCCTTGCCGAGGGTGGTGAAGTAGTTGAGGACGTTGAAGGACGCGACCTTGAGGTCGCCACCGCCCAGATCCGCTGGGGCGTCAGCCCGGTTGTTGGTCCAGCTGACCGGGTAGGCGTCCGGCTGGCTCGCCATCATCGGCGCGGTGGGGTTGAGCTTCCAGCCGCCGTTGCGGTAGTCGACGACGACCGGGTCGACGAAGGTGACCTTCTCTCCGACGCGCAGCGGCTTGTCGAGGGAGACGTACGGCGGTGTGAGGCCACTGTTCGCCGAGGACAGGAAGTTGGTCGAGGCCCCGTCGTCGAGGGTGACACCGCGCGCGGCATTGTCCGCCGCGACCGCAGCGGCCTCCGCACTGCTCGGCCGGGCGACGTCGGTCGGCTGCATGAGCGGCGCGTCGCCGATCGCGAGGCCGACCTCGCCGTACTGGTTGGTCGAGTAGGTGTTGGAGATCGTGTAGGTGCCGGAGCCGGCGAAGAGCATCGACTCGATCGACTCCCGCTGCGCGTCCGTGGCGGGCCAGGTGTTCGTGACCGGCTTGGGTGCAGGGACGGCCTCGCTCAGCTTCGTCAGGCCGCTCGACGGCACGGTGATCTCGGTCAGCCCGTTGAACTCCGAGACGGTGCCGGTGACCTGCACGTAGTCCCCGACCTTGACCTGGCCGACGGTGGCCGAGGAGAAGACGAAGAGCGCGTCGGAGGCTTGGTGCGAGGCGAGGTCGAGGTCGCCGCCGGTCCCCGGGGTCTGGATGACGTAGCCGTTGAACCCGCCCGTGGGATAGGCCGCCGTGACGACGCCCTTGGTCGTGACCGACGAGCCGGCCTTCGGCGAGGCCGCCCCGGTGCCCTGGATCTCAGCGATCGTCAGCGTGCCCGCGTCGCCCCCGCCGCCGCCACCCGTCGTGCCGCTGTTCTGCGGCGTCGGCGCCCCGGCCGTGAAGTCGGCCTTGTTGTTGGCGGTGTTCGTCGCGGACGCGTCACGCGCCGTGGACGTCGTGTTGGAGTGCCCGGGTGCTGGGGCGCCGGCGAAGGCAGCCCCGGACCCGTAACCGACGAGGTCTATGACGTCTGCCGCCGTCGCACAGGCGGTCGTCTGGCAGGACAGCGGGGTCTGGACTCGCGCGAGGGCGACGTTGCCGCTCGCTGCCGACATGTTGATTGAGCCGGTCGCGTCGGGCGTCGGGAGATCGGCGCCGACCGCGCCGCCGCTCGCGAGCGAGACCAGATAGGTCTTCCCCGGCGCGATCGACCCCTTGAGGCTCGCCACCCCGCTCCAGTTCGTCCCGGCTGCCGCCGCGTACTGGACCGACCAGCCGGACACGTCGGCTGGCGTCGTGCCCTTGTTGATGAGCTCGATGAAGTCGTTCTTGTAAGTGGCGCCGGTGTTGCCGCCGCCTCCGTAGACCTCGTTGATGACAACCTGCGCCGCGGGATCGACCGCGGCGTGCGCGCTCGTCGGTACCCCGACGAGAAGCCCTCCGACGAGGGCAAGAACGCCCGACCCGGCGGTCAGGCATCTGGGTTTGGACACGGGTGTGACCTGCTTTCGGCGTAAACGGGCTCCACAGGAGGGAGGCCGAGGGTGAGTCGCACTGCATCTCCGCGCCGTACGGCGGGGAGATTCGTCAACCTAGACCCAGCCGGGGACATCGTCCACCAAATCGGAGGTGAGAGGGGTGAACGGGGCGTGAAGCATGGCGAAACACGCCCAAGGGACCCAACGCAGGCAGGCCACATCTGACAAGCGCAACCGGCAATTCGTAGAAGGTTTGACGACCCTCACGCAGGGTGGGGCCACCGGGGCCGCGGCGATGGCCCCGCATGCTCCTCGAACCAGTGGGCGGCCCTGAGAACCCCGACGTCGTCGAAGCGCCGTCCCGCGATCTGCAGGCCGATCGTGCGCCCGTCGGGGGTGAAGCCGCAGTTCGTCGTCGCCGCAGGCTGCCCCGTCATGTTGTAGGGCGCGGTGTAGGCGATGTGGGCCATGCCCAGGTCGGCGTCCGGCCCCCAGGGCATCGGCCACTCCGCCGGGAACGCCGACATCGGCGCAACGGGCGACAGGACGAGGTCGAAGGGCTCCGTCGCGGCGGCCGTTGCCTGCTGCAGGGCTGCGATGCCTGCGTAGTCCCGCATCAAAGCCGTGCCGGAGACGTCGGCCGCGCGCTGCACCCACCGCTGGATGAACGGCAGCACCCGTTGCCTGCGCTCGTCGGGCAGGGCCAGGAAGTCGACGAGCGACCGGACGCGCCAGAACTCGTCGAGACCGGTCAGCATCGCGTCGGTGACGAAGGGGGCCACGAGCTCGACCTCAGCGCCCGCGTCGGCGAAGACCGCCCCGGCGGCCGTCACAGCCCGTCGGATGTCCCCCTCCAGCGACAGGCCCGCCCCGGCGTCGAGGAGCAGGCCGATCCGCAGCCGGGTCACATCGAGCGCCAGGTCCGACAGCGGCGCCGTCAGGTCGAGGGGTGGCAGGCTCGTCCAGTCGCGCGGGTCGGGCCTGCTGATGACGGTGAGCAGGAGCGCTGCGTCCCGAGCGGACCTCGCGATCGGCCCGGCGACCCGGCCCAAGTAGGGCGCGTCGAGCGGCACCCGGCCGGCGGACGGCTTGAGGGTGGAGAGCCCGAGCCATGTGCCGGGCAGCCGGATCGAGCCGCCGATGTCGGTGCCCACGTGGAGCGGGCCGTATCCGGCAGCAGCCGCCGCCCCGGCGCCCGAGCTCGACCCGCCGGTCGTGAGGGCAGGATCCCAGGGACTCCTCGTCACGCCATGCAGGCTCGAGACCCCGGACGACAACATGCCCCAGTCGGGCATGACGGTCGAACCCACGATGACGCCGCCG
>DASSTN010000165.1:0-2733 GCA_035707905.1 Intrasporangium sp.
TACCCCTCGTCTTCGACAACCTCGAGGCGGAGCGCGTGCCGGAGATGCTTGGCGACGAACCACCTCGGGACCTCGGCCACGAGCTCCACTGCGATGTCGTGGAGTTCGTCCGGACCGGCTCGGCGAGCTGGCCGAGGTTCGCACCCGGGGACGCGATGACGAAGCGGTACGACGTGCCCTGCTCGGTCGTTCGCGACGGCTACGCCTCCGTCCGCCCCCTTCTCTGACGCGGTCCTGCCCGCTCGAGAGCAGCATCCGAACGACCGAGAGTGCACCCTCGAGAGCATCGCGTTGCCAGGTAGTCGGAAAGGGCCCCTGAGCGGGCAGGGGCCCTTCGACGTGATCTTGCAGTCACTCCCGGCGTTGCCCTGTCTCCCCGCTCCGCAACGGCGTTGGATCGGGGGTATGACCACCACGCCTCTGCCCACCGACCTCGACATCGCGCGCGCGGCGACCCTGCGCCCGATGGACGACGTCGCCGCCGACCTCGCCATCACCCCCGAGCACCTCGAGCCGTATGGGCGCGACGTCGCGAAGATCGACCTCGCCGTCCTCGATGAGCCGACCCAGCGGCATACCGCGAAGTACGTCGTGGTCACCGCGATCACGCCGACCCCGCTCGGCGAGGGCAAGACGACGACGGTCGTCGGCCTGGGACAGGCGCTGCAGCGGCTCGGGGAGCGTGCCGTCGTCACCCTGCGCCAGCCGTCCATGGGGCCGACGTTCGGCATCAAGGGTGGCGCGGCGGGAGGTGGCCTCAGCCAGGTCATCCCGATGGAGCGGCTCAACCTGCATCTCACCGGCGACTTCCACGCGGTCACCGCGGCGCACAACCTGCTCGCCGCGATGGTCGACAACCACCTGCACCACGGCAACTCGCTCGACCTCGACGTCCGCAACATCACCTGGCGCAGGGTGCTCGACGTCAACGACCGGGCGCTGCGCCACGTCGTGGTCGGGCTCGGTGCCCGCGCGGACGGCGTCCCCCGCGAGACGGGCTTCGACATCACCGCGGCCAGTGAGGTCATGGTCCTGCTGACCCTTGCGACCTCGCTCGAGGACCTCCGGCTGCGGCTCGGCCGGATCGTCGTCGGTTACACCACCGAGGGCAAGAGCGTGACCGCCGACGACCTCGGCGCGGCTGGCGCCATGGCGGTCATCCTCAAGGACGCGCTGAAGCCGAACCTGCTCCAGACCCTCGAGGGCGGGCCGGCGATCGTGCACTGTGGGCCGTTCGGGAACATCGCGACCGGCACCTCGTCCGTCATGGCGGACCTCGTCGCCATCCGCCGCGCCGACTACGTCGTCACCGAGGCAGGGTTCGGGGCGGACATGGGGGCCGAGCGGTTCTTCGACGTCAAGTGCCGGGTCGGCGGGCTCGTGCCCGATGCGGCCGTGATCGTCGCGACGGTTCGGGCCCTCAAGGCCCACTCCGGTCGCTTCCGGATCCGCCCCGGCAACCCGCTCCCCGAGGGCCTGCTCGACGAGTCGCCCGACGACGTCAGGGCCGGAATCCCGAATCTCGAGCAGCACATCGCGATCATCCGCAGGTTCGGCATCGAGCCGGTCGTTGCGATCAACGCGTTCCCGGAGGACCACGACAGCGAGCACGACGTCGTGCGTGCCACCTGCGAGCGCCTCGGGGTGCGTTGTGCGGTGACCCGGCACGTCGCCGAGGGCGGGGCGGGCGCCGAGGATCTCGCGGAGGTCGTCATGGAGGCGTGCGAGCAGGAGAGCCACTTCGACTTCCTCTACCCGCTCGACCTGCCCCTCGCCGACAAGATCGAGCGCATCGCGACGCAGGTGTATGGCGCCGACGGCATCGACCTCTCCCCCGCCGCGGCGAAGGCGCTCCGGGAGTACGAGGACCTCGGCTTCGGCGACCTGCCCGTCGTCATCGCGAAGACGCACCTGTCGCTCTCCTCGGACCCGACCCTGCTCGGCGCCCCACGGGGTTGGCGGATGCCGGTGCGGGAGGTCCGGGCCGCCGTGGGTGCCGGTTACGTCTACGCCATCTGCGGGGACATGAACACGATGCCGGGGCTGCCGACGTCGCCGAACGCCGAGCGCATCGACGTGACGGAGGACGGCGGCATCGTCGGTCTCAGCTGAGGGCGACGATGCCGAGCGCGTGCGGTGCTGCGGCGGCCCCTCGGCCACCGCAGCACCTCCGCTGCGGGAGCGAGGTGGTCAGCGGCGCCCGTCGAGCACGAGCGGACCGGCGTCGACGCGGCGCGCCATGAGGACGTCGTCGCGGTAGTCGTCGCCGCCGAGCCAGAGGGACCGCGGGATCCGGCCGACCTCGGTCCAGCCGCAGGACTCGTAGAAGTCCCCCACGCCCGTACCACTTCGATAGTCCAGCTGAAGGGTCACGACGGATGGCCGTTCGCCCCGGACGAGCGCCACGAGGCCCCCGAGCAGGACGCGACCGAGGTTGCGGCCCTGCACCAGCGGGTCGACCATGAACCGCTTAAGGGTGGCGGTGCGCGCCAATGGGAGCGTATCGACGTGCTCCCAGAAGCCGACGCCGCGCAGCACGCCCCCCGGGTCGCGCATCACGCCGAGGACCGACCCGCCCGCGCTCACGGTCGCCAGGTGCGCGTCGAGGCGCGCAGCCACCTCGTCACGCGGGGCCGAGCCGACGAAGCCGACCGCTCCCCCGCCGGCGTTGACCGCCACCCACAGGTCGAGCAGCTCCTCGCGCAGCTCTGCGTCGACGTGCGAGACGGCCTG
>DASSTN010000166.1:0-15240 GCA_035707905.1 Intrasporangium sp.
GGCCCATGTTCTCGGCGTTGATCCGGAAGTACGCCTGCAGCGGCAGCTCGATCCGCACGCCCGGCGGCACGTAGATGAACGAGCCGCCCGACCAGACGGCCGAGTTGAGCGCCGCGAACTTGTTGTCGTTCTGCGGGATGATCGTCCCGAAGTAGCGCTTGAAGAGCTCCTCGTGCTCGCGCAGCGCCGTGTCGGTGTCGAGGAAGACGACGCCCTGGCGGGTCAGCTCCTCCTGCAGCTTGTGGTAGACGACCTCGGACTCGTACTGCGCGCCGACGCCGGCGAGGTACTTCTTCTCCGCCTCCGGGATCCCGAGCTTGTCCCAGGTGTCCTTGATGTCCGGCGGCAGGTCCTCCCAGGACTCGGCCTGGTTCTCGGTCGGCTTGATGTAGTAGTGGATCGAGTCGAAGTCGATCTCGTTCAGGGACGGCTGGCCCCCCCAGGCCGGCATCGGCTTGCGCTCGAAGAGGGTGAGGGCCTTGAGGCGCAGCTTCGTCATCCACTCCGGCTCGCCCTTGCGCGCGGAGATGTCCCGGACCACCTCCTCATTGAGCCCGCGGCGGGCCGAGGCGCCGGCGACGTCGCTGTCGGCCCAGCCGTACTCGTAGCGCCCGAGGTCCTTCAGACCCGGATTGCGCTCTTCGATGTTGGTGCTCATGAAGAGAACCCTTCCGTTGTGTGATCGGTCTCCTGGTCAACAGCCGAACCCGCCCGCGCCTTCCGGGCCAGCTCGGCAGTCGGGATGAACGTCGTGCAGACGTGGTGTCCGCCGGCGAGTGTCGCGAGCCGCTGCACGTGCACGCCCAGCAGCCTCGAGAACGCGTCGGTCTCCGCCTCGCAGAAGGCGGGAAACTCGGCGGCGACCTGCTGGACCGGGCAGTGGCCCTGGCACAGCTGGACGCCCGTCAGGCCACCGGCGCCGACGGGGCGGGCCGTGGCCGCGAAGCCGTCCTCGGTGAGCGCCGTGACGAGGGCCTCCGTCCGAGCGGAGGGGTCGTCCCCCGCGTCGGCGAGGCGAGCGGCATACCGCTCCTCGAGGGCGGCGATCCGCTCGCGCGCGAACTCCGACACCGCACCGCTGCCGACCTGCTCCTTGAGGAAGCGCAGCACCTCGACGGCGAGGGAGTCGTAGTCGGTCTCGAGGGCCCGGTGGCCGGCCGCGGCGACGACGTAGGCCCGGGCCGGACGGCCACGGCCTCGACGCGCACCAGCGGGCTCGTGCTCGGCGATCGCGCCCTGCTCGACGAGCGCGTCGAGGTGGCGGCGGACGGCGGCCGGCGTCAGGTCGAGCTCACGGCCGAGCTCGGCGGCCGTGATCGGTCCGTCGGTCGACACGAGGTGCAGGACGCGAGAGCGCGTGCGCGACTCGAGCGGCGTGACGGCGTCCGCGTCCCGCTCCACTCGTGGCAGCTGCTCAGCGAAAAACACCACACCATTGTGACGTAATTCGGCGCGAGGCTCCAGTTAGGTCGGCCTTACCGTCCCTCACCGGGATGCGGCGTCGTCGCCGTCGTCGAGGAGCAGCTCCTCCTCGTCGGTCGCCTCCGGGTCGGGGATGGGCAGCATCACGGACGGCATCCGCCGGCGTGGCGGCGCCACCGCGTCGGGCCCGAACCAGCGACGACGGAGCGGCGCGGTGATCCAGCCGAGCGGACTGGTGAGGACGTAGCCGTAGGCGAGCACGAGGCCGGTCGGCCCGGGCACGAGGACGAGGCCCACGACGACGATGGCGACGAGGACGCCGGTGAGGGCCAGGTGGTCCCTCGACAGGAGCGACCGGAAGGAGCGGAACCGGAACGAGGTCGCCATCAGCGCGGCCGGGAGGATGCCGGCCGCCACCGGGAGGATCGGGGCCCACCCGTAGAGCGGGCCGTCGATCGCGAAGACGGTCGCGATGACGACACCGGCGGCGCCCGGGCTCGGCAGCCCGATGAAGTAGCGCTTGTCGGCCAGTGGGTCGATCGTCACGTTGAAGCGGGCCAGGCGGTAGGCCGCACAGGCGAGCCAGAACATCGCCCCGAACCAGGCGAAGTGGGCGTACTGCGGCAGCGCCCAGGTGTAGACGAGGACGGCGGGGGCGATGCCGAAGGAGATGAGGTCCGCGAGCGAGTCGAACTGGAGGCCGAAGGGGGTGATCGCCCCGACCTTGCGCGCGACCGCGCCGTCGGAGATGTCGAGCACGATCGAGACCGCGACGAGGGCAGCCGCAAGCCCGAACCGCCCCTGGAAGGACAGCAGGACCGAGGAGAAGCCGCACAGCATGTTGCCGAGCGTGAAGAGGCTCGGGAGCATGACCCGTGCCCTGGCCCTCGGATCGAGCCGTCGGAGGGACACCACCCGGGCTCCGGAGACCGAGACGAGGCGCCACCCGCGGATCGGCCGCACGGGCCGGCGGCGGCCGGATCGGCGAGCCCTTTCCGAGGTCACAGCGACCCCTGTACGGGGGCACCGAAGCGACCGAGCACGGTCTCGCCCGCGATGGCCCGGGTCCGAGGGGTGACCTGCAGGACGACGTCCATCGGCACGAAGACGTCCATGCGCGAGCCGAACTTCATCAGGCCGATCCGGGCACCGGTCGGGACCTCGTCGCCGGCGGCGATCCGCGTCACGATCCGGCGGGCCAGCTGGCCGACGATCTGTCGGCAGACGACCCGGCGTGGTCCCGCCGGGGAGGGACGCTCGACGACGATCTCGGTGCGCTCGTTCTTCATCCCGCTCGCGGCCCGGTACGCGGCGAGGAACCGGCCGGGATGGTGCGTCACCGACAGGACCCGGCCACCGTAGGGCGCGCGGTTGATGTGGACGTCGAGGAGGGACAGGAAGATGCTGACCTGCTGCCACTCCCCCGGCGGGCTCACGTCCGCCTGGGCGGGCCCTGCGTGGACGACGATCCCGTCGGCCGGGGCGAGCACCACGTCGGGGTCCTCGACCGGCGCCAGGTCCGGCGAGCGGTCGGGGTCGCGGAAGAAGAGGGTGACCCCGGCGGTGAGCAGGCCCAGGCCGGCGGCGAGGCGGGGCCGCCGCGCTGCTGCTGCGACCAGGGTGGGCAGGGCCACCATGGCGGTGAAGGGCCGGGCGGCAGGGTCGATCTTCACGGGAACGTGCTCTCCGGTTGGTCGTCGTGGGCCCCCTGTCCCGGGGGTTGTGCACCCCAGAGCCTAGACTCATCAGTCATGACAGCAGCGGTGGCACTCGATGACGTGCGCCGTGCGTTCGGGCCGGTCCAGGCGCTGGACGGGCTCACCTGGTCGGCGCCGACGGGACGCATCACCGCCGTGCTGGGACCGAACGGAGCAGGCAAGACGACGGCCATCGAGTGCGCCGTCGGACTGCAGCGGCCCGACTCGGGAACCGTCCGCGTCCTGGGCGACGACCCAGCCCAGGCGGACGCCGACCACCGGGCTCGGGTCGGGGTGATGCTGCAGAGCGGCGGCCTGCCGAACGGGACCAAGCCGATCCGGCTGCTGCGCCACCTCGCCGAGCTGTACGCCGAGCCCGCCGACGTGCGCGACGTCGCGGCCCGCCTCGGGGTCACCGACTTCGCGGGGACGACCGTGCGCAGGCTCTCCGGCGGCCAGAAGCAGCGCCTCGCCCTCGCCGCCGCACTCCTCGGGCGTCCCGAGGTGCTCTTCCTCGACGAGCCGGCTGCCGGGCTCGACCCCCACGGCCGCCTCGACGTCTGGGACATCATCACCGAGCAGCGGGCGGCCGGGCGCAGCGTCGTCGTGACGACGCACTCCTTCGACGAGGCCCAGCACCTCGCGGACCACCTCGTCATCATGAACGCCGGGCGGACGGTCGCCGAGGGCCCGATCGACGAGGTCACCGCCGGCACCTCCCTGGAGGAGCTCTACTTCGGCCTGACCAGGAAGGGAAGGGCATGACGTCGACGGCTGCCACGCCACGGGCACGCGTCCTGGCGCAGTCCCGTTTCGAGGTGGGCACCCTGCTGCGCAACGGCGAGCAGCTCCTCGTCTCGCTCGTCCTGCCGGCCATCGTCCTCGTCGCGCTCAAGGTGTCGAGCGTGCCCTCGCTGGGCACCGGTCGTCGGATCGACCTCGCCGTCCCCGGGGTGCTGGCCCTCTGCATCATCTCGGCGTCGTTCACCTCCCAGGGCATCGCCACCGCCTTCGACCGGCGCTACTCGGTGCTCCGCTACCTCGGCGTGACCCCCCTCGGCCGCGGCGGCCTCATCGCGGGCAAGGTCATCGCGACCCTCGTCGTCGAGCTGATCCAGGTCGTCGTCCTGGGCGGGCTGGGCCTCGCCCTCGGGTGGCGTCCCGACCTCACCGGCATCGGGTATGCCGTCCTCTTCCTCGTGCTCGGCACGTGGGCCTTCGTCTCCCTCGCCCTCCTCATGGCCGGCACCCTGCGTGCCGAGGCGGTCCTCGCCCTCGCCAACCTCGTCTGGGTGCTCTTCCTCGCCCTCGGCGGGGTCATCGTGCCGCGCACCCAGCTGCCGGGCTGGGCCGAGGCGGCGACCGGCTGGCTGCCGAGCGCAGGACTGGCCGACGGCTTGCGTGCCGCCCTCGTCGAGGGGTCGTTCCACTGGGCGGGGGCGCTGGTCCTCGTCGTCTGGGGCGCCGTCTGCACCGCCCTGGCGAGCCGCTTCTTCAGTTGGCGCGACTAGTTCCGGGTCGAGGTATTCGCGCGGCCGGGGAATGGGTCCCAATACCTCGAACCCGTGGGGAGGCGGAGCGCAAGGTGCGGATTCCTCGGTAGCGAGGTGAGCGGCATACCCTCTTTGCGTGTCGACCACCGTCCGAGCGAACCTTCGCCGCCTGCCTGCCGTGCGCGCCTCCTGGGTGCGCCCGATCCTCCTCGCCAACCTCATCGGCGAGGGCCTCATCGTCGTCACGGGCGGGGTGGTGCGGCTGACCGGCTCCGGGCTGGGCTGCCCGACGTGGCCGGAGTGCGTGCCCGGTTCGTTCGTGCCGGTGCCCCACCAGGAGCAGGGCATCCACAAGTTCATCGAGTTCGGCAACCGCACCCTGACCGGGCTGGTCGGGATCCTGGCGCTGCTGTCCATCTGGGCGGTCGTGACGCACTGGCCGAGGCGCCGGCGGATCCACTGGCTCGCCTACGGCGTCCTCGGCGGTGTCGTGGCCCAGGCCGTGCTCGGCGGGATCACGGTGCGCACCGGCCTGAACCCCTTCAGCGTCGCGGGACACTTCATCCTGTCCATGGTGCTCGTCGCCCTCTCGACGGCGCTGGTGCGCGGCGCGGAGGACACCGAGTCCGGGCCCGGAGACCTCCTCGTCCACCCCCTCGCGCGCGTGCTCGGCTGGGGCACGGCGGCGATGGGGGCGATCGTCCTCGTGCTCGGCACCATCGTGACCGGGTCCGGGCCGCACTCCGGCGACGCCGTCACCCCTGCGCGCACCGGCTTCGACCCCCGGTTCGTCTCATGGATGCACGCCGATGCGGTCATGTTCTTCTGCGGTCTGGTCATCGCGACCCTCGTCGCCGTCCGGCTGACCGCCAGGGACGGCCGAGCCAACCGTGCGTGGAACATCGTCCTGCTCGTCACGGTCCTGCAGGGGGTCATCGGCTACGTGCAGTACTTCACCGGGCTGCCCGAGGTCCTCGTGCTGGCCCACATGTTCGGCGCGACGGCGCTCGTCGTGGCGCTCGCCTACGGCGTCCTGGACCTGCGGAGCAACCCGGTCTGACGCGGGCCGCGGCAGGACAGGCTGGTCGACCCGGCCAGTTCTCCCCTGGACCTGGCGCGGGTCGGAGGCCCGGATGCCCGGAGCCGGCAACGGCCCGGGCGCCAGTCAGTGCAGGCCGGGGAGGGCGACGTGCCAGATCGGGTCGATCGCGACTCCGATGAACAGCAGCGTCAGGTACGTGATCGAGTAGTGGAAGAGCCGCATCGGGCGGAGGACCTTCTCGGAGGCACCGGCCCGGGCCTTCGCCAGCAGGCGGTGCGCCTCGGCGAGGAAGAGACCGCCCGAGCCGATCGCCGCAATCGTGTAGACCCACCCCATCGGCTGGACCACGATGAGGGCGAGCGACGTGATCACCATCGCCCAGGAGTAGACGACGATCTGCTTGGCCACCACGACGAAGCGCTCGACGACGGGCAGCATCGGCACGTCGACGGACGCATAGTCGTCGCGGTAGCGCATCGACAGCGGCCAGTAGTGCGGGGGCGTCCAGAAGAAGACCACCATGAAGAGGATGAGCGCCGACCAGCTGACGGTGTTGGTCACGGAGGACCAGCCGATGAGGACGGGCATGCAGCCGGCCGCCCCACCCCACACGATGTTCTGCTTCGTCCGGCGCTTGAGGATCAGGGTGTAGCCGACGACGTAGCCGAGGACCGCGAGCAGCGCGAGCCCGGCACTGAGCCAGTTGACGAGGAACCCGAGCCACAGGGTGGACACGACGGCGAGGCCGAGGCCGAAGGCGAGGGCGCCGGCCGGGGTGACCGTCCCCGTGACGAGCGGCCGCTTGCTGGTGCGGTGCATGACCGCGTCGATGTCACGGTCGATGTAGCAGTTGAGGGTGTTGGCCGACCCCGCTGAGAGCGTCCCACCGATGAGGGTGGCGACGACGAGCCAGAGGTCAGGCACACCGCCGTCGGCGAGGAACATGACCGGGATCGTTGTGATGAGGAGCAGCTCGATGATGCGGGGCTTCATGAGCGAGATGTACTGACCGGCCAGGAACCGGAAGCCGCTGCCGCCGGGGCCTCGGAGTACCGAGAGGTCCTCACGGGGGTCCACGGTTGTCACTAAGAGTCCTCGATTGCTGTCTCGACACGGGGCGCCGCCGCGCGGCACTCCGCGAAAGTCTAGCCCTTGGCTCTGCGGGGAAAGGACCCCGCTGAGGACTGCCCGGAGGAATGGGTAACGGGCCCGAAAGACGGACCGGCTGGCGCACACCGGCCGTGCTCACCTGCCGCATGTGCTGCCGAACCTGCCGGGGACTAGGCTCGATGGAGTACGCGCATCGCATCCCCTTGCCAGAAGGAGACCCGTTCGTGACCAGCACCGCGACGAAGGCGAAGACGACACGCAGAGCGACGAAAAACGTGCTGGCCCAGCGCGATCCGTCCCTCCCGTCTCCCGTGGCCAAGAAGGCCGGGTGGAACGACCTCGACATCCGTGCGGTTGACACGGTACGCGTCCTCGCCGCCGACGCGGTGCAGAAGGTCGGCAACGGACACCCGGGCACGGCCATGTCCCTCGCCCCCCTGGCCTACCTGCTCTACCAGAACGTGATGCGCCACGACCCGTCCGATCCGACCTGGCTGGGCCGCGATCGCTTCGTCCTGTCGGCCGGGCACTCGAGCCTGACCCAGTACATCCAGCTCTACCTGTCCGGGTACGGGCTCTCCCTCGACGACCTCAAGTCGCTCCGGACCTGGGGATCGAAGACCCCGGGCCACCCGGAGGTCCACCACACCGCCGGCGTCGAGATCACGACGGGCCCGCTCGGCTCGGGCCTCGCCTCGGCCGTCGGCATGGCGATGGCGCAACGGCGCCAGCGCGGCATGTTCGACCCGGACGCCGAGCCGGGCACCAGCCCCTTCGACCACCACGTCTACGTCATCGCCTCGGATGGCGACATGCAGGAGGGCGTGACGCACGAGGCCTGCTCGCTCGCCGGCCACCAGGAGCTCGGCAACCTCACGGTCTTCTACGACGCGAACCAGATCTCCATCGAGGACGACACCGACATCGCGTTCTCCGAGAACGTCGGGGCGCGCTTCGAGGCCTACGGCTGGCACGTCGAGACCGTCGACTGGCGCGGCAACGGCAACGGTGCCGAGTACGTCGAGGACGTCGACGCCCTCCTCGCCGCGATCCGTTCCGGCGAGAAGCACCCCGACCAGCCGACCCTCGTCGTGCTTCGCACGATCATCGCGTGGCCGGCCCCCACCAAGCAGGACACCGGCAAGGCCCACGGCTCCGCCCTCGGCGCGGACGAGGTCGCCGCCACGAAGGAGCTTCTCGGCTTCGACCCCAAGAAGTCGTTCGTCGTCGAGCCACCGGTGCTCAAGAAGGCCCGCGAGGTCGTGCAGCGCGGCAAGGCACTGCACCGGGAGTGGAACAAGGGCTACCGGGCCTGGCGCAAGGCCAACCCCGACCGCGCCGAGCTGCTGGACCGGGTCATCACGGGGCAACCGCCAGCCGGTCTGAAGCGGGCGCTGCCGAAGTTCCAGGCCGACGAGAAGGGCATCGCGACGCGGGCCGCGTCGGGCAAGGTCCTCGACGCGCTGAAGGACGTCATGCCCGAGCTGTGGGGCGGCTCGGCCGACCTCGCCGAGTCGAACAACACGACCATGGAGGGCGAGCCCTCCTTCATCCCGACGAGCAAGCAGACCCGGGCGTGGAAGGGCAACCCCTACGGGCGCACCCTCCACTTCGGCATCCGTGAGAACGGCATGGGGATGATGCTCAACGGCATGGCGCTCGAGGGGCTCAACCGGCCGTACGGTGCGACGTTCCTCGTCTTCTCCGACTACATGCGACCCGCCGTCCGGCTCGCGGCCCTCCAGCAGCTGCCCGTCATCTACGTGTGGACCCACGACTCGATCGGCCTCGGCGAGGACGGCCCGACGCACCAGCCGATCGAGCACCTCGCCGCCCTGCGCGCCATCCCCGGTCTCGACGTCGTGCGTCCCGCGGACGCCAACGAGACGGCCGCCGCCTGGGGCACGATCCTCGCGAACACGAACGGGCCGGCCGCGCTCGCCCTGACACGTCAGCCGGTGCCGACGTTCGACCGGACGAAGACGGGCAACGCCTCGGGCGTCGCGAAGGGCGCCTACGTGCTGGTCGAGGAGTCCCGTGCTGGCAGCCCGGACGTGATCCTCATCGCGACCGGCTCCGAGGTGCAGCTCGCCGTCGAGGCCGCGCAGCGCCTCGAGAAGCGCGGCACCGCGACCCGCGTCGTGTCGATGCCGTGCCGGGAGTGGTTCGAGAAGCAGCCGCGCTCCTACCAGCAGAAGGTCCTGCCGCCCCACGTCCGGGCGCGGGTCTCTGTCGAGGCAGGTGTCTCCCTCGGATGGCACGACCTCGTCGGTGACGCCGGCCGGACCATCAGCATCGAGCACTTCGGGGCCTCGGCCGACTTCAAGACCCTCTTCCGGGAGTTCGGGATCACCACGGACGCGGTCGTCAAGGCGGCGCGCGACTCGATCAAGGCGGCCTCCGCACCGGTGGAGGCGCCCGGCATCACCGAGACCAACCCACGCAAGCGAGCGTCCAGTGGCGACACCGACGTGTCCAGTTCGACGACCACGGCGGAGAGCAAGCCCGCCGTGAGCAAGGGGAAGTGAGCAGCATGAGCAACCCGAACCTGCAGGCCCTCAGCGACGCCGGAGTCTCCATCTGGCTCGACGACCTCTCGCGCGACCGGCTCGAGACCGGCAACCTCAAGGAGATGATCGAGGACCGGTGCGTCGTCGGGGTGACGAGCAACCCGTCCATCTTCCAGGCGGCCCTGTCCAAGGGTGACCGCTACAACGCGGACCTCACCGCGCTGACGAAGGCCGGCAAGTCCGCCGAGGAGATCGTCTTCGACCTCACGACCTCTGACGTGCGGGACGCGTGCGACCTGTTCCTGCCCATCTTCGAGCAGACGGGCGGGGTCGACGGGCGCGTGTCCATCGAGGTCGACCCACGTCTGGCCCACGAGACGGACCGGACCATCGAGGAGGCGAAGAAGCTCTTCGAGGCGGTCGACCGGCCCAACGTGTACATCAAGATCCCCGCCACGGCGGCCGGGCTGCCCGCCATCGCGGCGACCCTCGCCGAGGGCATCAGCGTCAACGTGACGCTCATCTTCTCGCTCGACCGCTACCGCGGCGTGATGAACGCCTTCCTGGAGGGCCTCGAACGCGCCCACCAGGCCGGCAAGGACCTCTCAACCATCACGTCGGTCGCCTCCTTCTTCGTCTCCCGCGTCGACACCGAGGTCGACAAGCGCCTCGACGCGATCGGCACCGACGAGGCGAAGGCACTGCGCGGCAAGGCGGGCCTGGCCAACGCCCGCCTCGCCTACCAGGCCTTCGAGGAGGTCTTCTCGACCCCCCGCTGGCGCTCCCTCGAGGCGGAGGGCGCCAAGGTGCAGCGCCCGCTGTGGGCCTCGACCGGGGTGAAGGACCCCGCCTACCCCGACACGCTCTACGTCACCGAGCTCGTCGCTCCCGGTGTCGTCAACACGATGCCGGAGAAGACGCTCGACGCCGTCGCGGACCACGGCGAGGTGCACGGCGACACCGTGACCGGCACCTACGACGAGGCCCGTGAGGTGCTCGACGCGCTCGATCGGCTCGGCATCTCCTACACCGAGGTGGTCGACCTGCTGGAGGTCGAGGGCGTGGACAAGTTCGACAAGGCATGGGACGAGCTCGGCGAGGGCGTCAAGGCGGAGATGGCCAAGGCGGACGCATGAGCAGCCTGTCCGTCACAGCATCCGGGGCCGCGGCGGACGCGATCTCACGTCACGTCGACGAGCTCGTCCGCGACTCGTTCGCCAGCCGGCTCTTCGAGCAGGACGCGACGCTGTGGGGCCCCGACGCCGAGTCGGAGGCCGGCAAGCGCCTCTCCTGGGTCGGCCTCCCCCGGTCGTCACGGCCACTGGTCGGCGAGATCGCGGCGCTGCGGGACACCCTGGCTGGGCGCGGCCTCGACCACGTCGTGCTCTGCGGCATGGGCGGCTCGTCGCTCGCCCCCGAGGTGATCTGCGCGACCTCGGGCAAGGAGCTGTTCGTCCTCGACTCCTCGGACCCCGACTACGTACGGTCGGCGCTGCAGGACCGGCTCGACCGGACCATCGTCGTCGTCTCGTCCAAGTCGGGCTCCACGGTCGAGACCGACTCGCAGCGCCGTGCCTACGAGCAGGCGTTCCGGGACGCCGGGATCGACCCGGCGGAACGCATCGTCGTCGTCACCGACCCGGGGAGCCCCCTCGACCGTGAGGCGCGCGACGCCGGGTACCACGTGGTCAATGCCGACCCGAACGTCGGCGGCCGCTACTCGGCGCTGACCGCCTTCGGCCTCGTGCCCAGTGGACTGGCGGGCGTCGACATCGAGGCGCTGCTCGACGACGCGGAGTCCGTTTCGGACGTCCTCGCCGCCGACGACGAGGGCAACCCGGGGCTGCGCCTCGGGGCCGCCCTCGCGGGGACCCAACCCTTGCGGGACAAGATCGTCCTCGTCGACGTCGGGTCCGGCATCGTCGGCTTCCCCGACTGGGCCGAGCAGCTCATCGCCGAGTCCACCGGCAAGCAGGGCACCGGCCTGCTCCCCGTCGTGGTGACGGGAGACGACGCGCCGGAGGTCAGTGACCCTCCGGGTGACGTGACGATCGCCCGTCTCGTCGCGGAGGACGACGAGGCTCCGCTCCCAGCGGGCCAGGACGGCTCCGAGGTCCGGGTCGCCGGCTCCCTCGGGGCGCAGATGCTCCTCTGGGAGGTCGCGACGGCCGTCGCCGGGCGGCTGCTCGGCATCAACCCCTTCGACCAGCCCGACGTCGAGAGCGCCAAGCAGGCGGCCCGCGACCTGCTCGACAAGGGCGCCGGCTCGCAGTCCGCGCCCGCGGCTACCGACGGATCGGTCGAGATCCGCGCTCTTGGCGGGGACTGGCTGGGAGGGGCGACGACCGTCGGCGAGGCCGTCTCCGCCCTTCTCGACCAGCTCGATGACAAGCACGGCTACGTCGCGGTCATGGCCTACCTCGACCGGCTCGAGGACGCCGAGCTCGCCGAGTGCCGGCGCTCCCTCGCCGAGCGCACGGGGCGACCCACGACCTTCGGCTGGGGACCGCGCTTCCTGCACTCGACCGGACAGTTCCACAAGGGCGGGCCGGCGGTCGGCGTCTACATCCAGGTCACGGCTGACCCTCGTGCGGACCTCGAGGTGCCCGGCCGCGACTTCACCTTCGGCCAGTTCATCGCGGCCCAGGCTGCCGGTGACGCGAACGTCCTGGCGGACCACGGCCGGCCCGTCCTCCGACTCCACCTCACCGACCACGACGCCGGCCTGGCGCAGGTGCGCTCGGCGCTCTGCGGAGGGTCCGCATGAGCCCGGTCAAGGTGGCTGCCGGGGTCAACCCGCTCCGGGACCCGCAGGACAAGCGGCTCCCACGCATCGCCGGGCCATGCGGGCTGGTCCTCTTCGGCGTGACCGGCGACCTCGCCCGCAAGAAGCTCATGCCGGCGATCTACGACCTGGCCAACCGGGGCCTGCTGCCGCCGGGGTTCTCCCTCGTCGGCTTCGCGCGACGCGACTGGGCCAACCAGGACTTCGGGCAGGTCGTGCACGACGCCGTCCGGCAGCACTCGCGCACACCGTTCTCCGAGGACGTGTGGCGCAACCTCTCCGAGGGCTTCCGCTTCGTGCCCGGCACCTTCGATGACCCGGCCGCGTTCGACCTGCTCGCCGAGACGGTCGCGGACCTGGACCGGGAGCGCGGGACCGGCGGCAACCACGCCTTCTACCTGTCCATCCCGCCGAGCTTCTTCGCCCAGGTGTGCGAGCAGCTCGAACGCTGTGGCCTCACCAAGGCCGAGGGCGACAGCTGGCGCCGGGTCATCATCGAGAAGCCCTTCGGGCACGACCTCAAGAGCGCCCAGGAGCTCAACGACATCGTGGAGGGCGTCTTCCCGCCGGACTCGGTCTTCCGGATCGACCACTACCTCGGCAAGGAGACGGTCCAGAACCTGCTCGCCGTCCGCTTCGCCAACCAGCTCTTCGAGCCGGTCTGGAACGCCAACTACGTCGACCACGTGCAGATCACGATGGCCGAGGACATCGGCATCGGCGGTCGAGCCGGGTACTACGACGGCATCGGTGCGGCCCGGGACGTGCTGCAGAACCACCTGCTCCAGCTGCTCGCCCTGACGGCCATGGAGGAGCCGGTCTCCTTCGAGGCCCGCGACCTGCGGGGCGAGAAGGAGAAGGTGCTCTCCGCGGTGCGCATCGCCGGCGACTTCGACCTCGTCGCAGCCCGCGGCCAGTACACCTCCGGGTGGCAGGGGGCCGACGAGGTCGTCGGCTACCTCGAGGAGGACGGCGTCGCCGACGGCTCCCGGACCGAGACGTTCGCCGCGGTGCGCCTCGAGGTCGACACCCGCCGGTGGGCGGGGGTGCCGTTCTACCTCCGCACCGGCAAGCGGCTCGGCAAGCGCGTCACCGAGATCGCGGTGATGTTCAAGCGGGCACCGCACCTGCCCTTCGAGCACACGGCGACGGAGGAGCTGGGCCAGAACGCCATCGTCATCCGGATCCAGCCCGACGAGGGCATCACCCTGCGCTTCGGCTCCAAGGTGCCCGGCGGCCAGATGGACATCCGGGACGTGACGATGGACTTCGGCTATGGCAACGCGTTCACCGAGGCCTCGCCCGAGGCGTACGAGCGGCTCATCCTCGACGTCCTGCTCGGCGACCCACCCCTCTTCCCGCGTCACGAGGAGGTCGAGCTCTCCTGGAAGATCGTCGACCCGCTCCTGCGGCACTGGGAACAGACCGGGGCACCTGAGCAGTACCTGCCCGGCTGGTGGGGGCCGGAGTCGGCCCACGCCATCCTCGCGCGCGACGGACGGAGCTGGAGACTGCCGTGATCCGAGACCTCACCGACACCACCACGACGAACGTCAGCAAGACCCTCGTCCGGCTGCGCAACGACGTCGGCGCGATGGCCTTGGGGCGGGTCCTCACCCTGGTCGTCGTCATCAACGACACCGACGCGAGCGACGCGATCGAGATCGCGAACCAGGCGAGCCGGCAGCACCCCTGCCGCATCATCGTCGTCATCTCGGGCGACCGCCGGGGCCGCAAGCGCCTCGACGCGCAGATCCGCCTCGGCGGCGACGCGGGAGCGAGCGAGATCGTCGTGCTGCGCCTCTACGGTCCCCTCGCCAACCACGGCCCGAGCGTCGTCGTGCCGCTGCTGCTGCCCGACTCCCCCGTCGTGGCCTGGTGGCCGGGCGAGGCGCCCCTCGACGTCGCCAAGGACCCGATCGGCCGGATGGCGCAGCGCCGGATCACGAACGCGGCCGAGCACCGCAACTCGCGGCACATCCTCAAGAAGCGCGCCCAGACCTACGCCCCGGGCGACACCGACGTCTCCTGGACGCGGATCACCCGCTGGCGTGGGCTGCTCGCCGCCGCCCTCGACCAGCCGCCCTTCGAGCCCGTGACCGGCGGCGTCGTCGCGGGTGCGCCCGACTCCCCCTCGACCGAGCTTCTCGCGGCTTGGCTCGCGGACCGGCTCAAGGTGCCGATCCGCCGCGTCTCCACGCCGCGGGGCTCGGGCATCAGCGCGGTGCGGCTGGAGCGCAAGGGCGGCCCGATCGACCTCGTCAGACCGGGCGAGCAGGTCGCGACCCTGTCCCAGCCGGGCCAGCCCGACCGCCGCATCGCGCTTCCCCGCCGGGGCGAGGCAGAGTGCCTGGCCGACGAGCTGCGTCGGCTCGACCCGGACGACACCTACGCGGCGGCCCTCCTCGAGGGCATGGCGCAGCTGCCACCGGCCCGCCAGAGCGCGGACGAGGCGGCCAAGGCGGGTGCCGCGCCCGACATCGCGGCCTCCCGCAGGCTGGCCGCGCGCCTGGCTCGGGACGATGCCGCCGAGGTGGCGTCGGCCATGATGACGGCCCCCTCGGCGCCGAGCGACGCGGATGCGGATCAGGTGCACTCCGCCACGGCCCGCAAGCTGGCGGGCGAGCGGACCCCGCGCGAGAAGCAGCAGGCGAAGGATGCGGCCGCCCGGACCACAGCGCGGGGGGCCGGCAGGAAGCAGGCGGCCGAGTCCTGAGCGACGCGTGGCGGGTCGTTCGGAGAACCGCCCCAAGCACGACGTATGCCGCTGAGCGGGCCTCCGCTCAGCGGCATACGACTGTCTGTGGTGGGGTGGCCACGGTCCCCGGGGCAACCGCTCAGGTGCGGGCTTGGACCGGCGCCGCTGCCTCACTGGATGAGGCGGCGCTCCCTCAGGGCCGTCAGCGCCTCGTCGAGGATCGCGGCGCCGTCGGCGTCGCTGCGACGCTCCTTCACGTAGGCCAGGTGGGTCTTGTAGGGCTCGACCTTGGGCGGCGCGGGCGGGTTGTCCCGGTCCTGGCCGGCCGGGAACCCGCAGCGCGGGCAGTCCCACTGCTCGGGCAGGACCATGCCGGGCTCCTCCGCGAAGCTGGGCCGGGTCTCGTGCCCGTTGGAGCACCAGTAGGAGATGTGCACCCGGGGCGCTGCCTCGCCGCGCTCGGCCTCACCCATGGGGCCGGCA
>DASSTN010000167.1:0-9781 GCA_035707905.1 Intrasporangium sp.
GAGGACGACCCAGACCCCGACGGACGTCCCGAGGTGCGCCCACTGCTCACCGGTCAACGCCTTGCCGAGGAAGAGGGGGTTCATCGTCCGGTTGAGCTCGAGCCAGTTCGCCACGCCGTCGAGCCAGGTGACGAGCGACGAGAGGATGCCCCATACGGTCGGCAGCGCGAAGTAGGTCACCACCGCCGCCGGCGTGTTCTTGAAGAGCATGCCGAAGCCGACACCCTGAGCGAGGCCCAGGAGGACGTAGAGGCCCGCGCCGGTGACGACGAGGGCACCGATGTCCCAGCCCGGCGTGATGCCCCGGATGGTGATCGCCGCCTGGTGGGCCAGGGCAGCGAGGGCGATGGCGAGCGCGAAGGCAGCGAGGCCGACGATCATCGAGGCGGCGAGCTTGGCCCACCCGACACGCATCCGTCGCGGCTCCATGGTGAAGGTGACGAGCCCGGTCCGCTGCGACCACTCCGACGTCACCGCGAGGATCCCGACGACGGGCAGGATGATCGCCATCGGCATGGTGGTCGCCTGCAGGTAGTCCTCGAACCGGTGCTGGCCGCCGTCGACGAAGAACAGGATGACGAGGGCCGCACTGATCGCTGCCCCGACCCCGATGACGAGCCAGCGGCCTGCCCGTGTGTCGAGCATCTTGCGCAGCTCCACGTGGACGAGCCGGGCGAAGGAGACCGGCTGCACGGGACGCGCGCCGGCGATCGGAGGCGGAGTCGCCGCGACGGCGGGCAGGGCGGACTCGGTGTGGCCGTTGTGCGCCACGTGCCTCGGGTCCGGCATCCCCGGGATGCGGTGGGTCGTGGTGCTCATGCCGCCACCTCCTCGCGGGCCGTCTCGGCGGTGAGCTCGAGGAACATCTCCTCCAGGCCCCGGGAGTCGCCGGCTCGCAGCTCGACGAGAGCGATGCCCGTCGCCGCCGCGACCCGGCCGACGTCGATCGGCTCCGCTTCCACCTGCAGGCCCCCGGTCGCCAGCAGGGTGGCCGGGACCGTTGCGTCCTCGAGCGCGCGGGCCAGGGCCTCGTCGTCGACGGAGCGGACGAAGGTTCCTGCGCCGGAGAGCAGCTGGTCCTTCGTGCCCTGGGCGACGATCCGGCCGTGACCGATCACGATGATCTCGTCCGCAACCCTCTCGATCTCGCCCAGCAGGTGCGAGCTGAGCAGGACGGTCCCGCCCCGGTCCGCGTAACCGCGGAGCAGCTCGCGCATCCACCGGATGCCGGCCGGGTCGAGGCCGTTGGCCGGCTCGTCGAGGATGAGGACCTCAGGGTCGCCGAGGAGCGCGTGAGCGATGCCGAGCCGCTGGCGCATCCCGAGTGAGTAGTTGCGCACCCGCCGGCTCGCCTCCTTGTCGGTGAGGCCGACGAGCCCGATCATCTCGTCGACGCGCCGCCGGTCGACGCCCATGAAGATGGCGCCGAGGCTGAGCACCTCGCGGCCCGTCCGGCCGGCGTGCTGGGCCGACGCGTCGAGCAGGGTGCCCACGTAGCGGCCGGGGTTCGGCAGGCTCGCGTAGGGCCGTCCGAGGACGGTCGCGGTGCCGGAGGTGGCCGGGGTGAGCCCGGCCATGATGCGCATGGCGGTCGTCTTGCCCGCGCCGTTCGGGCCGAGGAAGCCGGTGACCTGCCCGGGCTTGACCTCGAACGAGATGTCGTCGACGGCCGTGAAGCCGCCGTATCTCTTCGTCAGTCGGTCAACTGTGATCATGTGCTCCAGCCTGTCGGCGGGCACGACTGCCGGCCATGAGGGTCCGACCTCAGGGGACCCTGAACAGACCCTGACCGGGCTCAGGGTCGCCTGGCAGGATCACCGATCCAGATGCGACTCAGTCGCATCTGGGCCTAGACTCTCCTCATGCACGTGCCTGACGGATTCCTCGACGCGCCCACGTCGGTGGCCACGGCGGTCGTCGCCGCTGGTGGCGTGGCCGCGGCCCTCCGCGGAGCGCGACGTGACCTCGACGACCGGACGGCCCCGATGGCCGGACTCGTCGCCGTCTTCATCTTCGCCGGCCAGATGATCAACTTCCCCGTCGGGGCGGGCACGTCGGGCCACCTCCTCGGTGGTGCACTCGCGGCGGTCCTCGTCGGGCCGTGGCTCGCAACGCTGGCCATCACGGTCGTCCTGCTCGTCCAGGCGTTCCTCTTCGCCGACGGTGGGGTGACCGCGCTCGGCACGAACGTGCTGCTCATGGGCATCGTGGGCGTCTGGGTCGGCTATGTGGCGTTCTGCCTCGCCCGCCGACTCCTGTCCCGACGCCTCTCGTCAGTCGGACTCGCTTCTGCCGTGGGCGCCTTCGTCTCGGTGCCGGTGGCGGCGGCAGCCTTCACCGGCCTGTTCGCTGTCGGTGGGCAGGCCCCGATCCCCGTCGGCTCGGTGCTCACCGCCATGGTGTCGGTGCACCTGCTCATCGGGATCGGCGAGGCCCTCATCACCGCCCTCGTCGTCGGCTCGGTCGTCGCGGTGCGGCCCGACCTCGTCCACGGCGCTCGCCCCCTCCTCGAGGCGCGGGAGCTCGAGATCCGCGAGGGCGTAGGCGCATGACGACCAAGCGCTTCGCCATCCTCGCAGTCGCCGTCGCCCTCCTCGTCGCCGGCATCCTGTCCTTCTACGCCTCGAAGAGCCCCGACGGGCTCCAACATGTCGCGGAGACAAAGGGATTCAGCCAGACCGAGACCGAGCACCACACTGCGAACGGGCCGCTCGCCGGCTACGAGGCCAAGGGAGTCACCAGCCCCCACCTGTCCAAGGGGGTCGCCGGAGTCATCGGCGTCGGCGTGACCGGCCTCGTCATGGGCGGCCTCGTCCTCGTCCTGCGCCGACGCGGGTCCACGTCGCCGGACCCGCGGCAGCCCGAGCACCACTGAGATGGGCGCCTCTCACGGACACGCCCTGCACCACCACGGCCACTCCACCGTCCACCGGCTCCCGGCGCACACGAAGATCGTCGCGCTCGTCGTCTTCGTGCTCGCGGTCGTCGCCACGCCCCGAGACACCTTCTGGCCGTATGCCGCTCACCTCGTCGCACTGCTCGCCGCGGTCCGCGCATCGGGAGTTCCGTTGTCGTATCTCGGGAAACGGCTCGTCGTCGAGGTGCCCTTCGTCGTGTTCGCACTGCTCATGCCGTTCGTCGCGACCGGCCCCCGGGTCGAGGCGGGCCCGCTCCACCTGTCCGAGGCAGGTCTCTGGGGTGCATGGGCGCTGCTCGCCAAGGGCACCCTCGGCGTCCTCGCCTCGCTCCTGCTCGCCGCGACGACCGAGCCTCGCGACCTCATCGCCGGCTTCGAGCGGCTGCACCTGCCCCAGCCCCTCGTGCAGATCATGGGCTTCATGATCCGCTACCTCGAGGTCGTCACCGGCGAGCTGAACCGCATGCGGATCGCCCGCGCCTCCAGGGGGTTCCAGGCCCGATCCGTCCGCCAGTGGCCCGCCCTCGGGGCCACGCTCGGGGCGCTCTTCATCCGGTCCTACGAGCGCGGTGAGCGGGTCCACCTCGCGATGCTCTCGCGCGGCTACGCCGGGCGGATGCCCACGCTCCACGCGCTGACGGCCACGCCGGCGCAGTGGGCGCTGAGCGGCATACTGCCCGTCGTCGCGGTGGTCATCTGCGTGGGAGGGGCGGTGACCGCGTGACGACACCCGTGCTCGACGTCCGCGGGCTCGCGTACGCCTACCCGGATGGCCACCAGGCCCTCTACGGCGTCAACCTCCATGTCCACCAAGGGGAGCGAGTCGCGCTGCTCGGGCCGAACGGTGCCGGCAAGACCACCCTCGTCCTGCACCTCAACGGGATCCTCACCGCTGGCGCCGGGACCGTCGAGGTCTCGGGGCTGCCCGTCAGCAGGGACAACCTGCAGGAGATCCGGCGACGCGTCGGGATCGTCTTCCAGGACCCCGACGACCAGCTCTTCATGCCCACCGTCCACGACGACGTCGCCTTCGGGCCCGCCAACCTCGGGCTGCGCGGCGCGGAGCTCGAGTCGCGCGTCACTCGGGCGCTCGAGCAGGTCGGCATGGCCGACTACGCGAACCGGCCACCGCACCACCTGTCGTTCGGACAGCGCCGGCGGGTGGCTGTGGCGACCGTCCTCGCGATGGATCCAGAGGTGCTCGTCATGGATGAGCCGAGCTCCAACCTCGACCCCGCCTCGCGACGCGAGCTGGCCGACATCGTCAAGTCGCTCGACGTCACCGTCCTCATGGTCACCCACGACCTGCCCTACGCCCTCGAGCTGTGCGAGCGGTCCGTCATCCTCTCCGATGGCGTCATCGCCGCCGACGGGCCGACCCGGGACGTCCTCGCCGACGAAGCCCTCATGGCGGCGAACCGGCTCGAGCTGCCCTACGGGTTCGTCCTGCGCTCCTGACCGACCCGGACGTCTGCTCACCAGGGTCGCTGGCGGGGCGCGTTACGGCGGCGGAGAGACCGACGCCGGAGGGCGGCCACGGCCAGCAGGACGGCGGCCCCGACGAACCACATGAGGATCGCAACTGCCTCGATCCACCTGGTGGGCCGGTCCACGAGGGCGGTCGAAGGACTCTCCCGCGAGAAGTAGACGCCGATCGGGGTCCCGTCCGGCGGCGCCGACACCGACGGGTAGTCCTGGGTGTACTGGGAGCCGTTCGCCTCGTAGTAGACGATGCCGCCCTCGACGGTGCCGGTGACGCGCTCTCCCGTGAAGTACATACGGTTCGGAGACTGCACCTCGAGGCCGACGAAGAGCAGTCCGGCAATGACCAGCACGACCGCCGCGATCGTGGAGCGATGCCCGAGCCACTCGCGAATTCCCGTGCCGATTCGTCCCATTCGCCCTCCACGGTCCGCCCTTCCATCGTAACGACGGCGGGCCCGAACATGGTGGCAGCGAGACCTGGCTCGGCCTTGAGCAGGCATCTCGGTGCTGGCACCGATGCGGCCCGGCTCCACCGCCCCTAGCGTTCAGCCGTGATTCCCCTTGCCGGGCCCCTCGGCGTGAGCCACCATGACGCCATGCGAGGCGGGGAGGTCGCGCGGTGGGGCGGGGTGGGGATGGCCCTGGCCGCGGCGGTCGTTGGGGCGGAGCTGATGGGCGTCGGCTCCCGGCACGAGCCGGCCGCGGCAACGTCGTTCAGTGGGACCGTCGCCTGGACTGTCGCACTGCCTGTCACCGTCGCGGCCACCGCGGCCGTCGCCACATGGAACTGGTCCCACGGGGACCGTCGGCTGGCCCGGTGGTCGCTGGCGTGCGCCGCCGCCACGGGCATCTATGCGCTGGCATCGTCGGCGATGGTCTGGTTGCCCAGCCAGGGTGGTGCAGGAAGTGCGGCGCTCGCCGCAGCCGTCACGATCGTCGCGTGCGGATGGACGGTGGTGCTCGCACTGCTCCAGGGGGCCGTGCTTGCCGCCGGGGAGAGTGCGCTCGGGCGGCCGTTCGGCAGGCGTGCACGTGGAGCGCTGCTCGCAGCCGCTTGCGTCGTCGTGGTCGTCGGCCTGCTCCTGCCACCTCCGATGGAGGCACCGGACCCGGCTCAGGTTCCCACGTTGCTGCCCCCCGAGGTGGCCCGGTCTGCGTTCGCCCAGGCCGCGACGGCCACTGTGGCGGCCGTCTGGATGGTGTCGACTCTCGCCCTGCCCACGGCCCTCTGGGTCCTCGCCGCTCGAGGGCGCGGCCCGCGACGTCGCCTGCACGTACGGCTCGCACTCGGTGCACTACTGCCCCCGATGGTCATCCTGCTCTGCGGAGTACTCGGCGTCATGCTGTCCGCCGGGGCCGTGGGGGACGCCGAGATGGGCGCGCTGGCGGCGGGTTTCGCGCTGGCGCAGCCTGCCACGCTCGGCTGGCTCACTCTGACGAGCCGTGACGCCCGGGCCGTCTCACGCCCGGCGATGACGACTGTGCCCGCCATGGTGCGCGTCCTGTTGTGGAGCTGCTACGCGCTCGCCGCCTTCCAGATCGCCGCGCCGATCGGCGGCCTGCTCGGTTCCCATCCGACCCACGGTGCCCTCGCCGCGCTGCTGGTCCTCGCGCTCACCCTTGCCCCTTGGGCGTTGCTCGTCAGGTGGTGCGTCCGCCGATCAGACCCTCGCGCAGCGTTCGACCTGGCCGCCCGTGAGGCCTCCGCTGCGGGTCTGCCCTCAGGGGCCGTCGTCGAGCACGCCTTCCGCGAGGCCCTCGCGAGCGCCGAGGCCCGCCTGCTTCTCCGCCGCACTCCCCTCCGGTGGACCACAGCCGACGGCTCGCCCGCCGATCCTCCTCCCTCCGGCGAGGGGACCGTCGACGACCTCGCCGTGCTCCGCATCGACGACGAGGTGGGCCGGACGATCGGCGCTCTCCTCCACGGGTCGCGATTCGTGGACACCCGGTCCCTCACCCGGATCGCGCGACCCCTCGTCGAGCGCGCGGTCCTCGAAGCGGACGTCCACGAACAGGCGGAGCTGGCGGCGGCCGAACGGCACCGGGCGGACGCGGCCACGCACGAGGCGCGCCGCCGCATCGAGCGCGACCTCCATGACGGCGTGCAGGGACGTCTCGTCTCGCTCGGCCTGGGACTCAGCCTGGCGAGGGAGGGTTCGGCAGACCCGGTGGCCCGCGAACTGCTGGGCCGGACCGTGGCTGGCATCCATGAGGTGGTCGCCGAGCTGCGCGAGCTGTCGAGTGGCTCCATGTCGAGCCGGCTCACCGAGCAGGGCCTTGCTGCCGCGGTCCGCGAACTGGTCCGACGAATGCCGCTTCCGGTCGAGCTCGACATCCCCGCCCTCGACGTGCCCGCACCGGTCGAGGAGACCGCCTACTTCGTCATCGCCGAGGCCTTGGCCAACACGGTCAAGCACGGAGCGGCCGGGCGCGCGCACGTCACCGTCGCCGTCGGCACCGAGCTCGTCGTCAGGGTGCTCGACGACGGCATGGGCGGCATCGACCCACGGAGCGGCACCGGCCTGCGCGGGTTGCAGGAGCGGGTCCACGCGGTGGGCGGCCGGCTCGTGGTCAGCGACGCCAGACCGCACGGCACCCTCGTCGAGGCGGTGCTGCCATGCGTGTCGTGATCGCCGAGGACCTCGTCCTGCTCCGGGACGGCATCGCCCGCGCGCTCAGCGCGCACGGCGTGGAGGTGGTCGCCTGCGTCGGCGATGCCGGCGCACTGCTCGAGTCGGTGGCGGCGCTCCGCCCCGACGCCGCCCTCATTGACGTGCGGATGCCGCCCACCTTCACGGACGAGGGGGCGCGCGCGACGCTGCTTCTCCGGGAGCGGTTCCCCGACACAGGGGCCCTCGTCCTCTCGCACACGATCGACCCCCAGCTCGCCCTCCACCTCGCAGGGCAGCAACCTCGTGGCTTCGGCTACCTCCTCAAGGACCGCGTCATCGACGTCCCAGCCTTCGTCGACGCCGTCCGGGCCGTGGCCGCCGGCGGGACGGTCATCGACCCCGCGGTCATCGAGGAGGGCCTGGCCGCCAGACGCACCCCGCTGGCACAGCTCACCGCTCGCGAGCTCGACGTGCTTCGCGAGCTGGCTGGGGGCCGCAGCAACGCCGCGATCGCCACTGCCCTCTTCCTCTCCGAGCGGACGGTCGAGGCGCACCTGCGCTCCATCTTCCTCAAGCTGGAGCTCCCTCCGGACACCGACTCCAACCGTCGCGTTCGGGCCGCCCTCGCATGGCTCGCCGAAAGGCCCTGATCCGGTGCTGGCACGGATGCGGGCGGGTGATCCCGGCACATAGCGTCGTGCTGTCATCCTTGGCACGACAGGAGAACCGGAATGGACCATCGCAAACGCCCTGTCACGCAACGCGTCCGCACTGTGCACCGCTGGATCTCGTTGTGCTTCGGCGCAATAGCCATCGCACTCGTTGTCGATGCACTCGTCAACGAGACCACCTCGGCACAGCTCAGCCTGGCGGCACTGGTCGCCCTCGTCCTGCTCCTGGTCACCGGTGGTTGGCTCCTCGTGCACCACTACACGGCCACCCGCAGGGCCAGCCGACGTCGGGCCGTGCTCGCGGGAGCACGGCAAGTGGCGGCCGACCCCGAGTAGGGCGGCAAAACGAGTGGACCGTGGCCGGGCGAGGTCGCTAGCGTCTCGTCCCGTGTGGATGCCCTGAAGCCCCGAGCCCATGACCTCGCGACCCCAGGACCCGTATGCCCACCATCCTCACCATCGCCCACCTCGACGTAGCCTTCGGCGCGCGGACGCTCTTCAGCGGGCTCGACCTCACCCTTGCTGACGGTGACGTGACCGCCGTCGTCGGCCCGAACGGCTCGGGCAAGTCGACCCTCATGCGCACGATCGTCGGCGAGCTGCCGGTCGAGCACGGCTCGATCCGGCTCGCCCCTCAGGACGCCACGATCGCCTGGCTTCCACAGCTGCTGCCCGAGCCGGAGGAGTCGCTGCTCGACTACGCCCGGAGGCGCACCGGGGTCGCCTGCGCGGACGCTGAGCTCGAGGCGGCGTCCGCAGCTCTCTCAGCCGGTATGCCGCTCAGCGAGGACCGCTACGCAGCTGCCCTCGACCGGTGGCTGGCCCTCGGAGCAGCCGACCTCGAGGAGCGCCTCCCCGAGGTGGCGGCCCGGGTCGGGCTGGACGTCGACCCCGGCAGGGCCCTCGGCTCGCTCTCGGGCGGCCAGGCGGCGCGCGCCTCCCTCGTCGCCGTGCTCCTCAGCCAGTACGACGTGCTCCTGCTCGACGAGCCGACGAACAACCTCGACACCCGAGGACTCGAGCTGATGACGGAGTTCGTCCGGTCCCACGCAGGGCCGGTGCTGATCGCCAGCCACGACCGGTCCTTCCTCGACACCGTCGCGACCGACGTCCTCGAGCTGGACCTGCACCAGCAGCAGGTCCGGCACTACCGCGGCGGATGGTCGGCCTTCGTCGCGCAGCGTGAGCGGCTCCGCTCGCAGGCCTGGCAGTCCTACGAGCAGTACGCCACGGCGAGGGACTCCCTTGCGGCGCAAGCGAGGCAGCGCCAGGAGTGGGCGGCCCGGGGACGGCGCAACGTCGCCGTCCGCGACGAGCCGGACAAGTACATCCGCGAGAAGCACAAGGCACGTGCCGACCGTCAGGCGGCCAAGGCTGGGCGGCTCGAGCGGGCCGTCGACCGGCTCTCGGTCGTCGACCAGCCGCGCAAGGAATGGCAGCTGCGCTACTCGATCGCCGAGGGCCGTCCGTCGGCCGACGTCGTCGCCACCCTCGCCGATGCCGTCGTCGAGCGGGGCGGCTTCCGGCTCGGACCCCTCAACGTGACCCTCGCCAGGGGCGAGCGGATCGCCGTCATCGGCGACAACGGCAGCGGCAAGACGACCCTGCTCGCGGCGCTCCTGGGACGCCTGCCCCTCAGCTCGGGGCGGCAGTCGCTCGGCACGCGGGTCGAGGTCGGCGTGCTGGACCAGCAGCGCCGTTTGCTCGACACCGACGAGCCGCTGGCCACCGTCATCCGCCACGCCCTCGGGCCGTCGTCGAGGACGGGAGGCGAGTGGCCCGTCGCCGAGGTCCGGACCCTGCTCGCGAAGTTCGGCCTCGACTCCGAGCACGTGCACCGACCGGCCCGCAGCCTCTCCATGGGAGAACGGACCCGTGCCCTCATGGCGCTCTTCCAGGGTCGTCAGGTCAACACGCTCGTCCTCGACGAGCCGACCAACCATCTCGACGTGGCAGCGATCGAGCAGCTCGAGGCCGCCGTGGCGGCCTTCTCGGGGACGCTGCTCGTGGTCAGCCACGACGAGAGCCTGCTCAGCGGCATACGGCTCACCCAACGGTGGCGGGTCGGCGACGGAAGGGTCGAGACGGAGCTGCTC
>DASSTN010000168.1:0-26858 GCA_035707905.1 Intrasporangium sp.
CGCCTCGATCATCTGCTCGGCACGCGGCCGAAGCGTCCGCTCGACGAACTCCTGCGCGGAGCTGCGCAGTGCCTCGTGGTCCTCGTCGTAGATGTGACGCGGCATGACGACCTCCAGTCTTCGGGTAAGCGCTTGCTTAGTGTGTCTCGGGTGCCCCATGCTGTCAACGTGCTCTCCGACGATGCCGGCCACTCCGTCCTCCAGGTCCCCGTCCCCGAGCTCGAGCCGTTCGTCCGGGCCCGTCATGAGCACTACGACGCCGACTACGTCTCGGCCGACCCCGGGTTCGTGCACGCCCACGTCACCGCGCTCGGGCCGTTCCTCACCCGCACGGAGATGACGCCGGAGAACCTGGCCCGGGTCGCCACGGTCACCGCTGGGATCGAGCCCTTCGCGTTCGTCCTCGGGCGGTTCGACGTCTTCCCCAACGGCATCATCCACCTCGTCCCCGAGCCCGAGTCGCCCTTCCGGGCGCTCACGGCCGACCTGTGCGCGGCCTTCCCCGACAAGCCCCCGTATGCCGCTGAGTTCCCTGACGTCCGACCGCACCTCACCCTCGACGCGCGGTCCGCCACGGTCACCGTCGCCTCGACAAGGAAGCGCGTCGGCCCGCTCGTCCCTGCGACCTGTTGGGCCGACCGGCTGGACCTCGCCTGGTACGAGCCGGGCAACTGCCATGTCGTGACGAGCTGGAAGCTGGGCCAGGCGACCTGACAGCCCATGATCGGCGGGCAGCTCCGCGCGTCAGTGCGGCTCGGGCTGCAGCCGCGACCGGGCCAACGCGGCCCTGCCCCGGGCGAGCCCGAGGGTGACGAGCTTGCGAATGACGACGATGGTGGCTGCGGTGAGGATCACCTGCCATGAGGCGCTGGCGCTGAGGCGGAGGAGGCCGACGACGAGGAAGAGGTCGAGCACCACGCCGAGCGCCGCCGGTGTGCTCCGCGTGCGCGCGAGGACGACCCCGCCGACCAGGAGTGCCCCGGCTACGACGAGTGGCGAGACGACCGTGACGAGCGCCGAGAGGGCCGCGTCCAGCCCGTCGGTGAGTCCACGGCTCGGCGTCACGTGCCCGGCGCCGTCCCCGGTCGCGGTTCGGCGGCGCGGGCCTGCGCCTCGGTGGCCCGACGCTTCTCGACGATCTCGCGCTCCTCGTTGATCTCGCGGGCCAGGAAGAAGTTGAGACCGGTGCGGATCGCGGCGACCGCCGCCAGCTTGCCGAGCTCCTCGAACGTCGGCGCCACGGCCGTGCGGAGCACGTCCGACGCGAGCTGGAACTCGAGACCGAGCGCGAGGAACCGTCCGAGGCTGAGCCGCACCGGCACGAAGGCCTGCGGGTCCCGTTGCGGCAGAGCTCGGAAGAACCGCCAGAACGCGACCGCCGCACCGAGGACGATGACGATCGCTCCGGCTGCCTCGACGAGTCTGACCAGGACTCCCACCGCCGTTCTCAGCGTCTCCTCGGAGAGCACGTCGACGGCGGCAGGCAGGTTCACGCGGTGGAGGTACCCGCCTCCGGCGAGCCGCACACACTGGACGCGCATGGTGGCACCTCAGCAGCCCGGCATGCGGCTCTCGGCGTGCCGCTCGCCGCGTCAGTGCGCGGGGCGCCGGGGAGTTGGACACACTGTGACCATGACCGGTGGGAACGACGAAGGTGTGACGACCAGGCTCTGGCGCGGTGGGGAGCTGGTCGAGGAGGGCTTCCCGCTCACCGAGGTGTCCGAGCGCCTCGCCATCGAGGACGGCCTCGTGTGGGTGGACCTCTGCGATCCCGACCATGAGCACCTCCGCAAGCTCGCCGTCGAGCTCGACCTCGACACTCACGCGGTCGAGGACGCGATCCTCGCCCACGAACGGCCCAAGGCGACGCTCCATGCCACGCACACGTTCCTCACCGTCTACGCCGCGACCATCAGGGACGCCGACCCGGGGGCACCGCTGCGGAGCCGCCTCGAGCTCGGTCGGGTCTCCGCCTTCGTGCTCCCGCGGGGCATCGTGACCGTCCGGGCAGACACGGGCTTCGACATGGGTGCCGTCGAGCAGCGTTGGCAGGAGGACCAGGAGCTGCTCCGCTACGGCGTCGGCGCGCTGGTGCACGGTCTGCTCGACGTCGTCGTCGACGGCCACTTCGAGACGATCCAGCAGCTCGACCAGATGATCGAGGGCCTGGAGGACGTGCTCTTCGACGAGCGGGCCAGCTCGCGCACGGTGCAGGCCCGCACCTACCAGGTCCGCAAGGAGCTCGTCGAGCTACGACGCGTCGTGCTGCCGATGCGCGAAGTCGTCAATGCGGTGCTGCGGCATCGAACTGAGGCGAACCATCACGCCAGCGAGCTCGACGGCTACTTCACCGACCTCTACGACCATGTCCTACGGGCCTCCGAGTGGACCGAGTCGCTCCGCGACATGGTGACGACGGTGTTCGAGACGAACCTCTCCCTGCAGGACGCCCGGCTCAACACCGTGATGAAGAAGCTGACCGGGTGGGCGGCCATCATCGCCGTGCCCACCGCCGTCACGGGGTGGTTCGGGATGAACGTGCCCTACCCCGGGTTCGGCAAGGTCTCGGGATTCCTCGCGAGCGCCGGCGTCATCGTCGGCCTCGGCCTGCTCCTCTACACCGTGTTCAAGCGCAAGGACTGGATCTGACGGTCAGCCCTCGCCTCAGTCGCGGGTCAGCTTGCGGTAGGTGACGCGGTGCGGCCGGGCGGCGTCCGGCCCCAGTCGCTCGACCTTGTTCGCCTCGTAGGCCTCGAAGTTGCCCTCGAACCAGTACCAGCGCGCAGGGTCCTCCTCGGTTCCTTCGTAGGCGAGGATGTGCGTGGCGACGCGGTCCAGGAACCACCGGTCGTGGGAGATGACGACGGCACAGCCCGGGAAGTCGAGCAGGGCGTTCTCGAGCGAGCCCAGGGTCTCGACGTCGAGGTCGTTGGTCGGCTCGTCGAGCAGGAGGAGGTTGCCGCCCTGCTTGAGGGTGAGCGCCAGGTTGAGGCGGTTCCGCTCGCCACCGGAGAGGACACCGGCCGGCTTCTGCTGGTCCGGACCCTTGAAGCCGAACTGGGAGACGTAGGCCCGGGACGGGATCTCGACGTGCCCCACCTTGATGTAGTCGAGCCCGTCCGAGACGACCTCCCAGAGCGTCTTCTTGGGGTCGATGCCGGCTCGGGCCTGGTCGACGTAGGAGATCTCGACCGTCTCGCCGACCTTGACGTCGCCCTCGTCCGGCTCCTCGAGGCCCACGATCGTCTTGAAGAGCGTCGTCTTGCCGACGCCGTTCGGGCCGATCACGCCGACGATGCCGTTGCGGGGCAGCGTGAAGGACAGGTTGTCGATGAGGACGCGGTCGCCGAAGCCCTTCTTGAGGTCCTTGACCTCGATGACCACCGAGCCGAGCCGGGGGCCCGGCGGGATCTGGATCTCCTCGAAGTCGAGCTTGCGGGTGCGCTCCGCCTCCGCGGCCATCTCCTCGTAGCGGGCCAGCCGGGCCTTCGACTTCGCCTGCCGGCCCTTGGCGTTGGACCGGACCCAGTCGAGCTCGTTCTTGAGGCGCTTGGCAAGCTTCGCGTCCTTCTTGCCCTGGATCTGCAGGCGCTCCGACTTCTTCTCGAGGTAGGTCGAGTAGTTGCCCTCGTACGGGTAGAGCCGGCCCCGGTCCACCTCGGCGATCCACTGGGCGACGTGGTCGAGGAAGTAGCGGTCGTGGGTGACGGCGATGACGGCGCCGGGGTAGGTCTCGAGGTGCTGCTCGAGCCACTGGACCGACTCGGCGTCGAGGTGGTTGGTCGGCTCGTCGAGGAGCAGCAGGTCGGGCTTCTGCAGCAGCAGCTTGCAGAGGGCCACCCGGCGACGCTCACCACCGGAGAGGTTGGTCACGGGCGTGTCGGGCGGCGGGCACCGGAGTGCGTCCATCGCCTGCTCGAGCTGGTTGTCGAGGTCCCACGCGTCGGCGTGGTCGATGTCCTCCTGGAGCTGGCCCATCTCCGCGAGGAGCGCGTCGTAGTCGGCATCGGGGTTCGCCATCTCGGCGGAGATCTCGTTGTAGCGGTCGAGCTTGGCCTTGATCTCGCCCGCGCCCTCCTCGACGTTGCCGAGGACGGTCTTGTCCTCGTTGAGCGGGGGTTCCTGCAGGAGGATGCCGACGCTGGCCCCGGGGGCCAGACGCGCCTCGCCGTTGGAGGGCTGGTCGAGCCCGGCCATGATCTTGAGGATCGTCGACTTGCCGGCGCCGTTCGGGCCGACCATGCCGATCTTCGCGCCAGGGTAGAACGACATCGAGACGTCATCGAGGATGACCTTGTCGTTGTGCGCCTTGCGCGCCTTCGTCATGGTGTAGATGAACTCGGCCATGCGCAGAAGGCTATCCGTCGCTCCCCCGTGCCACCGAATCGGCCACAGAGGGCCGCGGTGCCCGGCTCGGCGAGGTTGCAGCGGAGGTGCGGGCACCGCGGACGCGGTCGTGTCAGACCGCCTCGGGAAGCTCGTAGGGGTCCGTCTCCGGGTCTCCGAAGGCCGGGGCGGGCGGCCCCGGCACCTCGACGTCATGGATCTCGCCGTTCTCGTCGACATTGGCCGGCCGCTCGGCGTCCGCGATGAGGCTCTCGACGGTGCTCCTGACGTCCTCCTGCGCGGACCGGTCGGCACCCAACGCCGCCGCCCGGCTGACCCGCTGGAAGGTCGCCCGGCCGAAGCGGAGGTCGTGCCCGATGTGCTGGGCCTCGACCTCGGTGGAGTTGCGGTTGATGCCCTCCTTGTCGACATAGGACTTGTTGGAGAGGTTGCCGACGATGATGACGGGCTGGCCCTTGTGCAGCGACGCGGCGGTGTTGGACGCGAGGGTGTCGAATGCGATGACGTTGTAGAAGCTCGTCTCCTGGTCGGCGTAGCTGCCGTCGGCCGCGCGGCGGTAGGGCGTCGTCGCCACGCGGAAGGTGGTGAAGATGCTGCCGTTCCGTCCTGCCCTCGGGGTCGGATCCGTCACGACGTTGCCGTACACGGTGACCTTGATCTCGTTCATGGTGGCTCCTCCTGCGGCGCCGGCGATTCGGTCGGTCCGGCGGGTGCCGGTCCTGCCGACCACCTTGATGGCGCCACGCCCCCGAGACGAGTGGTCACCTCGCACCTGTGGACGACCGGAGCGGTCGCCCCGGGATGTGGACGGCCGTCGATTCGCCTCAGCGGAGAGCTGTCTCGTCAGAGCCGCGGCCTGGCGAGACAGCCGGAGCTCGTCAGGCCCGGGCCTCGTCGAGGTTGCCGCGCGTGGTCCTGTGGCGCTCGAGGACCTCACCGACCGGTCGGATGACCTGCTCGTCCGTCACTGCGGCAACCGCCTCCGCGAGCCGCTTGCCGATCACGGTGCGGCGGTGCCGGGAGCCGGCCTTGGCCCAGGCCCGGGACAGCGTCCCCAGCATGATGCCGAGGAGCAGGGCCAGGACCAGCATGACGAGTGGCAGCGGCAGGATGCCGATCGACGGGGTCTCGGGCCGGGGCAGCTGCAGGGCACCGAGGGCGTAGAGCACCGCGAGCCAGAGGAGCCCGGCGATGGCGACGACTCCGAGGAGCCACTGAAGGGCGTTGACGACGCTCCACCAGACGGGACGATGGGCCCTCAGCGGGGTCGCCATGATCGCCTGGTCGAGCCGGTCGGTGAGGCTGCCTCCCTCGCCGCTCGCGGCCTCCTGGACGGCCTGCTCCCACCGGAAGGGCAGTCCCTCGGCGGCCGAGCGCACGAACGACCGGGTCGCGACATCGACCGCCGAGACCGTGGACACGCTCGGTGCCGGGATCGAGGAGCGGCCGAGGACCGCCCGGACGTGAGAGCCCTCGATGTCGACCGGGATGGGGGGCCGCCGGCCAGCCCGGTCGAGGCGCAACCGGCGCAGTGGGTCCGCCGCGAATCCCCTTGTCCAGCGGGCGAAGATCCAGCTCGTGTGTGAGAAGGCCTCGCGTCGATAGTCCCTGGCGACGGCGTCGAGGACGATCGGCACGCCGGCTGCACGGGCCAAGGCGCTGTCGAGCTCCTTGCGCGGCAGCCGGTCGACGTCCACCTCCGAGTCGGCAACGTCCTCGCGCAACCGGGTCGCCGCCGCACGGACGTCGGCCGCGAGCCGCTGCCGTGAGGCCGCGTGACCGGCCACGGCGTTGGCTAGCCGCTGGCGCAGCAGGTCGACTCCGGCCCCGGTCCGTGCGGACGTCGTGATGACCCCGGCACCCGGCACGCCGTCAGCCGTGAGGAGCCGCTGCAGGTCGAGGACGCAGGCGGAGACGTCCTCGCGATCGAGCCGATCGGTCTGGTTCAGCACGACGAGGGTCACCGCCTCGTGGTCGGCCTGCAGCTTGACGAAGTCGTCGTGCAGCCGCGCATCGGCGTACTTCTGTGGGTCGGTCACCCACACGAAGACGTCGACCAGCTCGAGGATCCGCTCCGCCTCGCGGCGGTGGGCCAGCTCCCGGGAGTCGAAGTCGGGCAGGTCGAGCAGGACGAGCCCGTCGAGGGATCCGGCGATCCCCTTGTTCTTGAGGGGCGGGCCGCCACCCGTGACGACGTGCCGAGCATCGACCTGCAGCCAGTCCAGTAGCGGACTTGCGTCCGCGTCACCGAAGATCGCGGCCGAGGGCCGCGACGTCGTGGGGCGGCGGGCACCGATCCGGGCGACGTCCGCGCCGACGAGCGCGTTGAAGAGCGACGACTTGCCGCTGCCCGTGGCCCCGGCCAGGGCGACGACGGTGTGGTCGCCTGCGATGGTCGTGCGCGCCTCGACCTTGTCGATCACGCGACGCGCCTCCCCCGCCGCCTCATGGTCGAGCTCGTCGCCGCCACTGACCAGCCCGAGCCCGAGCGCCGTTGTGCGCGAGAGGAGCTCGTCGTGCGTGATCGCCCTGACCTTGACGTTTCCCGGACGGAGCGGGCTCATCGCGCCGCCCTCACGGCGGAGATGGCCGCTCGCAGCGCAGCCCCCTGGTCCGGCTCGACGTGCACTGCGTTCACTGCTCCTTCGTATCTGGCCCGCTCAGCGGCATACAGCTCCTCGACCCGCTCCTCGAGCTTCTGTCGCGCCCGCTTGGACAGCTCGCGCACGGCCTGGTCGCCGAAGACGGCCTCGAGCAGCTTCTGGCCCACCACGGCGGTGCCACCTGCGATTCCCACCTCTGCACCCGTGATCCCGGCGGTGCTGGCAAACGTCACGAGCATCAGCACGACGCCGAGCCCGTTGACGCCGTAGGCCATGATCCGGGCCGTGGTGCGCCGGTCGGTCCCCTCGTCACGCACCATCTCGAGGATGTCGCCCTGCCAGTCCCGCACCAGGCGCTGGATCCGCCCCTCGATGCCGGCGCTCGAGCGCATCAGGGTCGGGTCCGCGCTGAGCAGCCGGTCACCACCGGGGAGCGTGCGCCACTCCCGGGCGGTCGATGTGGCGGCGAGCTCGGCCTGGTTGCCGATGAGCGACTCGACCCCGGACTGGAGCGCCTCGCCGAGGTTGTCGGCCCGCGCGGGCTCCCCCTTGATGAAGTGGGTGAGCCGGTCGCGCAGGCGCGACACCGTCGACTCCACCTGACGGAAGAACTCTCCCGTCCCGACGAACTCCTGCCAACGGGCGAGGACCTCACCGCGCAGCAGGGTCCCGTCGCGCATGCCGTCGCGGACGTGGCTGAGGGCGTCCTCGTATGCCGCTGAGCTTGCTCCCAGCAGCTCGCCGGCTGCGCTGCTCTGTCGGGTCAGCGCCGCGGCGAGCGCCTCGGTGCGGGCGTCGAGCGACTCGAGGGCGCCCCTGAGGGTGCGGCGGACCACCTCCGACCGGGCCTGCGCGTCGCCCGCGAGCCGGCCGAGCCAGGCGCGCAGCGCCCGGATCTGCTCCGGTGGGAGAAGCCCGTTCGCCAGGCGGCTCTCGACGACCGTGAAGAGGGGCGCCTGGCCGAGACCCTGCTCGCGCAGCATCGCCGCGAGGTGGGTCCGGATCTCGTCGACCGCCTCCGCCGGGACGCGGTCGAGGACGATCGCGACGGAGGTGCCGCGCTCGGCGGCCTCCCGCAGCAGCCCCCACGGGACCGCGTCGGCGTAACGCGCGGCCGTTGTGACGAAGAGCCAGAGGTCGGCCGCGGCGAGCAGCTGCGCCGCGAGGTTGCGGTTCGACTCGACCACGCTGTCGATGTCGGGCGCGTCGAGCAGGGCCATCCCGGCGGGGACCGAATCCGTGGGAACGAGGCGAACCGCACCGAGCGTGGTCGTGTCACTTGCTGCCCCGGTGACCCGGGCCAGGCCGGGCAGGATGCGCTGGTCGCTGAACCAGCGAACGTCCTTGGGGTTGTGGATCAGCACGGGCGAGCGGGTCGTCGGGCGCAGCACGCCCGGTTGCGTCACCTCGCGCCCGACGAGGGAGTTGACGAGGGTCGACTTGCCCGCACCCGTCGAACCACCGACGACGGCGAGGAGCGGCGCGTCGAGGGACGTCAGGCGTGGGACGACGTAGTCGTCGAGCTGGTTGAGCAGCCGGGTCCGGGTCGTACGGTCCTCGGCGACGCCCGGCAGCTCGAAGGGCAGCGTGACCGCCTCGACGGCAGCACGCAAGCGGGCCACTGCCTGGAGCAGTGACCCGGTTCGTACCCCTGAACCTGATTGCACAGCGGCAATCCTTCCCTGTCGGCGGTCCGCCGCCAAACCTCCCGAGCCCGTGTCGCGTGACCCGGGCCGGTGGCGACCCGCCCGAGGCGATGGGAAGCCTCGAGCGGATGGGAGGTGAGCGGCATACCGCATTTTTCAGTTGTGTGGCGCCCCCGGCAGGACTCGAACCTGCGACCAAGAGATTAGAAGGCTCTTGCTCTATCCGCTGAGCTACAGGGGCCGGCGTGTCGGCGCGCACCAAGCATAGGGCGCGAAGTGCCGCCCCTCAGGTCACGGGCGACCCGATGAAGGCCCGCCGGTGCTCGGTGATGGCGCCGAGCAGGTCGAGCTCGCGCTGCTGCGCGTCGGCTCCTGCCGTGCCCCGCACGAGCCGCCACCGAAGGAGGGCGAGGTCGGTGGCGCTGTCCTGGAAGGCCGCCATGGAGCGCCGCGCGACGGGCCCGCCGTGCCGACGGGCCCAGCGGCGGGCCTCCTTGCGACCACGCAGGTGCGACAGCATCGTCACCTCCCCGTAGGTCAGCCACCCCGCATCGGCGTAGGGCGACAGGTAGCGCCCGATGAGCCGGCCCTCGCGGTGGCGGAGCCAGACGATGAAGCCGACGAACGCGAGGAAGAGGGGCATCTGGAAGCTCGCGTAGGCGGCGAAGAACCCGTTGTTGCCGGCGAGGGCGGACAGGTTCCAGATGCCGTGCAGCAGGATCGCGCAGAGCCAGCCGACGACGATCGCGACGACCCGGCCCCCCGGGTGACGCGACGAGACCGCGATACCAAGACCGATGCCGGTGCACGCGGTGAAGAGCGGGTGCCCGAACGGGCCCATGAGGCCGCGGACGATGAACGTCGCCGACAGGGCCTCCGGCCCGCCAGCGGTGAAGGCCTGCCCGAGGTAGAGGATGTTCTCGGTGAAGGCGAAGCCGGCGCCGATGAGGCCGGCGTAGACGACGCCGTCGATGATCCCGTCGAACTCGCGCTTGCGGAACACGTAGATCAGGACGACCCCGAGGCCCTTGAGGGTCTCCTCCACGACCGGGGCGACGTAGACAGCGCCGGTCGCGATCGGGTCGGTCCAGTCCGCTCGGGCGAGGACGAGGATGCTGAGCGTGTTGAGGAAGTAGGCGCCGACGACGGCGACGACGGCTCCCCAGACGAAGGCAGACACCTGGAGGCGCACCGGCTCCGCCTCCCAGCGGTCGAGCCAGAGGTAGGTCGGCACGACGATGCAGAGCGGGATGAGGGCGAACAGCCCGGCGAGAAGCACGACCTTCGCCGTCAGGGTGCTGCCGATGATGCCGAACAGGACGAGGAGGCAGATGAGGAAGCCGACCGTGATGAGGCCGACCGTGATGACCACCCGGAGCGCCGGCCGGCGAGTGGGGTTCGGCGCGCTGCTCCACGACGGCACCGGCGGTGCAGGTTGCGGCATCGGGTCCCCTGTGGTCATGCCGAGCAGGCTAGTGCAGGGCCCTCTATATGGTGGACCGGTGAGCGAGACCAACCAACGTGCCGTCGCCGACCGCATCGTCTGGATCGACTGTGAGATGACGGGACTCAACCTGCGCACCGACGCCCTCGTCGAGGTGGCGGCGCTCGTCACCGATTTCGAGCTCAACCAGCTCGGCGACGGCGTCGACCTCGTCATCAAGCCGCCGGCGGAGGCGCTGGAGCAGATGGACGAGTTCGTCCGCACGATGCACACGACCTCCGGCCTCATCGACGAGCTCGAGGGCGGTGTCACGCTCGCGGAGGCCCAGGCCCAGGTCCTGGACTACGTACGTACCTTCGTCCCCGAGCCGCGGCGAGCGCCCTTGGGCGGCAACACGGTTGGCACCGACCGGGGTTTCCTGGCGCGCGACATGCCGGAGCTCGAGACGCACCTGCACTACCGGGTCATCGACGTCTCCTCGATCAAGGAGCTCTCCCGGCGCTGGTACCCGCGCGTCTACTACAACGCGCCCAAGAAGGCGGGCGGCCACCGTGCCCTCTCTGACATCCGCGAGTCGATCGCCGAGCTGCGCTACTACCGGGCCGCAGTCTTCGTCCCGCAGCCCGGCCCGGACACCCCGACGGCCAAGGCCCTCGCCGAGCACTACGTGATCAGGCCCGAGATCCGGTCCTGAGCGGGCTGACAGGGGTGGTCATGAGCACCCCCTCGGAGCAGGTACGATTGGCGACGCTGGTTCGCGAGGCCCGGTCCCCGGCGCGTCCGCGACAGGCATGGTGGGTGTAGCTCAGCTGGTAGAGCACCTGGTTGTGGTCCAGGTGGTCGCGGGTTCGAGTCCCGTCACTCACCCCATACGGTTCGAGCCCCTGACCTGCAGGAATGCGGGTCGGGGGCTCGACTTGTCCGGCGCGCCTGCCCCCCGAACACCGATTCTGGCGGGCCGAAGACGAGGTTCGTCCCCTTCGCCAGGCGTGACGAGGCGGAGACCTGCATCGAGCTGGCCCGGATGACTAGCCAAGAGGCACCCTGACGTGTGTCCGCCACGACGGCAGCGCCGAGGGCTGCCGGCGCTCCTTGCGCCGTACTTCCGGAACCTCGCGGCCCAGGCCTGCGTCGACTCCACGGTCACAGCGCGCATCACCATCTCCGTCGAGTTCGGAGGCCACGGTTGGGAAACACTCTTGGTTCCACTTGCGGTCCGAGTCAGGCGCGCAAGGAGATGCGGGCAAACCTCTCCCGGCTCAAGGAGTGCATCGAGGCGGACCAGCGCGCTCTCCCATGAGTTGTCGCGACCGGCTCACCAGTGGCGGATGATCCAGCCCCAGGCGTCTTGCGAGAGCCAGCCCTGCCGGTCAGCACCGGACACGTCGACAACGAGCAGGCCGTCGCCCGGGTCCGTGTGCTTGTGCAGCCGGTCCACGATGTCGTCGCAGCTCAGCGATGTATCCACGAGCCAGGTGGACTCGAGATAGTGCCACCAGTCACCGACGGACTTGATTTCGTCGTGCAACTTGGCATACCGCCGCCCGGACCGCTTCAGGTCGTACGTAATGAGTTTGACTGCCATGATTCGACCCCTTTCGCCGCTCCTGCCACCCAGCAGGGCCATATGACCACCATGCCCCCGTGCTGCGGTGCACCGCGATGCACGAGGCCATCCGAGCTGGGAGCACCCAGCCCCACGGCGTACCTCGATCGAGCGCAGAAGCGGGGAGCCCGGGAGCGATGGCGCTCGAGTCGCCCCAACCGGATGCGCCGAACATGCAACCGAGACGCCGTCTCGGGGTTCGTTCACAGCAAGCATGGTCAGGGGGCGCACGGGGGCGGTGTGGCCGTGAAGAGCACTGTGGGACGCACGGGCGAGCTGGCCCGGGCTCGGGACCACCTTTCGAACGATCCGGGCGGGAGCGTCCTGTTCGTCGGGCCACCCGGGATCGGCAAGTCGACGGTGCTCGCCGCGACCGCCAAGCTGGCCGGCTCGCTGGGCTACGAGGTGCGCCGCTGCCGGGCAGCGGCCCCGGAGGAAGGCCTCCCGTATGTCGGGCTGCACGACCTGATCGGCGACGCTCTCGGGCAGGCGCCCGTCTCGCTGCCGGAACCGTTGCGGAGGGCCCTCGAGGTGGTGCTGCTTCGTGCGGACCCCCCCGAGGGCGGGCTGGACGTTCTCGCGGTCAACCTGGCCGTGCTCGAGGTGATCGAGATGCTGGCGAGCAGGCACCGTGTGGCGCTCGTGCTCGACGACGTCCAGTGGCTCGACCGGCCGACACGTCGGGTGCTCGGGTTCGCGCTTCACCGTCGCACTCCTGGACGCGTGGCGGTGCTCGCTGCGGCACGCCGGATGAGCCGCCCGACCGAGGAACTTGTGCCAGAGCCCGCGCTGCTCATCGAGATCGGGCCGCTCACGCAGACAGAGATCGCCGATCTCGTCGAGCGGAGGACGGGCCTGGTCCTCTCGCCGCGCCGTGCCGAGGCTCTCTGCAGGCTCTCCGGTGGCAACCCGTTCCTGGCCCTGGAGTTGACCCGCGAGCGCTCCTCGGCAGTTCGAGGTCTCGAGCAGTTCCCGGTGCCCGAACGACATCTACAGGTCCTTGGGCCGCGACTGTCCGCGCTTCCGGCGACGGCGCGGCGGGCCGTCCTCGCGGCCGCGCTCTCATCGAGACCGACGACGGCTGTCCTGACCAACGTGGCAGGGTCCGAGGGCGTCGCCGCTGCGGAGTCTGCCGGTGTCCTGCACGTGAGCGGTGCCTTCGTCGAGATCGACCATCCCCTGCTCGGGGCCGCCGCCCGCCACCTCGCGGGCGCCATGGCACAGCGCGAGATGCACCTGGCCCTCGCTGCTGCCTCTCATGACCCCATCGACCGGGCACGCCACCTCGCCCTGGGAACCGTCGGCGAAGACGCGCCCCTTGCAGATGAGCTCGAGGCCGCAGCGGGGCTGGCGGCGGACCGCGCGGCGATCGGGGTGGCTGCGGAACTATGCCGCGACGCCCTCGACCACACGCCTGTCGACGCCGTGCAAGACCGAGCGCGTCGGGCCGTTGCAGCTGCCCGCTGGTTCCACCAGTGTGGTGAACGGGACGATGCCAGCGCGGTGATCGCACCGACCCTCGAGGCAGTGCCTGCAGGTCCGATGCGCGCTCGATGCCTCATCGGCCTCGCCGATGCGTTGGGCCAGGACATCACTGGTGCGCTCGCGCTCCTCAGAGAGGCCCTCGACCAGCCGGGCCTGGAGCCAGAAATCAATCTCGAGGCGAGAATGCAACGGGCAGGGGTGCTCTTCATGGCCGGCAATCTCGAGGCCGCCCGAGTCGAGGCTGCCCGGGCAGGCGCTGCAGCCAGCGAGGCAGGCGCGGCAGATCTCGCCAGGGCCATCGCGATGGTGGAGGCACTGGCGGACCTGTGCCTGGGCGTGCCGCTCGAGCTGTCCGAGGCATGGGGACGGACTCAGCCCTGGCCCTCGGGCAGGCCCGTCTACGACCACCCGAACCGCCTCCTGGCGTATGCCGCCCGGGGGCGCGATGACCAGCACCGGGCGCGTGACCTCTTCGAGGGACTCGTCCGGCTGGCACAGGACAAAGGTGACCTCGGGTCTGAAGCGAGATTGGCAATGCACCTGACGGAGGTGGCCATCCGCGATGGTCGCCTGACCGAGGCAGCCGCATGGGCCGAACGCTCGTGGCACGGTCTGCATGACCACTCATCTCTCTATCCGCGAGCGCACGTCGCCGCCTGGACCGGAGAACTGGACACAGCGCGTCAGCAGGCCAGAGCAACGCTGAAGATGGCGGTAGCAGCCGGCGACGCGATCTTCGAGGCGCTGTCACTTCTCGTCCTCGGCTTTACCGAGGTGTCCGCCCGCCGGCTCGAGGAGGCCTCCTTGTACGAGTCGCGGCTGCGGGACCTGATGGCGCGGGTCGGGTGGGGGCATCCGGGACTGATGCCTCGATGGCAGGGCGACGCGGTCGAGGCGTTCCTGGGGACCGGACGCCTGCAGGAGGCCGCCGACCTAACGTCGCTGCTGTGGCACGCGGCGGAACGCTTGGATCTGCCTGGTTGTCAGGGGCTCGCCGCCCACTGCGACGGGCTCATCCAGTCGCGGGCAGGAGATCTCAAGCTGGCCGAGCAGCACTTCGAGCGTGCTCTATCGCTCATGTCACGTGTGGACATGCCCTTGGAAAGGGCGCGTACCCTGCTGGCCCTCGGGGTCGTCCGACGGCGTCGGCGTCAGAGGGCCGCAGCCCAGGACGCTCTCACCGAGGCCCACGCCGTCTTCACCAACGCAGGGGCAAGGGTCTGGGCAGGGCGGGCGGACGAGGAGCTGCGACGCGCCTCCGCTGGACGTGCGGGTGAGGAACTGTCCCGGGGAGAGCGAAGCGTGGCCGAGCTCGCCGCAGCGGGGCGTACCAACCGGGAGATCGCCGTCCAGCTCTACCTCAGCCCCAAGACGGTCGAAACGATGTTGACCCACGTGTACCGCAAGCTCGGGGTGCGGTCCCGGACCGAGCTGTCCCGCACCCTCGGGCCCGACGTGCGCCGAGGCACCGTCGGCCCCGGCTGACAGACGCAGTCAAGGGCGCAGTCCACACACTTCCGTCCTCGGACTCCGCAAAGGGCATCTGCACGGTATGCCGCTGAGCCGGCACACTGAGCCGGCACAGCGGCATACCACTCTCGCTCCCGCTCCCCCAGCCGGCTCAGATCTGGACGACGTGCCGACGCTGAATTGCAGAGGCGAGGAACAATGCCCCGGCGATGACGAAGATGCCGACCGCAAGGGCCAGTTGCCATTGCATCCCGAGGATCATGAGGCTGTCGGGCGGGGCCGCGACGGGGGCGAGTCGGTCGACCCCGGAACCGGCACCGGGAATTGGGCCGATCGGGTCGGGGACATTGACGGCGAGCGCGGCGCTGGCCGTCACCGCCAGACCGGCGACGAGCGCGACCGCGGTCCCGACTAGCCGGACGATGGAGCGTTTGAACATAATGGCTGCCCTCCTGAACTGGGCCCTCCTGTCGGCACTCGGCTGGGTGCCTATGACGACGCTAGGAAACTGGCATGCAGGAGGAATCGGGGAAACCCCTTGCCACTCCCCCGTCCCTCTCACAAGCCGTGGCCAGGGGGCTGACAAGCCCGCCACTCCGACCCAGGGACCTCTCGATCGGCTCACTGCGGAGGGAACAGCGGCTGGGGCGACCACGGGTCTGGTGCAACGCTCACGTGTCCAACGCACTTGACCCCTGGAAACCCTCGGCGCCGAAGGCCACCAGCCTGAAGGGTCTACCGTGCGTTCGCCTGGCGGTTGGCCATCGGCTCGGGCAGCTTCCGGCCGATGGCACAGAAGTCGTCGTAGGTGAACCACACACCCCTGACCTCTCCCTTGTGCGCTGATGCGGTATCCGCCTTGCGCTGACCCACTCGTTGAGCCAGCGGGTTTCGAGCCCCTGACCTGCAGGAATGCGGTCAGGGGCTCGATCGCTCACGCGCTGGTGGGAGTCAGACGAGCTCGGGTACGTCGAGGTGCGCCAGGCACAGCTCGAACTCCGCGACCTCCTCGACCTTCATGCCGAGCTGTTGCACCATGTCGGCCCGCAGTCCCATCGCGGCGTCCCTGGCGGCGACCATCGCGTCCCGGCTGTCGTAGGTCGCCGTGATACAGCCTCGTCCTTCTGCGTCGTTGACGAACAGGCTGCAGCTGCAGAACCCGTCGAGCTCCCGGACCTTCGGCATGATCGTCGAGCGGAACATCTCGATGACCTCCTGGGACTTGGAGGGGCCGAACGTCATCCAGCTGACTCGTGAACAGGCGCCCTCACCGGCCTGGTGCTCCCGGTGCACGTAGGCGACCTCCCATTCTTCGACCGATGTCTGACCGCCGACCAGCTGAGCAGCCTTCTCACGGATCGGCATGACTCCCTGTGCGGAGGCGTGCATCGCCTCCTCCGACCGCCAAGCAGTCGTGACGATGCTGCGTCCGCTCGACCGGTCGACGACCATGGACAGCCCGACGCAGCCGTCCATTGCTCTGACCTGTGGCATCACCTCGTCTCTGACATTCGCGATGCCCGCGTCCACCTTGTCGGGCTGCGCGGTGATGGTCGTGGAGCGTGCGTACACCGGCCCACCTCCTCGGTTGCGGCGGCGCCACCGCGGTGCCGCCGCCTTCCAGCGTCCTACGTCCCCAGGTCGTGGGCAACGGACATATGCCGCAGTCTGAGCGGTTCGGTGGTCACGTTCTGGTTGCCATTGCGCGCCGCGAGCGTGGTGCGTCGAGGTCCGTGCGACAGAATGGCCGGGTGCTGTCGGGGAACAAGAGGGTCCAGCGCGTCGTGGTCGGCGTCGTGATCGGCCTCATCGTCGTCAGCATGGCGCTGTCCCTCGTCTCGATTGCGGTGGCCGGCCCTTCGTCCGGCGGCAGCGAATCATTGCGCCCCGCGGTCGCCGCCTCCTCGACGCCACTGCCGATCGACCCCTCCCTGACCAAGAACGACAACCCGAAACCGGTCACGCGAACACCCCAGGGGCAGGCGACGCAGGTCACCGACGGCGAGCACATCGGCGGCCTCGCCGGGTTCATCGTCCTCATGCTCGGGGGCGTCCTCCTCCTCATCCGGGACCACCGGCGCAAGCGGGCGGCACGCACGTGATAGCCGATTTGTCGCTGCCGGAATCGCCCTGATAACGTTTCACCTCGTTGCGCCGCTAGCTCAATTGGCAGAGCAAGTGACTCTTAATCACTGGGTTCGGGGTTCGAGTCCCTGGCGGCGCACTTCGACGAGAGGCCTCCCGCCACGAGCGGGAGGCCTCTTCGCATATCGGGGATCGTCCATGGCGCTGCGGGTGGCTGACGCTGCCGGGTCGACGCCCCCGGGCTCGTTCCCCCTCAGAGGTACAGGCCGGTCCGGCCCTGCCCCCCTCAGAGGTACAGGCCGGTCCGGCCCTGCTCCGCCTCCGAGGTGGCGACGGCGTGGATGTCGCGCTCGCGCAGCAAGGCGTAGTCCTTGGACTGCACCTCGACCTCGAGCCGCTCCTCGGGGTCGAAGAGCACCCGGTCATCGACCTCGACCTGACGCACGTTCGGTCCGACCGCCACGACCTGGGCCCAGGCGAGCCGCTTGCCGACGGTGGCGGTGGCCGGGATGAGGATGCCACCTCCCGAGCGTCGCTCCCCCTCGGTCTCGAGGGAGACGAGCACCCGGTCGTGCAGCATCCGGATCGGCAGGCCGGGTGCGGCCGCCGATGATCGTTTCGCCACCGGGGTCAGCGAGTGCGCCGCCGGCGCACCATGCACGCGACCACTGCGACACCCACGACGGCGGCCACGGCCGCCCCGATCCGCTCGAGGCGCAGGTCACCCTCGGGCGTGTGCGTCGCCGCCACGAGCTTGAGCCTGAGGTCCTCCAGCTGGCGCTGGGCGATCACCTTGGGCTGGGCGCGGTAGGCGAGCTCGTTGACCGTGCTCTCGAGGCGGCTGCGGGCCGCGTCGATCTGCTGTTCGATGGCGCTGGCGGACATCGCGGACTGGCTCATGGCGCTTCCTTTCGACGGCTGTGCCGACTCTATCGGCCTGCCGGGTTCAGGCCGTCAGACCGAGGTCGCGGCGCAGCTTCGCGACGTGGCCCGTCGCCTTGACGTTGTAGAGGGCCTGCGAGACGTCGCCCTGTTCGTCGACGACGAACGTCGAGCGCAGAACGCCCTCGACCGTCTTGCCGTACAGCTTCTTCTCGCCATAGGCGCCATAGGCCTTGTGCACCGAGAGGTCCTCGTCGGACAGGAGCGGGATCGTCAGGTGCTCCTGCTCCCGGAACTTCGCGAGCTTCGCCGGACTGTCCTTCGAGATACCGACGACCTCGTAGCCGTCATGCCGAAGCGAGTCGAGCGACTCACTGAAGTCGCACGCCTGGGTCGTGCAGCCCGGCGTCATCGCGGCCGGGTAGAAGTAGACGATAACCTTGCGTCCGGCGAAGTCGGACAGCGAGACGGTGTTGCCGGCGTCGTCCGGCAGGGAGAACGCGGGCGCCTTGTCCCCGGGCTCGAGACGGTCGCTCATCTCTCTCACTCCTTCGTTGACCTCGATGTCGAGTGCGGACGGCGGGACTTGAACCCGCACGCCGAAGCACAGGAACCTAAATCCTGCGTGTCTGCCAGTTCCACCACGTCCGCGCGGCCACCACTGTAGTTGCCGGCCTGCCCGAGCCGCTCACTGCGGCCACTTCACTGGACGCGGACGGTGACCGTGTGCCAGCCACTCGCCCCGTCGGGCGCTGGGGGCGCGGGCGTCTCCGGCTGGACCTGGCCGGTCCCGTCGGTGGCCCGGACGCGGATGGTGTGGCTGCCCCGCGTCGCGTCCCACTCGAGGACCCACTGCCGCCACGAGTCGATGCTGGCATCTGCGGCGAGCCGCGCCTGCTGCCACGGTGTGTCGTCGATCTGCACTTCCACCTTGGAGATGCCGCGGTGCTGGGCCCAGGCGACTCCCGCGACCGCCACCCTGCCGGCGGCGAGGCTCGCGGCCGGTTGCGGCACGTCGATCCTCGACTCGGTCTTGATCGGCCCCCTCGCCGACCAACCCCGTGGCGTCCAGTAGCCCTGGTCCGCCGCGAAGGTCGTCACCTTGAGCTCGGTGACCCACTTGCACGCAGACACGTAGCCGTACAGCCCGGGCACCACGACCCGGACCGGGAAGCCGTGCTCGAACGGCAACGGCTCGCCGTTCATGCGGACGGCTAGAAGGGCGTTGCGGTCGTCCGTCAGCGCGGCCAGCGGCGTGCCGCAGGTCCAGCCGTCCGCGCTCGTCTGGAGCACCATGTCGGCACCCGGCCGTGGGCCGGCCATGGCGAGCAGCTCGCGGACGGGCCAGCCGGTCCAGGTCGCGTTGCCGACCAGGTCGCCACCCACCTCGTTGGAGACGCAGGTGAGGGTGACGAGCGCCTCCGTCATCTCCTTGCCCTGCAAGGTGTTCCAGTCGATCTCGACCTCGCGATCCACCATGCCGGTGACACGCAGCCGCCAGGTGTCGGCATCGACACGGGGGACCACGAAGGCCGTGTCGATCCGGTAGAACCGGTCGTTCGGCACGATGAACGGCGAGGCACCGGGAACCCTGAGGTCGGCGCCGGGTGGCACGCTCACGCGGTTGCGCAGCCGGAGCGTACGGATGGACGCGACCCGGGAGGCGGTGGCCCGCGCGCCTCCCCCACCGACCAGCACTCCGAGGTATGCCGCTGCCCCGCCGACGATGGCACCGAGCAGGAGGCGTCGGCTCGGGTTGGGGACCGCCGTCCCGGCGGCAGGCCGGCCGCGGGGGGCGAGGAACCAGAGACCGACCACGACCCCGACCAGGGTGGGCGCGGCGTCACCCGCTGACGCCCCGGGCCGGCTGAGCACGGCAGCGAGGCCCACCCCTCCGACGAGGGCGAAGGCGACGAGGCCCGCTGTGGTGCGCCATCGGCCGAGGAGCCCCACGCCGGCACAGAGGACTGCGAGGACGACGAGGGTGCCGACGAGCAGGGCCAGCTTGTCGTGCGTGCCGAAGGTGGTGATGGCGAAGTCCTTGAGCCACGGCGGCGTCCGGTCGATGAAGGCCGCCGCCACTGCGGCCACCGGTGACGGTTGGCCACCTGCCACCCCGAGCACCGTGACGAGGGCCGCCAGGAGGGTGGCGACGCCGATGGCGAGGACCCCGGCGACGATCCCGCCGAGCGCGGCCAGTGATGCGGAGCTTCCTGCCTCGCTGCTGGTCGCCGGCCCGGAGGGACCGTCCGCGGTCATGTCGTCAGCAGCTCCTTGAGGTGGGGTGCAAGCGCCCGGAAGGCGAGGAAGCGGTGGGAGATCCCATTCTTCTCCTCCGCGCTGTACTCGGCGAGGCTCCGCTCGGCTCCGTCATCCTGACCCTCGGGAACGAAGATGGGGTCGTAACCGAAGCCACCGGCCCCGCGAGGCGACCGGGCGACCGCGCCCGGGAGTCGCCCGAGCTCGACGGCCGATCCCCCGTCGGGCAGGACGAGCGCCGCCGCGCAGACGAAGGCGCCCGCCCGGTTCTCGTCGCGCACGTCGGACAGCTGGGCCAGGAGCAGCTCCAGGTTGGCCCGGTCCCCGCCGCCGCCCGACCAGCGGGCACTGAAGATGCCGGGAGCGCCTCCGAGGATGTCGACGGCGAGGCCCGAGTCGTCGGCGAGCGCGGGGAGCCCCGTCACGCGAGCTGCGGAGGCGGCCTTCAGCAGCGCGTTCTCCTCGAAGGTGATGCCGTCCTCGACGACGTCCGGAGCGTCCGGGAACTCGTCGAGGCCCACGATCTCGAGACCCAGCTCGGCGCACGGCTCGGCGAGGATCTCGCGGAGCTCCTCGACCTTGTTGTGGTTCCGGGTGGCGAGGACGACCCGACGGTGGCTCACCGGGAGACCTCCACCGGCTCGTCCTGCTCGGTTGCAGCCCGCGCCTCCGACGCGTCCGTCGGCTCGCCCGGAGCCTCCGGCTGGGCCGCCTCGCCGGCGAGCGCAGCCTGCTGGCGGGCGGTCAGGTCGGCACAGCCCTTCGTGGCGAGATCGAGCAACCGGCCGAGCAGCTCTCGGTCGAACGGCTCGCCCTCGGCGGTGCCCTGGACCTCCACGAACCGTCCGTCACCGGTCATGACGACGTTCATGTCGGTCTGCGCCGTCGAGTCCTCCGGGTAGTCGAGGTCGAGGACCGGCTGCCCAGCAACGATGCCGACGGACACGGCAGCGACCGAGCCGGTGAGCGGCTGTGCCTTCTTGGCGATCATCCCGTGCGCCCGGGCGTACTCGATGGCATCGGCGAGGGCCACCCAGGCCCCGGTGATGGCGGCGGTCCGGGTGCCGCCGTCGGCCTGCAGCACATCGCAGTCGAGCACGATCGTGTTCTCCCCCAGCGCCTTCGTGTCGATCACGGCGCGCATGCTCCGGCCGATGAGACGGGAGATCTCGTGGGTGCGGCCGCCGATCCGGCCCTTGACGCTCTCGCGGTCGGAGCGGGTGTTCGTGGCCCGGGGCAGCATCGCGTACTCCGCCGTCACCCAGCCCGTGCCCTTGCCCTTGAGCCAGCGGGGCACTCCCTCGGTGAACGACGCGGCGCAGAGCACACGGGTGCGACCGAACTCGACGAGGACGCTCCCCTCGGCGTGGTCGAGCCAGTTCCGGGTGATGCGGACCTCGCGGGTCTGGTCAGGCGCGCGTCCGTCGTGTCGCTCAGCAGTCATGTCGGCAAGGCTAACCGTCGCGGCGGGCCGGCCGTCGATCGAGGAGCCACGGCGCACGCCGACCCGGCCGACCCGTCGGGGGCGGTTCTGGCGTGCACGCACCCTGCACGCGGGGCCACGCTCAGCGGCATACGGGTCAGACGGTGTAGGTCGCGCCCGGCTCTGCGAGCTCGACCTCCCCGGGCCACACCTCCTGCGCCTGGGCGCGGCATTGCTCGGGGTCGTTCCACGCAGGGATGTGCGTCAGCATGAGGCGGCGCACGCCGCCCGCGCGGACCGCCGCGTCGGCGGCCCGGCGGCCGGTGAGGTGGATGCCCTCGACGGCGTCGCGTCCCTCGACGAACGCCGAGTCAGCGAGGACGAGGTCCGCGCCGGTCATGAGCGGCGTGAGGGCGTCGCACAGGTCCGTGTCGCCGGTGTAGGCGAGCGTCCGGCCGTCCGCCTCGATGCGGAAGCCGTACGCCTCGATCGGGTGGCGGACCCGGAGGGAGGTCACGCTGAACGGACCGATCCGGACGGTGCCGCCGTCGGACAGCTCCTCGAAGCGGAAGACGTGCTGCACGCCGTCGGAGTCGACGCTGCCGTACGCGCGGGCGAGGTACTCCCCGGTGCCCTTCGGCCCCCAGGTCGGCATGACGCCGCGCCCCGGGCCCCCGGGGACGTACTTCATCATCACGTAGAGGCCACACATGTCGATGCAGTGGTCGACGTGCAGGTGGCTGAGGAGGACCGCGTCGACGTCATACGGGCGCACGTGGCGCTGGAGGGCGCCGAGGGCGCCGTTGCCGAGGTCGAGCACGATGCTCCACGTGCGGCCCTCGTGCTCGGTGCGCACGAGGTAGCTCGAGGCCGGCGACTCGGGTCCGGCGAACGAGCCGGAGCACCCGACGATCGTCACGTCCACGGGCACGAGACTAGGCGGTCGCGACGACCGGCGCGCCGGGGCAGCCCGTCGGCTCGGTCACACCGCCGAGCCCGGCTCCCCCATGAGCGCCGATGTCAACGTCTCCTGCAGCCACGTGAGGAAGTCGTACCAGGCGACGGCATAGCCGGCGGGGTCGTCCTCGTCGAGCTCCTCGAGTGACGCGTAGAGGGCCTCCGCGTCCTGCTCGGTGCGGATCCCCAGTCGCTCGCCGAGCAGCAGCCGGACGTCCGTGAGCGCCATGACGAACGCGGTCGCCTGGCCCTGGTCGAGCTCCACCCGGTCGTCGTATGCCGCTGCGAGCCGTTCCAGCGCGACGTCGAGGTTGCCGCTCTTGCGCTGCCGCAGGCCCTCCTCCGTGAGGCGGCGGAACTCCGAGGCGACGGCGTCGTCGCCGCGATGCCCGGCCGGCAGCAGCCGGTCCAGGGCGGGGTCGCGCTCCTCGTCGGCGTCCGGCTGCGCCGCGCTGGCTCGCCCCTCACCCGCGAAGACACCCATGGAAGCGACGAGGTCGCGCCACGCGTCCCCGGTGGGCTCGACCTCGGGCGAGAGCAGGAGGCGGGTCTGCTCCATGAGGCCGGACAGGACGAGGCGTTCCGTCTCGTCGAGGACGGCCACGATCCGGTCACCGTCACGCAGGAAGGCGCGCGCCATCACTCGTCCTTCTCGAACGTCGCCCAGAGGCCGTAGCCCTGCAGGGCCTCGGCGTCGCGCTCCATGGCCTCGCGCGGGCCGTTCGACACGACGGCCCGGCCCTTCTCGTGCACGTCGAGCATGAGCCGCTCCGCCTTGTGCCGCGGGTAGCCGAAGTACGTCTCGAAGACCCACGTGACGTAGGACATGAGGTTGACCGGGTCGTTCCACACGATCGTCACCCAGGGCAGGTCGGCCGCGACGACCTCGTCGGTCTCGGTCACCTCCTCCTCGACGGGAGCGATCGACGCGGCGATCGTCAGGTGGGGCAGCGCAGGCACGCGTCCACCCTAGGCCCCCTCCCAATAGGGTGATGAGCGTGATCACGTACTCGACGCCGAGCACGGCGCTCCTCACGGACCACTACGAGCTGACGATGGTGCAGGCCGCCCTCGAGTCCGGTGAGGCCCACCGGCGCTGCGTCTTCGAGGCCTTCTCGCGCAGGCTCCCCGACGGGCGCCGCTATGGCGTTGTCGGAGGGGTCGGCCGGTTCCTCGATGCCGTGGAGAGCTTCCGGTTCGGCGACGACGAGCTGCGCTTCCTCAAGGACCATGACGTCGTCGACGACCCGACGATCGACTTCCTCGCGGGTTACCGGTTCCGCGGCCAGATCAGCGGCTATGCCGAGGGCGAGTGCTACTTCCCCGGCTCCCCGGTCCTCGTGGTGGAGTCGACCTTCGCCGAGGCGGTCGTCCTAGAGACCTTGGCACTGTCGATCCTCAACCACGACACGGCGATCGCCTCCGCCGCCTCGCGGATGACCTCGGCCGCCGGCGCGCGCCCGTGCATCGAGATGGGCTCCCGCCGGACCCACGAGGAGGCGGCGGTGGCTGCGGCCAGGGCGGCCTACATCGCGGGCTTCGCGGCGACGAGCAACCTAGAGTCGGGGCGACGCTACGGCGTGCCGACGACCGGCACGGCGGCGCACTCGTTCACCCTGCTCTACGACTCCGAGAAGGAGGCGTTCACCGCGCAGGTGACCTCGCTCGGCAAGGGCACCACCCTGCTCGTCGACACCTACGACGTGCGCCAGGCGGTGGACCTCGCGATGGAGGTGGCCGGACCCGAGCTCGGGGCAGTGCGGCTCGACTCCGGCGACCTGCTGAGCCAGGCACAGGAGGTGCGAGCCCAGCTCGACGCCGCGGGCAACCGGGACACCCAGATCATCGTCACCTCGGACCTCGACGAGTTCGCCATCGCCGCCCTCGCGGCGGCGCCGGTGAGCGGCTACGGCGTGGGCACCGCGCTCGTGACCGGCTCGGGCGCGCCGACTGCCTCGATGGTCTACAAGCTCGTGGCCCGAGAGAACGGCGCGGGTGAGCTCGAGGGCGTCGCCAAGCAGAGCAAGGACAAGAAGTCGGTTGCCGGTCGCAAGTGGGCCCTGCGGCGGCGCAACGAGGAGGGCGTCGCCACCGCCGAGGTCATCGGCGTCGGCGAGGCCCCGCGCGACGACGGTGATGACCGACCGCTCATGACCGACCTGGTCCGCGACGGGGAGATCGTCGGGCGTGAGGAGTTGTCGGCCGCCCGCGACCGCCACGCCGCGGCGCGCGCCGAGCTGCCGCCCGCCGCCACCCAGCTGTCCCGGGGTGAGCCCGTCATCCCGACGATCTACGAGGAGAACCAGTGAACGCATCCAGCGCCGACCGGGCCGCGACGGCCCTGGTCATCGTCGACGTCCAGAACGACTTCTGTGAGGGCGGCTCCCTCGCCGTGGCGGGCGGAGCGGAGGTGGCCCGCTCCATCGCCGAGCTCGTCGGACAGCGAGGCGACGACTACGACCACGTGGTCGCGACCGCCGACTGGCACATAGACCCGGGCGAGCACTTCTCGGAAGCACCGGATTTTGTCGCCACCTGGCCCGTGCACTGCGTGGCGGAGAGCGCTGGAGCGGCCTTCCACCCGAACCTCGTCCCGGCACTCGGCTCCGTCGAGGCGGTGTTCCGCAAGGGCCAGTATGCCGCTGCCTACAGCGGGTTCGAGGGCCGCGGCGACGACGCGGCGGAGTCGACACTCACCACCTGGCTGCGCGAGCGGGGCGTGGGCCACGTCGACGTCGTCGGGATCGCGACCGACCACTGCGTGCGGGCCACGGCGCTCGACGCGGAACGGGAAGGCTTCGACACGCGCGTGCTGCTCGGGCTCACGGCCGGCGTGGCGCCGGAGACGACGCAGGCTGCGCTGCGGGAGCTCGAGCAGGCCGGGGTCGAGCTGGAGGGCCAGCCGGTCGTCGGCGGGACGGCATCGGGCACGACGAACTGACGCGCTCCGTGGCGGAGGGGCTGGGTCGACGCGCCGATCCGGCTGCGTTCGCTGGCCTCACTCGTTGACGAGGACCGCCTTCGCCTCCTTGACGGTGATGGTCGTCGGCGGGCCGGCGACCGTGACCGTATCGGGAATGGCGTCCCAGGTCACGCCATCGATGGAGAAGTCGGCACCCCACGTCGTCTCCACCCGTACCGGGAACTCGCCCCGCCTCCGGTAGGTGTGCGTCACGTCCCCGTCTGGATAGACCCCGCCGGTCGAGGTGGTTGGACCGAAGCGTGACCCGTCTCCGAAGACATAGGTGAACCCGACGAGCTTCGGCCGGATCCGCACCGTGAACCCGAGCAGGTTCGACGTGTCGACCTCGCCCGGCTCGAAGCCCTGCCCCGACCAGTCGACGCGGTAGTACGTCTTCAGGTTGACCAAGGTGACGTTGCCCGCCGGCTGCGACGAGACCATCGGCTTGGCCCAGGGCGTCCGCATGAACTGCGCTCGGATGTCCGCCATCGAGATGGTCGGGCGTGCCCCCGGCGCCACGTCGGTGTGACAGGTCAGCCCGACTCTCGTCCACGGCTCGACGACCTCGCCGTCGAGGACGGCACGGCGCCAGATCACCGACAACGGCCCCTTGGTGTCCTCGGGGCAGGCCTTCAGGGCCGCCATGCAGGAGACGTTCTCGCCCACCGCGTCAGGCGCCGCGGCCGAACAGTTGGCGAGAGTCCGGTACTCGTACACCGGCCGCTTCTCATCCGATACGACGACGGCCCCACCCTCGTCACCCTTGAACTTCGGCAGGGCCTGCAGATCGTCGCGAGATAGACCGCGCGTGTATGCAGCATCTGCATCCACGAGACTGTCGAAGATATCCGTGGTCGATTCGGACGGGTCCGCAATGGCGACCAAGGGCGCGCCGGTGAAAACGAGGAGTAGCGCAAGTGCTCCGAACGTGCGTCTCACGATGCCGACGCCTGAAGTCGGACAACCTTCCAGCCATCGTCAAAGGCCAGGGTGAACAAGAAAAGGCCTTCCTTACCCGCGTTCCGACGAACGATGCCGCCTGATGCGTCGACGACTGGGATGGGGTTCTGGACGACCTCAGCCTCCACCTCTTTGCGGTCTTGCACGAACTGGATTGCAGTTGCACGTTTCAGCGTGATGGTGGTGCCGTCGTGTCTTTGATGCTGGCGCGCCAGCTCGAGCGCGTCGTCTCGAAGGGCGCGACACCCGCTACAGGAAGAGTCATACAACCCTTCCAAGAGGGATGGATCGGGCTTGGACAGCGCGACGTTCAAGGAATCCAGGTAGAACGCAACAAAGGACTCTGCACCCTTTTCCGTTTTCGCTCGGGCTTCCTTGGGGATCTTGGCGAGGACGGGGTCCTCGGACGTCGTCATCGGTGTCTGGCTCGTTGTTGGCACGCTGCTGGTCGCGCTCGGCGCAGATGACGGACTCGTCACGGACGGCGGCGCGACGGTCTCCGCGGTCGCAGGATTCCCGCCCGAGCACGCCCCGAGCGCAAGCACGGCAGCCAGCCCGGCGGCATACGGGACCATCTTGGGCATCGCGACCATCGGCTCCCCTGTCCTAGCAGAACGCAACTGCACCAAACGCTGCCACGAGCATGGCAGAACCGCATCTCGAAGCGTTCTCGCCGTCCACAGTCCCGTGAGCCGCCGGAGTAGCCTCCTGTCATGTCCCGGGCTGCAC
>DASSTN010000169.1:0-33453 GCA_035707905.1 Intrasporangium sp.
CGGGAGAGCAGCCGCAGCTGGTCCGCGTCGAGGGTGCGCTGGGCCTCCCGCAGCAGCTCGGCAAAGTCGTGGAAGGTCTCGAGCTCGTCCGGGTGCTCCCTCACGAAGTGGTTCACGGCCCAGGCGGCAACCGTGGGCTTGCGCAGGGCACCGACCTGCTTGGCGAGGTCCTTGTCTCCTGCCTGCTTGGCCTCCGCCACGATCCGGGACCGCACCGTCACGAACTCACCGGGCACAGCGGCATACAGCTGCTGGACCGCGGCACGCAGGTGGAGGATCACGCCCCCATCCTCACGCACCGGTGTGACAGCTGGGGCGAACCGATCACTCGACGTTGGCTGGGACGCCCACCCAACGTCGAGTGATCGCTCGGCCCCGGCGGTGGCGGGAGTCGGGCAGGCTGGGGCCATGATCTGGATCTGTGCGACGTGCGCCGTGGAGACTGCTGACCTGACCGACCCGCCCGCCGAGTGTGCGATCTGCAGCGACGAGCGCCAGTGGGTGCCGGCGACCGGGCAGGCCTGGACCACTCTGGACGCCCTGCGTGCCAAGGGAACTCGCGTCACCATCCAGGCCGTCGAGCCGGGCCTCTGGGGGTTGCGGGGGGATCCTGAGGTCGGCATCGGCCAGCAGACGATGGTCGTCGTGACCGAAGCGGGAACGCTGCTGTTCGACTGCATCGGCTACATCGACGCCGGCACCGTGGAGTTCGTGCGGTCGCTCGGCCCGACCCTCGCGGTAGCGGCCTCGCACCCACACATGTACGGGGTGCAGACGGAGTGGGCCCACGCCCTGGAGACGTGCCAGTGCTGCTCGCCGAGGCGGACCGGGAATGGGTGCGGCGGCGCGACCCGCTGGTCGAGTTCTACGAAGACCGCCGTCAGCTCGCCGACGGGCTGACGCTGCACCGGGTCGGCGGCCACTTCCCGGGGCAGGCCGTCGTCGAGTGGCGCGACGGCGCCGGCGGGCGTGGCGTCCTGCTCGCCGCCGATGCCGTCTTCCCCAACCCGGACCGGAAGTCGGTCAGCTTCCTCCGGAGCTATCCCAACCGGATCCCCTTGTCCGCGAAGGTGGTCCAGCGGATCGCCGCCCAGCTCGAGGGCATGCACTTCGACCGGCTCTACAACAACTTCGGCACGGCGGTTCCCTCCAACGCCAAGCAGATCATCCGGTCCTCCGCCGACCGGCATGCCGCCTGGGCACGCGGCGACCACGACGACCTGACCTGAGGACTCCGCTGCCGGGGCAGGTGAGCGCCGCGGCTCGGAGGTGATTCACAAGAACGTCGGCCAACATCGGGGCGTGTTCGTGCTTCGCGTCCCCGCGACGCTTTCCTTCCTCATGCCCGCCACACGCGCGTTCGGCGCCGGCCGGCTCTTCGGGCTCATCATCCTCGTCTTCCTCCTCATCCTCGCGGCCTTCATCGTGCCGCTCGAGCTGCGCCTGCGGCGGCAGCGACAGACCGCCCGGCGCCAGGGCCACTCGCCCATCGATCGGGACAGCGCCTAGCGACTGCCGGCGCCGCGGCCGGCGGCGGCTGCCGGCGACAGCGGCACCTGCAGCCGTGTGAGGCGGACCACTCCCCCGGGTAGAGGAAGGCAGATCGGCGCCGACCGGCGCGGGTCACATCCCGTGAGGAGGCAACATGAGCGACAGCCAGATGTCCTCGGGCGACGACGCACAGCCCACTGAGGGTCTCGCCGATGGAGGGGCCAACCCCACGGCTCACGACGGCGGCGCGGATGGCGGGGCGGACACCACCAGCACCGGAGCCGGAGCCGGCATGAGCGGTGAGGGCACCGCGGACGGCGGAGCCGACGCCATGAGCCAGGATGGTGGAGCCGACGGCGGCGCCGGCTCGGGAATGAGCGGCGGGGGCCCCGGGCCGGCCGGTGTTCCGGGCGGGGTGACCGGTGACGGTGCCGCGGCCGAGGGTGCCAGCGGCATGACGGAGGAGGGCACCGCGGACGGCGGAGCGGACGCCATGGGCCAGGACGGCGGAGCCGACGGCGGCGCCGGCTCGGGCGCCGGAACGAGCGGCACTCTCACCGAGGAGGGCACCGCGGACGGCGGGGCGAACCCCGGCGCCCAGGACGGCGGAGCGGACGGCGGCGCGGGCCAGTCGAGCTGAGATGAGCACCAGCACCCCGAGCCGGGTGTCCGCGACCGGTCGCGGACGCCCGGCTCTCGCCGAGCTCGTCTCCGTGCCTCTGGACGAGTTCGCGCAGCGCCACTGGTCAAGGCAGCCGCTCGTCTCGCGCTCCGATGACCTGTCCGGCGATCTCACTGGCCTGCTCGACACTGACGGCGTGGACGAGCTCGTGTCGTCCCGCGCGCTGCGGGTGCCGTTCGTCAGGGTCGCCAAGGAGGGCCGCACCCTCGGCGACGCGGAGTTCACGCAGGGCGGCGGTGTCGGGGCGGAGATCGCCGATCAGGTGAGCGACGACAAGCTCCTGCGGCTCTTCCGGGACGGGGCCACCATCGTTCTGCAGGGGCTCCATCGCTCATGGGAGCCGGTGATGCGGTTCTCCCAAGCGTTGAGCGAGGAGCTGCGGCACCCGATCCAGGTCAATGCGTACGTGACGCCGAGCCAGAACCGCGGCTTCAACGACCACTACGACGTGCACGACGTCTTCGTGCTGCAGACCTCGGGCGAGAAGCGGTGGCGGCTGCACCCGCCCGTCCACGAGGCACCCCTGCGCGACCAACCGTGGACCGAGCGCCAGAGCCGGGTGGAGGCGGTCGCCCAGGAGGAGCCGTCGCACGAGTTCACGCTGCGGCCCGGCGACTGCCTCTACCTCCCCCGTGGCTGGCTCCACTCCGCCACTGCGCTCGGCGGCGTGAGCATCCACCTGACGATCGGCGTCCACGTCTGGACCCGCCGGCACATCGCCGACGAGCTGATCTCGCTGGCGCTCCGGTCGGCGAGCGCGGACCCGGCCCTGCGGGCCTCACTGCCCGTCGGCGTGGACCTCAGCTCCCCCGACGACATGCGGGGGGACGTGGAACGAGCCCGGTCGGCCCTCATCGCCGCACTGGAGGCGGCAGAGCCTGCACAGGTGGCCGCGGCCCTCGAGAACCGGTGGAGAGGTGCCGTCCGAGCGGCCCCGATCGGTCCCCTCGCCCAGCTGCGGACGGCGGAGACGCTCGAGCTCGAGACCCCAGTGCGCCTGCGCGAGCACCTCGCCGCCCGGCTCCAGCCGCAGCCGGACGGCAACGTGCGCCTCGTCAGCCGCGCCGCTGCCCTCACCGTGGCCCCGGCGGAGGCGGGTGCGCTGCGGGACCTGCTCGCCGGGGAGACGTTGCCGGCCGGCCTCGTCGGGATGGAGCTCGCCCTCCGGCTGCTGCGGGCCGGGATCGTGGTCCCCGGCTCCTGATCCGCCAAGAGGTGCGCCCCGGCGCAGAAGTCAGCGGAGTCCTAGACGAGGGATGACAGGGCCGCGCGGGCGCCGACCATCGCCGGGCCGTACCACGTCAACAGGCGTCCGCTGCAGAGCGCCGTCCGGACCCGCTGGAACGCCTCCGGCCCGTCCTGCGCGGTGAAGACGTAGGGCTCGTCGGGCAGCAGGACGGCGTCGAAGTCGTCCCGGTCCAGGTCGGCCAGCGCGACGTGCGGGTAGCGCTCCTCGTGCCCCCCGAAGGCGTTCTCCCAACCGAGCCGGGCGATGAGGTCCCCGGTGAACGTCGAGGAGCCGACGACCATCCACGGGTCGCGCCAGATGGCGACGGCCACGCGCGCCGTCGGCTCCGGGACCGGCTCACCCCACTCCTGCTCGGCCTCGGCCAGCCACGCCGGCACCTCGACGGCAAGGCCCTGCTCGAAGAGCCGCCGCAACGAGGACAGCGCCTGCGGCACCGTCTCGATGTCGGTCACCCAGACGGGGATCCCGGCCTCGCGGAGCCGCCGGACGTCCAGCTCGCGGTTCTCCTCCTTGTTCGCCACCACGAGGTCGGGACGAAGCTCCTTGATGGCATGCAGGTTCGGGTTCTTCGTGCCCCGGACCCGTTGCACGCCAAGGTCTTCCGGATGCGTGCACCAGTCGGTGGCGCCGGCCAGGATCCCTGGACAGGTGGCGGCGACGGCCTCCGTCAGGGAGGGCACCAGGGACACGACCCGCCGTGGAGCGTGAGCCAGCTCAGCGGCATACCCGAGGTCGTCGACGAGACGCATGCGGAACCACGCGGCCTTTCGAGGGGTTCGCGGGGGGCGCGGGCCGCTCGCGCGCCACGCGCCCCCGTGGGGCTAGACGTTGCGGCGGTACTGGCCGCCGACCTCGAAGAACGCCTCGGTGATCTGCTGGAGGGAGCAGACCCGGGCGGCGTCCATGAGGACGTCGAAGACGTTGCCGCCCTCGATCGCGACCTTCTTCAGCTCCTCGAGCGCCTGGGCCGCCTCAGCCTCGTGCTCCTTCTGGAAGGCGCGGACCCGAGCGAGCTGGGACTCCTTCTCGTGCTCGGTGGCACGGGCCAGCTCGATCTTCTTCGGCTCGACACCCTCGTCCGGGTTGCGGAAGGTGTTGACGCCGATGATCGGCAGCGACCCGTCGTGCTTGCGGTGCTCGTAGAGCAGCGACTCGTCCTGGATCTTGCCGCGCTGGTAGCCGGTCTCCATCGCGCCGAGGACGCCGCCGCGCTCGGTGATCTTGTCGAACTCCTTCAGGACCTCCTCCTCGACGAGGTCGGTCAGCTCCTCGATGATGAACGAGCCCTGCAGCGGGTTCTCGTTCATCGCGAGGCCCCACTCGCGGTTGATGATGAGCTGGATCGCGAGCGCCCGCCGGACCGACTCCTCCGTCGGGGTCGTCACCGCCTCGTCGAAGGCGTTGGTGTGCAAGGAGTTCGCGTTGTCATAGATGGCGCAGAGCGCCTGCAGCGTCGTGCGGATGTCGTTGAACTGCATCTCCTGGGCGTGCAGCGACCGCCCCGACGTCTGGACGTGGTACTTCAGCTTCTGGGACCGCTCGTTGGCGCCGTACTTCTCCTTCATCGCGACCGCCCAGATGCGGCGGGCGACCCGGCCGAGCACGTTGTACTCGGGGTCCATCCCGTTGCTGAAGAAAAAGGACAGGTTCGGCGCGAAGTCGTCGACGTTCATGCCTCGCGCGAGGTAGCTCTCGACGTAGGTGAACCCGTTCGCGAGGGTGAACGCGAGCTGGCTGATCGGGTTCGCCCCCGCCTCCGCGATGTGGTAGCCCGAGATCGACACCGAGTAGAAGTTGCGCACCTTGTGGTCGATGAACCACTCCTGGATGTCGCCCATCATCTTGAGCGAGAACTCGGTGCTGAAGATGCAGGTGTTCTGCCCCTGGTCCTCCTTGAGGATGTCGGCCTGGACCGTGCCGCGCACGTTCGCCAGTGTGAAAGCCCGTATGTCGCTGAGCTCGCTCTCGCTGGGATCACGCCCCTCGCGCTCCCGGAAGGCGTCAACCTGCTGGTCGATCGCGGTGTTGAGGAAGAAGGCGAGGATGGTCGGTGCCGGCCCGTTGATCGTCATCGACACCGAGGTCGTCGGGCTGACGAGGTCGAAGCCGTCGTAGAGGGCCTTCATGTCGTCGAGGGTCGCGATGGACACGCCCGAGGTGCCGACCTTGCCGTAGACGTCGGGGCGCAGGTCGGGGTCCCGGCCGTAGAGGGTCACCGAGTCGAACGCGGTCGACAGGCGGGTCGCGGGCTGTCCCTCGGAGAGCAGCTTGAAGCGGCGGTTGGTGCGGAAGGGGTCGCCTTCGCCGGCGAACATGCGAGCGGGGTCCTCGCCCTCGCGCTTGAAGGGGAACACTCCCGCCGTGAAGGGGTAGTAGCCGGGCAGGTTCTCCTTGCGCAGGAACGTGAGCAGCTCGCCGTGGTCGGTGAACCGAGGCAGCGCGACCCGGGGGATCTTGTTGCCCGACAAGGACTCCCGCGTCAGCTTGTTGACGATCTCCTTGTCGCGGATCCGCACGACCTGCTCATCGCCCGAGTAGGACTCGACGAGGGCGGGCCAGTCCGACAGCTGCTTCGCGACGGCCCCGGGCAGCTCACCTCGGGCCTGCTCGAGCAGCTCGGCGACGTTCGCGCTGTCGGAGCCGGCCTGCTCGAGCTCGCCCCGAACGGACTCGAGCTGCTGCACCCGGCGCGCCTGGGCGGCATACTCCTGCGTCTTCGCGTGGTAGCCGCGCACCGCCTCGCTGATCTCGGCGAGGTAGCGGACCCGGGAGGCGGGCACGACGGTCGCGATGCGCGTCGACTTCTTCGTCGTGACGCGCGGGAGCACACCCTCCTCGACGGGCAGGCCCTTCTCGGCGAGCAGGTCGCGCACGTGCTGGTAGAGGGCGGTCACGCCGTCGTCGTGGAAGGTCGCCGCCGACGTGCCGAAGACGGGCATGTCGTCGGGGCCCTTGCCGAACGCCTCGCGGTTGCGGACCATCTGGCGGCCGACGTCGCGCAGCGCGTCCTCGGCACCCCGCCGCTCGAATTTGTTGATCGCCACGACGTCGGCCTGGTCGAGCATGTCGATCTTCTCGAGCTGGCTGCTCGCACCGAACTCCGGCGTCATGACGTAGAGCGAGACGTCGGAGTGGTCGACGATCGCGGCATCCCCCTGGCCGATGCCGGGGGTCTCGAGGATGACGAGGTCGTAGCCGGCCGCCTTCGCGATGTCGACCACCTGGTCGAGGTTGTCCGGGACCTGGCTGCGGCCACGGGTCGCCATCGAGCGGAAGAGGACCCGCTCGCCGTCGAGGGAGGACATCCGGATGCGGTCCCCGAGCAGCGCTCCCCCACCGCGGCGACGCGTCGGGTCGATGGCGATGACGGCGACGCGCAGCTTGTCCTGCTGGTCGAGCCGCAGCCGCCGCACGAGCTCGTCGGTGAGGGAGGACTTGCCCGAGCCGCCGGTGCCGGTGATGCCGAGGATCGGGACGGTGCGTCGCGCCGCCGCCTCGCGGATGCCGGCGACGAGGTCGTCGGACAGCTCGCCCTCCTGGGCGCCGGTCATGGCGCGCGCCACGTGCGCCCGGTCACCGGAGACGATCGCGGCGAGGTCGGGGTGGCTGACCTCCCACGGGTCGAAGTCACAGTCGGCGATGACGGCGTTGATCATCCCCACGAGGCCGAGGCGCTGGCCGTCCTCCGGGCTGAAGATGTGGACCCCGGACTCCCGGAGCCGGGCGATCTCCTCGGGGACGATGACGCCCCCGCCGCCACCGACCACCCGGATGTGGTCGGCACCGTTCTCCTTGAGCAGCTGGACGAGGTACTCGAAGTACTCGACGTGGCCGCCCTGGTAGGACGAGACGGCGATGCCCTGCACGTCCTCGTCGATGGCCGCGTCGACGACCTCCTGGACCGAGCGGTTGTGGCCGAGGTGGATCACCTCCGCGCCCTGGCTCTGCATGATCCGCCGCATGATGTTGATCGACGCGTCGTGCCCGTCGAAGAGGCTCGACGCGGTGACGATGCGGATGTGGTGCTTCGGCTCGTGGAGCGAGGGCTTGTCGGACATGGCGCACTCCGGTGTCGCAGGGGCTGACGCAGAAATAGTAGGACTTCCTAATAATGGACGTCAACGCAAAGCGGACCTACGATGACGACATGACCACCGAGATCTCCCGGGCGCCGGGCCGCGCCGCGGCGCTTGCCGCCGACCCGATCGCGGCCGCGCGGGAGCAGTGGGTGGCCCACGGCTGGGAGGACGCGGCCCCCGGCATGGCCGCCATCACCTCGCTCATGCGAGCCCACCAGATCGCCCTTGCCCGGGTCGAGGCGACCCTCAAGCCCCTTGGCGTCAGCTTCGCCCGCTACGAGGTGCTCATGCTGCTCCTCTTCAGCAAGCGCGGCTCGCTGCCGATGAAGCTCATCGCCTCGCGCCTGCAGGTGCACCCCACGAGCGTGACGAACGCCGTCGACCGGCTCGAGGTGGCCGGTCTCGTGACCCGCCAGGCGGATCCGGAGGACCGTCGGGCGCTCATCATCACCCTGACGCCGGAGGGGCGAGCCGTCGCGGAGAAGGCGACGGCTGCCCTCAACACCGAGGTCTTCTCCGCGCCCGGCCTCGGGCCCCGTGACGTCGAGCAGCTCGTCGGCATCCTCGGCCGTCTCCGGCAGGAGGCCGGGGACTTCTGAGGTCTGCCGCCGCCGCGGCGGCTTCTGGCCCACAATCGGGTCATGTCCCTGCGCGAGCGGGAGCACCTGCTCCAGGTGCTGACCCAGTACGCCGACGAGGCACGGACCGGGGCGGGCCGCCTCGTCCTCGTGACCGGCGAGGCGGGGGCCGGCAAGACCGCGCTCGTCGACGCCGCCGCGGACCGGATCGCCGCCCGGTGGCTGCGCACCGCCTGTGACGGGCTGTTCACCCCGCGCCCCCTCGGACCGCTGTTCGACCTCGCCGGCCTCGTCGGTGGCGAGCTGCTCGAGGCGGCCGGCCGGGGCGCGGCCCGTGAGGAGCTGTTCAGCCTGGCCCTACGCGCACTCGAGAACCACGCGCGACGGCTGACCACCCTCGTCATCGAGGACGTCCACTGGGCCGACGAGGCCACGCTCGACCTGGTCCGGTTCCTCGGTCGCCGGCTCCGGGACCTACCGGTCATGGTCATCCTCACCTTCCGCGACGACGAGCTGCGTCGCGATTCACCGCTACGCGTGTGTGTCGGTGACCTGGCCTCGCTGGCCGGCACGCGGCGGCTCGCCGTCCCTCCCCTGACGCAGGCGGCCGTGGCCGACCTCGCCCGTGACACGGCCGTGGACGTCGCCGAGCTGCACCGGGTGACGGGTGGCAACGCCTTCCTCGTCGTCGAGATGCTCCAGGCCGGGCCGCTCCGCCCAGGGACCGCGCCGGCCTCGGTGCGCGACGCGGTGCTGGCCCGGACGCTCCGGCTCGGCACTGCCAGCCGGTGGGTGCTGGACGTGTGCGCCCTGCTCGGCCGGGTCGTGGAGCCCGACCTGCTCGCGGAGGTCCTCAAGGCGATGCCGGCGGAGGTCACGAGGCCGGACGCTGCAGCCGGCTTCCTGACCGCCCTCGACGACCTCGTCGCCGCCGGGCTGCTCGTGACCGCGGGGCCGAGCCTGCAGCACCGCCACGAGCTGACCCGTCTCGCGGTGGAGGCCGAGGTTCCTGCCCACCGCAAGACCGCCATTCATGCCGCCATCGTGCGCGCGCTGCTCTCCCGCCCGGTGGCCGACCCGGCTCGCATCGCGCATCACGCGGATGCGGCCGGTGACTCGCCGGTGGTCCTCGAACATGCACCGGTGGCGGCGGCCCGGGCATCGGCCCTGGCGGCGCACCGTGAGGCGGCCGCCGAGTACCGCCGCGCCCTCCGGCACGCCGGCTCCGCATCCGAGGTGGTCCGCGCCGGTCTCCTGCACGAGCTCGCGGTCGAGCTGACCCTCATCGACGAGTGGCCCGACGCCGAACGCGCGCACGAGGACGCACTGGCGCTGTGGCAGCAGCTCGGGGACGTGCGGCGGCAGGGCGACGAGCTGTGGCGGGTCGCCCGGCTGCAGGGGTCGCCGGACGCGGCTCGCCGGAAGGCGCGGCACGCCGTGGTGCTGCTCGAGCCACTCGGGTCGACGGAAGAGCTGGCCTGGGCGTGGGCGATGGCCGGTGCAGCGGCGATGCAGTCCGGCGCGCATGACGAGGCGCTCGCGGCCTGCCAGAGGGCCGAGGCCATCGCGGACCTTCTGGAGCTGCCTGCCGTCAGCAGCTCAGCGCTCAACACCGAGGCCTGCGTCCGCGCGTCACTCGACGAGCGGGAGTGGGCGAACCTCCTCGAGGCGGCCCTCGGGGTGGCCCTCCAGGGCGGCGACGCGATGCAGGCGGCCCGGGCCTACGCGAACATGGTCGGCATCCATGCCGGTCGGTGCGAGTTCGCGGCCGTCGAGCGCTGGTATCTCGAGGGCTCGGAGTTCTGCGACGACCACGACATCGGCACCTACGGCAACTGCATCCGGGGATACCGCGCCCTCAGCCTGGTGCCGCAGGGTCGCTGGGACGAGGCGCTCGTCGTCGCGGCGGACATCCTGCGCAGCAGCCGTTCTGCCGCGAACCGGGCCGAGGCGCTGCTGGCGACGGCGGCGGTCCTCGTCCGGCGGGGCGCGCCGGACGCAGGCGTAGTGGTGCAGCAGCTGCGCGACGAGGCGCTGCGCTCGGGCTCCGCCTACTGGCTCGTCCTCGCCAACCTGGCGAGCGCCGAGTGGCACTGGCTCGCCGGGGAGACGGAGGCGGCCAGATCAGTGCTCCCGCCCCTGGACGCCGAGGCCGGGCTGAGTGACGCATGGGAGCGTGGCAGCCTGCGGGCCTGGTGGCAGCGCATCGCCGGACAGGCCGTCGAGGCACCGGAGGATGCACCGCCGCCCTACGCGCGGATGTTCGGCGGCGACGTCGAGGGCGCGGTCGCCGCGTGGGACCGTCTCGGGTGCCCGTATGACGCTGCGCTGGCTCTCCTCGATGCTTCCTCCCGCCAAGGCCCCGAGGGCGAGCAGCACCTTCGCGACGCACTCACCCGTCTCGAGGCGCTGGGCGCCGCTGCCGCGACCGACCTCGCCCGGGCACGGATGCGCGAGCGGGGCCTGCGCCGGATCCCCCGACGTGCCCGGGCAGCGACCCAGGCCCACCCCTTGGGCCTCACGACCCGCGAGCATGACGTCCTGGAGCTGCTCGCCGAGGGGCACAGCAACACGACGATCTCCGAGCGCCTCTTCATCTCCCCCAAGACGGTCGACCACCATGTGTCCGCCGTGCTGACGAAGCTCGGCGTCACGAGCCGCGGCGCGGCCGTCGCTGCCGCGCACCGCAGTGGGGTGCTCCCGCCCGCAAGATAGGGAGTTCTCCCGATCCGCGCCGGGACCGCCCGTTCCTACCGTCGAGACACGACGCCGGGAACCACCCGACGGGGAACTCGAGGAGCCGAGAATGCCACTGTTCATGGACGTCCACCGACTCGACGGCGCGGTCAGCATCGACGACGTCGCCAAGGCACATCTCGCCGACCTGCAGACGCAGGGCCGGTTCGACGTGCGCTACCTGCGCTACTGGGTCGACGAGGGCCGGGGCCGGATCTTCTGCCTCGCCGAGGCGCCCTCGGCGGACGCTGCCGCAGCCGTCCATCGCGAGGCCCACGGTCTCGTCGCGACCGAGATCTTCGAGGTCAGGGAGGGCAGCTGAGGTGGCGCTGAACCGGAGAGCGCTCGTCGCCGTCGCCGCTGCCGTCGTGGCGGCCGCAGTCATGGGCTCGCCCCCTGCCGGCGCCGCCGACTCGTCCGGGGCACCCGCACCGGGCGCCAATAACGGCAGGTCCGTGGGCACCCCCATGGCTCACCGCGACCACCTCGACGCAGTACGCGCGGCGACCGACGCGTTCCACGACCTGTCCGCAGCGCGGGCCGCCGGCTACGAGGTCGAGGTCGCGGACCTCGCCGGCCTCACGTGCATAGCGGATCCGCACGGCAGGGGTGGGATGGGCGTGCACCAGCTGGACCCGATGCGGCTCACGGACGGCAGGATCGAGGCGACCTCCCCGGAGGCGGTCATCTACGCACCCGGCTCCAGCGGGCCGGAGCTCGTCGCCGTCGAGTACCTCGTCCTCGCCGACGCCTGGCACGCCTCGCACCGGCAGCCGCCGAGGCTCTTCGGCCAACAGTTCGAGCTCGTCCCGGCGGGGAACCGGTACGGGCTGCCCGACTTCTACGAGCTGCATGCCTGGGTCTGGAAGGCCAACGCCAACGGCCTGTTCGCGGACTGGAACCCGGCCGTCCACTGCGGCTGACGGAGCTCCTGCCTAGGATCGGGGCCGATGGATAACATCGCCAGGCGTGCCGCCCCGGACGACTCCCCGGAGGCCCGCCAAAGCGATGGCGCCTCCGGGTCGACCCAGCGGACTCCCAGCCAGCCCCCAGCGCCGCTTGGCACCATCCCTCCGTGCACTCACTGATCGTTGTCGTGGCCTCGTATGCCGTCTTCCTCATCCCTGTCGCCGCTGCGCTCGTCTGGTTGCAGGTCCCCCGGCCACAGAAGCTCGCCCTCGCCGGTGTCGGCGTCTTGGCCATCGTGTTCGCGGTCGTGGGGATCGAGGTCGCCGCCCACGTCTGGGCCGATCCACGCCCCTTCGTCGTCGACGGCCGGGCCCCGCTCCTCCCGCACGCCGCGGACAACGGCTTCCCCTCTGACCACACGACGTTCGCCGCCGCGATCGCGGCCGCCCTCCTGCCGTGGCGGCGTCGCCTGGCCACCGGGCTGCTCCTTCTCGCGGCCGCCGTCGGCGCCGCTCGTGTCGCGGCGCACGTCCACCACGTCCCGGACGTCGTCGGCGGCTTCCTGATCGGAACGGCCGCAGCGGTTCTCGCGATCCTCGTCGTGAGGGCGCTACTGCGGAACCGCGGGGGCCTCGGACTCCGGGCTGAGCGGCATACGGAGAGCACGTGGGAGAACGGCACGGCGGCGGGTACGGGTGGCTCTGTACGAAGGAGTGACTCATGGCAGACAAGCCGGGCAACCAGACCCCAGACACCCCCGACGTCAGCGAGACCGAGCTCCGGGAGCTGACCGTCGACGAGCTGCGCGAGCGTGTGCAGCAGGCCGGCGTCGGAGCGACGTCGCACATGAAGAAGGATGAGCTCGTCAAGGCCCTCGCCCGGAAAGGCGCGACCGGTGGCCGGAAGGACGAGCCCGATGGTGACGTCGGCGCCGGGCCCGACGAGGGCCGTGTCCGCACGGGTGCCGCGAGCTCAGACTCGCTCAAGTACTCCCAGCAGGTCACCTCTCCCGAGGACGAGCCGGAGCGGCCGGGCCGCAGCCTGGTGACGACCCATCACGAGGTCATCAAGAGGTGGGCCGAGGAACGGGGCGGACGGCCCGCGACGGTGCCCCGCACCGAGCACGGCGACCACCTCGGCGTGCTGCGCCTCGACTTCGGCGCGAAGGACGAGAAGCTGCGCGAGGTGTCCTGGGACGAGTGGTTCGCGACGTTCGACGACCGGAAGCTGAACTTCATCTACCAGGAGGAGACCTCGGACGGCGAGCAGAGCAACTTCTTCCGGCTGGAGAACCCCCAGCGGGAGGACGCGTGACGGGGCACCGGATTCCTCTGGGGTACGCTGCTCACGATTAACACGGCTTGCTCCGTGTTAATTACGCGAGGCGCCGCGCACTGCGGGCCCCGAGCCCCCGCCCTGAAGGAGTAGCCATGAGCACAGACCCCCAGCTCGACGTCCGCACCGAGCCGCCCGCCCGCCGTCACACCCTGATCCTCGAGACCTACCACGCACTCGCCCCGGGAGCGGGTTTCGAGCTCGTCAACGACCACGACCCGAAGCCCCTCTACTACCAGTTCGACGCGGAGCACAAGGGCCAGTTCACGTGGGACTACCTGGAGGAGGGCCCGGAGGTCTGGCGCGTCCGGATCGGCCGGCCCGCCGCCTGACCCGAGGGAGAAGCAGCCCAGCCGCACTGGGGCGCAGTCGAATCCGCCAGGTATGCCGCTGAGCTGGCTCAGCGGCATACCCCTCCCCTCGTGCGCCTGGAGGAGACCTATCCGGCCGGTTCCGTCGAGAGCACACTGGCTCACATGGCTGAGTCGGTCATCAGGTTCGGGGCGGTGTTCGACGGCGTCTCCGGCGAGCTGGGCGGAGCCACGGAGATCCTCGTCCGGGACGGGACCATCGCCGAGATGGCACCTCGGTGAGCAGGCCCGACGGGGCCGAGCTGATCGACCTGTCGGACCGCACGGGCAGCCCCGGCTTCATCGACACCCACGTGCACCTGACCATGGACGCCAATGCACTCGCCCAGCAGACCTTGGGCTCGACGGCCACGAAGGCGCTGACCGGACTCTCCCTCGCCCAGGAGTACCTCGGCCATGGCTTCACGACGCTGCGAGACCTGGGTTCGATGGACCCGGAGTTCCCCACCGTCGACCTGCGCAACGCGATCGACCGGGGGCTCGTCCCAGGGCCCCGGCTGGTCGTCGCCGCGCACATCATCAGCTCCACGGGCGGGCACGGGGACCTGAGCGGCTTCTACCCCTCACGCTGGGACCTGCCCGTGTCCGCCGTCGGTGACAGCATCGGAGAGATCCGCCGCCTGGTGCGGCGCGAGCATGCGCACGGCTCGGACTGGGTCAAGACGGTCAATGCCGGCGGCTACTTCAGCGTGGGGGACGACCCGGCGCGCGTCTCGTGGCTCGACGAGGAGCTGGACGCCCTGTGCCAGACCGCCGCCCAGCTCGGGATGCCGGTGGCCGTGCACACCGGCGCGGCTGAGGCGTGCAAGCAGGCGATCCGGGCGGGGGTGCGCAGTCTCGAGCATGCCTACCTGATCGACGAGGAGGGTGTCGAAATGGCCACCCGGGCGGGCGTTTTCGTGGTGCCCACGATGCAGATGACCCAGGAGGACCTGGCCATGCTCCAGGCGGGGACCCTGCCCGAGCAGGCGGTCTGGAAGTTCCGCAGGGACAGTGAGCACATCCTCGAGTCCCAGCGCACCATCGCCGCGAGCGACGTGAAGGTCGCCTACGGCACCGACTGCGGGATGTTCCCCTTCAGCCACGGGATCCTCGAGTTCCAGGCGATGGTGAAGGCCGGCCTCACCCCGCTGCGTGCCCTGCGGGCTGCGACCTCGGTGGCAGCGGAGCTGCTCGGACGCGAGGATCTCGGCGTGCTGCGGACCGGGGCGGTTGCCGACCTCGTCGCGATGCCGGGCAACCCGCTCGACGACATCTCGGTCACGGCCCAGGTCGACTTCGTCATGCAGGCCGGCACCGTCTGGCGTCGCCCCGCCGAAGCCCACTGAGCAGATCGCCCGCGACCGGGCCGGGCCGTTCACCCGTCGGGATGGGTGACAGGACCCGGTAAGGCTGCAACCCGCGGGTGCAGGTAGTTGAACTGCACCCACCGAAGCGCAGCCAGTGCAGGCTCTGTCGCCGTCGCGACATCACCTGCAGGCGTTCCCCGGTGGGCATGACGCGAAAGGCGCACAGGGGTTCTCGTCCTCGCAAGGGGAGCGCTGGCAAAGGTGCCGGCATGGTGGGGCCGACGGGCCGTCGCTGACCATTGCGCTGCCGTGATGCCATCGTTACCTTTGATGGATCAATCCCGCCCGCGTCGTCGGGCGGCCCACCGACCCGCCTAGTCCTGCCCGCCGGTGCTGGTCAATAGCACCGCTAGGGCAGGAGCGGGGGAACCACTTGGGAGCCGGTCGTGCAGACCGGTCCTTGGGGTGAAGCCACGCGTGTGGCCGGGCTAGCTTCCGCCCGAACCCGACAGCTCACCTCGCAGGCGTCGGAGGAAGTCCATGTCAAGCACGTCTGCCGTGCGTGGCTCTGCCATGCGCACGTTGCTCCTCAATGCCATGCTCGCGGCGAGCCTCGTGCTCGCGCTGAGCATCGGATCGCCGTCCGACGGCCACCCGGCCGCCTCCACGACCGCCGCCCAGGCCGAGTCCCGGGCCCCGGTCACGATCAAGGCCGCGCCCGCCGCGGTGACCTACACCCTCCGGATGGAGGCCGTCCGCATCGCGGCTTCCAAGAAGGGCGACCCCTACCGATGGGGGGGCGCGGGACCCTACTACTTCGACTGCTCTGGCCTCGTCTACTACGACTACCGGACGAGGCTGCACCGCTCCATCCCGCGAACGGCCAATGACCAGCGCCTCGCATCGATCCCGCTCGCCAAGTGGCAGAAGCAGCCGGGCGACCTCATCTTCTTCATGAGCGGAGGCCGCGCTTACCACGTCGGCATCTATGCGGGCTACGGCAAGATCTGGCACGCACCACGACCGGGCCAGGTGGTCCAGCTCTCCCGGATCTGGACGAGCGCCTACGTCGTCGGACGGGTTCGCTGACCTTCCGGACTTCTGGACGGCCCGCGGGTCATCAGCCCGCGGGCCGTCCACGGCGCGGTGCCGGTGCCTGCCGCGCGCCCGACGCCTGCCCGGCCGTTGCCATCCGATGCTGGTGGTCCGTCTCGGCGCCGAGCTCGCGGTCCGTGTGGTCGGCGTGGAAGAGCGCCTCCGCGAGGAGCGCGTGCACATGGGTGTCGGCCGCCGTGTAGTAGACGAACGTTCCCTCACGCCGCCCGCGCACGAGCCCGGCCAGCCGCAGCTTGGCCAGGTGCTGGCTCACCGCGGTCGGGCTGACCCCGGCCAGCTCTGCGAGGCACGTCACCGAGGACTCCCCCTGCAGCAACGCCCAGAGCAGCCTGATCCGGGTCGGGTCCGCGAGCATCCGGAACGTCTCTGCGGCCAGGTGCGTCTGCTCGTCGTCGGGCATCGACAGGTCCGGCAGTCCATCGTGCATGGACGAAGCCTACGTGACTTCGTACCTTCGCAGGTCTGCAGATAGGGTTGTCGGCATGTCTTCCCCCCGGGGCCGCGAGGCGTCCCTGCCTGCCCACCACGACCGACTCGAGACGGATGAGCACGAGCATCACGTGCATGGTCATGATCATGGCCATGACCACGAGCACGGCTCGGGCTTGTGGTCCCGGCTGCGCCATGCGGTGACCCCGCACTCGCACGATGTCGCCGACTCCCTCGATGCGGCCCTCGAGTCCAGCGCGCGTGGGATCCGTGCCGTGCGGCTCAGCCTCGTCGGGCTCGGGGTCACGGCCGTCCTGCAGCTGCTCGTCGTCGTGGTCTCCGGGTCCGTGGCGCTCCTCGCCGACACGATCCACAACTTCTCCGACGCGCTGACCGCCATCCCACTCTGGCTCGCGTTCGTCATAGGACGCCGGGCCACCACCCGTCGCTACACGCACGGCTTCGGCCGAGCCGAGGACCTGGCGGGTCTGTTCGTCGTCGCCATGATCGCCTTGTCGGCGGTCCTCGCCGGCTGGCAGGCCGTCGAGCGCCTGCTGCACCCGGCACCCGTGCACAACCTCGGCTGGGTCGCACTCGCCGGTTTCGTCGGCTTCCTCGGCAACGAGGGTGTCGCCGTCTTCCGCATCCGCGAGGGCCGCGCCATCGGCTCGGCGGCCCTCGTCGCCGACGGCCACCACGCGCGCACCGACGGTCTGACCTCCCTTGCCGTGCTCGTCGGCGCCGGTGGCGTGGCACTGGGCTGGAACTGGGCGGACCCCGCTGTCGGCCTGCTCATCACCGTGGCGATCCTGCTCGTGCTGCGCACCGCCGCCCGCGACGTCTTCCGCCGCCTCATGGACGGCGTCGAGCCCGAGCTGCTCGATGCGGCCGAGACCGCACTCGCCGCCGTTCCCGGGGTCCTGGCAACCGACGACGTGCGGATGCGCTGGGTCGGGCACGAGGTACACGCCGAGGCCGTGATCGAGGTCGACCCCGGGCTGAGCCTCGGTGCCGCCGACAGGATCGTCCGCACCGCCAGTGACCGGCTGACCGACGCCGTACCCCGGCTCAGCCGCGCCGTGGTCCGCGCCCGGCCCCGGGTCGAGACCGCGAGCTAACCCGTTCGCCGTCTACCGGCGAACCACCCGGGCCCGCCCCCAACAGGCCAGACTGGATGCATGGCTTCCTCCTCGGATGCGACGCAGGGCGACGACACCTTCCGCGGGCGGCGCCTCGGCACGCGGCTCCTTCTCGCCCAGGCACTCGTGGTGACGGCAAGCATCATCACCGCGGCGCTCGTGGCGGTGATGGTAGGACCCGCGATCTTCCACCAGCACCTCATCGAGTCCGGCGGGCTCGCCAGCAACCACGAGCTCGAGCACATCGAGCGAGCCTTCACCGACGCGAGTGCCCTGTCGCTCGGGATCGCCTCGGTCACGGCGTTGATCTGCGCCCTCGCCGTGACGTGGTACGTCACGCGGCGCATCCAACGTCCGCTCAACGTCATGACTCACGCAGCAAGGGAGATGGGCCGTGGCCACTACGACGTCCGCGCCAGCATCCCCGGCTCCGGCCCTGAGCTGCAGAGCCTGGCGGCCGCGTTCAATGCCATGGCCGCCCGGCTCGAGGCGAGCGAGCAGACCCGCCGGCGGTTGCTCAGCGACGTTGCCCACGAGCTGCGCACACCGGTCGCGACGATCCGGGCATACCTCGACGGACTGGACGACGGTCTCGCCACGTGGGGACCGGAGGTGTCGAAGGTCTTCCATGGCCAGACCGGCCGCCTGGCCCGGCTCTGCGACGACATCGCGGAGGTCTCCAGGGCCGAGGAGCACCGGATCAGTCTCGAACGCGACCACCTCCATGTCGGTGACCTGCTCGAGGCCGCCGTGGGCACAGCCCGGCCGGCGTATGACGCCAAGGGCGTCGACCTGATCCTCACTCGGAGCGATGCCTCCAGAGTGTCCGTCGACGTGGACCCCGAGCGGATCGGACAGGTGATGGCGAACCTGCTGGGCAATGCGCTGCGGCACACGCCCCCCGGCGGCACGGTCACGATCGGCGCTGACATCCCGGCTGCCACAGCGGCGGAGGGCGAGGTCGTCGTCCTCGTGAACGACACCGGTGAGGGCATCTCTGCGGAACAGCTTCCGCATGTCTTCGAGCGCTTCTACCGCGGTGACACGGCACGCAGCCGCGACAGCGGCGGATCGGGCATCGGCCTGACGATCGCCAAGGCCCTTGTCGACGCGCATGGTGGCAGCCTGCGCGCGTCCAGTCCAGGCAAGGGGCACGGGTCCACCTTTGCGATGACGCTCCCCCGGGCCGACGTGGCGCGCTGTCACGCCACGCAGCAGGCGGTGGTGTCAGGGGAACCGACGTGAACGCCGTAGCCGGAGGCGGACGTGAGGGTCATCCCTTGCCCATGCGATAGCCGACCCCTCGCACGGTCGCGATGAAGCGGGGGCTGGCGGGATCGTCGTTGAACTTGCGGCGAATGTGGGCCACGTGGACATCGACGATGTGCTCGTCGCCCACCCAGCCCGAATCCCAGACCTCGTCGATCAGCTGCCGCCGCGAGTAGGCAAGGCGCGGACGGGCCGAGAGGACGTCGAGGATGTCGAATTCGGTCCGGGTCAGTTCCACGGGATCCCCGCCGAGCTCAACCTGGCGGCCCTCCACATCGATGCGCAGCTCACCGAAGACTCGCGCCTCGGATCCCACCCGCGCCTCGGAACGCGCGCGGCGAGGGCGGCGGAGCACCGCCTGAACACGCGCGACGAGCTCACGCGGACTGAACGGCTTGGTGATGTAGTCATCGGCACCGACGGAGAGCCCGATGAGCTTGTCCACCTCGTCGTCACGGGCGGTGAGCATCAACACGTAGCAGTCGGAGAACGTGCGGATCTGACGGCAGACCTCGACCCCGTCCAGTCCGGGCAGGCCAAGATCCAGGATCACCACGTCAGGCTCCAGCTCACGGGCCGCGTCAACCGCCTCGGGACCCGTGAAGGCCAAGGTGACGGCGTAGCCCGGCCGCTCCAGGTAGGCGGCGACCATCCGCGCCAGGTCACGCTCGTCCTCAACGACCAGGACCTGGGCACCGGCGGCGGGGACGTCGTGCTGAAGGGGAGTCATGAGGGCAGTCTGCCGTCCCGCACGGCGAACCAGGGCGGCCGCCGGGCGGCCACGGTGCTTCTTCGTCAGAGTTTCATGGTTCCCGCACGGAACCGCCATTCGCACTCGGCAGGCTCGTGCCCATGACGTGGGCGATCGGGGCAGCTTGGTGGACGTGGCTGCTGATGGCGGCGGGGACCGTCGGGGTCTGGCTCATCGTCGTGCTAGCGGTCCGTGCCCTCGTGGACCCAGGACCGGCCCGCACCGCCCGCCGGCGGACCACCTACATCGAATCTTCATCGGAACTTGCCCGTTCCTTCCGCGGAGGGCCGGACGGTGAAGCCATGAACTCGACCTGGACGTCGGACAGCTGCCCAACGGCACCGACCGTCACCCTTGTGCACACCGAGAACTGCCATCTCTGCAGTGAGGCGATCGCGACCCTGACCGCCCATGAAGCGCAGGGCCAGGTGCGGCTGCGTCTGCTGCCGGCTGACAGCCCGGAAGGGGGGCGGCTGCTCGAGCTGCACCGCCCGGCCCTGTTCCCGCTCGTCACCCTTGACGGCGAATTCTTCAGTGCGGGCCGCCTGCCTCGGCGGAAGCTGGCTCGGCGCCTCGAGGAGACGCAGTTTCTCGGCCGGAGGAGCCACTGATGGGCAGCCAGCTGCTCCAGGGCGGCAGCGTTTTGGCCGCGTTCTTCGCCGGGGCGGTCGCGCTGTTCGCCCCCTGCTGCATCGTCTTCCTGGCGCCGAGCTACCTCGCGGCCGCCGTGAAGAACCGCCGGTGGCGTCTCCTGCCGCTCACCTTCGTCTTCACAGCCGGTCTCGCGCTGGTCCTCATCCCCATCACCCTCGGGGTGAACCTGCTCGCCGGCGCGATCGCGAAGTTCCACGGCCCTCTCTACTGGGGCGGCGGGCTGCTCATGATTGCGATCGGACTCTTCGCGGTCTCCGGGCGGATGTGGTCGATGCCCTCGCTGCTGCGCTCCCCAGACGTGACCCGCGGCGACTCCGCCACCCTTTTCAGCCTCGGCGTCTTCTCCGGCATCGCCTCCAGCTGCTGCGCCCCCGTCCTCGCCGGCGTCATGACCCTCTCTGCCCTCAGCGGCTCCCCGGTCGGCGCGGTCACACTCGGTCTGGCCTTCGTCTTCGGCATGGTGATCCCCCTGTTCGTGATGGCCCTGATCTGGGACGGCGCCGGGCTGCGCCATCGGCGCTGGCTGCGCGCCAAAGGTTTCACCATCCGGCTGGGCCGGTGGACGATTCACACGAACACCGTCAACCTCGCCGTCGGGATCGCCTTCACCGCGATGGGGCTCGGTGTCATCTCCCTCGCCGGCTCGCCAGACATGACCGGCGGCAGCGCCGTGCAGAGCGCGCTCGGGCGGAGCCTGACCTCAGCCGCGCAGTCCGTCCTCGCGGTGCTCGACCCGGTCCCTGACCCGCTGCTCGGCCTGGGGCTGCTGTCCGTGGCCGGCGTGTTCATCTGGGCCACTTTGCGCGGCAAGGCAACTGACGCAGCTGCCAATGCGGCGAGCGAGCAGGCCGCGCCCCATTGCCACCCGGAACCAGCGGGTTCCACATCCTCGAGGAGCCACCCATGAGCACCCCCACCCGACCCATCTCGAGCGCCCGGGCCGAGCACCAACACCGGATGGCGTTGGCCAAGAAGCACCGCTCGCGCCTGCGTGCTGTCGTCATCGCGGCAGGCGCTTTGGTGGCGGGCCTGCTCGTCACCCTGGCATTACTCCAGGGCGCGCCCACGAGCAGCACGAGCACCGATGCGGCGCCGGTCTTCACGCTGCCCAGCACGAGTGGCCAGAGCGTGTCGCTCGAGCAGTTCCGGGGTCATCCCGTGGTCCTCTACTTCAACGAGGGCGCCGGCTGCGGCTCCTGCACCGTGCAGATGGCACAGATCGAACAGGACCCGGCGGTCAAGGCGGCCGGCGTCACAGTGCTGCCGATCGTGATGAACAGCAAGGACCAGATCCTGCCCGACCTTCACCAGTACGGCGTCACGACGCCCTACCTCCTCGACGACGGCACCGTCTCCCAGGCGTACGGCGTGCTCGGCACCGGGATGCACGCCGGCCTGCCCGGACACAGCTTCGTCCTCGTCGACAAGGACGGCATCAAGAAGTGGACGGGCAGCTACCCGTCCATGTGGCTCGCACCCGCGGACCTGCTCAAGGAAGTCAAGCAGCGGCTCTGAGCAGCAAGGTGGGGACGCGGCCCGCGGGCCCGGCTCAGCGGCATACCAACCGAGTCGTATGCCGCTGAGCTCGACCCGCGCGACCCCGCGGACCGCGTCAGGGAGGGACCCCCGACTCGATGACGCTCCAGTCGAGGCCGCCTCCGACGCCCAGGGCGAGGCTGAGCGCGCTCGCCACGAGGGCCACCCGCCCCGAGGTGATGCTCGCCGTGGGGTCCTGCACCCCGAGGCTGCCACCTGGCGCCCCGTGGCGGTAGAGGACCACGATCCAGCGTAGGTAGTAGAAGAGGCTGACGACCGAGTTGGCGAGCAGCGCCAGGGCGAGCCACGCGTAGCCGCCGTCCCAGGCGGCCGTCGCGGTCGTCAGCTTGCCGACGAAGACGGCGGTGGGCGGCGTCCCGACGAGACCGAGCAGGGCGACGACGAGGGCCGCCGTCAGGAGCGGAGGGCGCCGGGCCAGCCCGGTGTAGGAGTCGAGGTCACGGCGGCGCGCCGGTCACTGTCGCCCGCGAGGTGGCACTCGCGCTGAGCCCGGTGCGGTCATCACGGTGACCGATACCGGCAACGGCTTCGATCCCGCACACGCTGAGCTGTTGTTCCACCGCTTCCACCGCGAGTCCCCTGGTGCGCCGGGCAGCGGCTTGGGGCTGACGATCGCCCGTGCCCTGGTCGAGGCGCACGGCGGCACCCTCACCGCCTCCAGTGCGGGGCCGGGTCGGGGGGCCACCTTCACGATCACCCTGCCGCCGACCTTCAACCCCGCCGGTATGACGAAGTCGCGTGCGCCCCACGCTGCGTGACAGATCTTCGCCAAACCTCAACACTTCCGCAGTCGGCGCATCATCTGGTGCGGAAATGATCATCCGGTCGCTCCTCGACAAGCCCTGACGCAACGACCGCGAAGGAAGTCATGAACCCAACCCGTCGCCAGCTCCTCCTCGGCGGCCTCGGCGTGGCCACCACCGCTGCTCTGGCCGCCTGTTCAACCAACACTGTTGGCACCGCGACGAGCTCGAGCACTCCCCGAGCCTTCGGCACGCCGACTCCGCTCCAGCCCACCGCCGGACAGAAGCTCGTCGAGAAGACGCTGACGGCCAAGCCGGTCACCGTCGACGTCGGAGGCCGCACCGTCTCTACCTGGGCCTACGACGAGAGGATCCCCGGCCCGCTCGTGCGGGCGACCGCCGGCGACTTCCTGCGCCTGCGGCTGGACAACCAGCTGCCTGACGACACGACGATCCACTGGCACGGGATACGCCTGCGCAACGCCGCGGACGGGGTGCCGGGCCTGACCCAGGATCCGGTCAAGCCGGGTGCCTCCTACGTCTACGAGTTCGTCGCACCGGACCCCGGCACCTACTTCTTCCACCCCCACGTGGGGCTCCAGCTCGACCGGGGCCTCTACGCGCCGATGGTGATCGACGACCCGGCCGAGCCGGGCCAGTATGACGCGGAGTGGGTGGTCGTCCTCGACGACTGGATCGACGGCACCGGCACCACGCCCGAGGAGGTCCTGAAGAAGCTCATCGCCGACGACGGCGCCGCAACCTCCGGCGGGATGGGCGGCATGGACCACGGGTCGATGGGCGGCATGGACCACGGGTCGATGGGCGGGATGAGCGCCGGCGCGCCGTGGGGCGACGCCGGCGACGTCACCTACCCACACTTCCTCATCAACGGTAGGACACCGACCGACCCCGACGTCCTGACCGCCAAGCCCGGACAGCGGATTCGCCTACGCATGATCAGCGCCGCATCCGACACCATCTTCACCGTCGCACTCGGCGGGCACCGGATGACGGTGACGCACAGCGACGGACACGCCGTGCTCCCGACGCAGACTGACGCCGTCTACCTCGGGATGGGTGAGCGCTACGACGCGGTCGTCACCCTGCGCGACGGCGTCTTCCCCCTCGTCGCAAGGCCCTTCGGCAAGACCACCGGCGGGCAGGCCCTGGCCCTGGTCCGCACCGGCAAGGGCAGCGCCCCAGGCGCCGGCGTCACTCCGGCCGAGCTGACCCGTCAGGTCCTCATCGGCTCCCAGCTGCAGCCGGCGGACTCCTCCAGGTTGCCTGACCGGGCACCGGACGTCACGGCCCAACTGGCGCTACAGGGGTCCATGAAGCCCTACCAGTGGGGCATCAACGGCGCCCCCTACGGACACAACGAGCCGCTGACCGTCAAGGCGGGCCAGCGACTGCGCATCAACGCCGTGAACATGACGATGATGACCCACCCCCTGCACCTGCACGGGCATACCTTTGCCCTCGCCTCCGGCCTGCGCAAGGACACGGTGCTCATGGCTCCCATGCAGTCGCTCTCACTCGACCTCGACGCCGACAACGCCGGCGACTGGATGGTCCACTGCCACAACATCTACCACGCCGAGGCCGGGATGATGATCGCCCTGAAGTACGTCTGACCAACCCCTGACTGATGGGCTGCCTTGCCGGAAGAGGCAGGCGTCCCTCCACCCACCTCGGCGGCACCCAAGTGCCATCTGTACAGGGACCTTCGGCCCTGCCTGACCCGCCGTCCATGGCGCTAGCGTGTCGCCGTCCATTTTTGATGAGAGGGGGCCGTCGGTTCGGGCGCCTGGGGGCTCCTGCGATCCGCTCTCCTGCTTGCGATCCGGCAGGTGGGGCGAGGGTCGGCCCGTGCCGAGCCGATCTGGTCGGGCATGCGGGCGTACCTCGCCTACACCTACGTGCTCTACACCTTCGGGCTCGGTTGGACCGCGGCCCTGCCCCCTCACGCGACCATCGCTCTTGCTGCCACAGTGGTGCTCACGCTGCAGCTCCGCAGCATCGACCGGTCGGGGCTCAGCCTCGCGCTGCCCATGGATCGCCAACGGCGGGTCTCGGCCGCCCTGCTCGGGGTGCTCGGGATCGGACTCGGGGCCGTGTGGGGGTTCTACCTCGTGCGCCGAGTGGTGACCGGCCAACCGCTGCCGGAGGCACAGCTGGTGCAGACCCCGCACGGCGCCCTGCTCTCCGCCACCGCGGACCAGGTGCTGCTCGTGCCGGCCTAGCTCGCCTCGGCGGTCCTGCTCTGGCGCGGGTCCTCCTGGGGCGAGCCCACCGCAGGCGCCCTGCTCAGGGCCGGGCTGCTGCAGCAGGTCGGCTACCAGGCCGCCCTGGTCGCCCAGTCCACCACCGGCGTGCCGGGCGCGAGCGTCTTCGACCCAGCCGAGCCGTTCATCGCCGCCGTCTACGTCGCGGCCCTCGCGCTGGTGATGGGACCCCGCCGGGGTCTGACAGCGCCGTCTGGCCGGACTGAGCTCAGCGGCATACGCGATTCGGGGCCGCGACTGAGCGCTCTCCGAGAGCTCTTGCCGTGCACCAAATGTCCGCAATGGTAAAAATCTGTTAAAGAAGTTCCAGAGCGCGCCCGCCACCACTCGTCATGCGTGACCATTGGTAATGACGCAGGCAGCGCGAACCCCCCTCGTCGCCCTTCCCCCAAGGGCGCCTGCGTATGGGTCCGCCGGTTCTCGGCGGGCGGCGATCGGGGCGAGAGCAACGCATCCCCCAGCGTGCTCTCGCCCCAAGCCATATCGGCTTGGGGCCGCGCGGGTTTGGAGAGCATCGCCACCCTCGGGAAGGGCGTCGCCACCCGCCGGAGCGCGTCAGCGCGAGGTGACAACCTCGTGAAGGAAGCGGTGGAGTGTCGTCTCCACCTCGGGGTGGTGACCGAGGCCGAGGTGACCGCCATGGTCCAGGAACAGCGTCTCGGCGTGGGGAATTCGCTGGGCGAGCGTCTGTGCACCGGCGAACGGTGCTCCTGTGTCGTCGCGGAAGTGGATGATCAGCGTCGGGACGCGAGGCGGCGCGGAGCCGGGGTAGGCGTCGACCCCGTGCTCCTCGAGCTCGCGCAGCACGAGAGCGTTCTTGCGGCCGTCGATCCCCCGACCGTGTCGGCTTCCGGCAAGTCATCGACGCCTCCCTCTGGCACCTCTATGCCGCGAGCCGTCAGCAAGGTCCGGACGCCGTCGAGGCGTCGCTTGCCGTCTACGTACTGCAGATAGTCACCCAAGGTGAAGGGCTCCTGTCCGAGGCGCACCAGGATGGGGTCGAAGGTCTGCTTCAAGGCGGCCCGGTGCACCGCGGCCGTCTGCGTCAGCACCCCGTCGAGGTCGAACAGGCAGGCCGCGCTGTCGCCCGGCAGCCCGAGGGCACCCAGCCCGACAGCGCCCTGCCGGTGCATTCGGTCAGGATAGCCGTCTACCTGCACGTGGCAGCCTGTCGTCGCGCCACCTCGCGCAACCTCGAACTGCTCCGCGTCGTTGCACGCCGCAGGGACGCCGCCTTTGGATGGGGGGATGGGCCTTCGACGTGTCCGCGACCGCCAGCGGGCGGCCGCTGTAGCGTGCTCCATCGCCTTCTGCGCTGCCTGGCTCGCGGGCTGCGTCGCAGGTCGGACGGAGGGCGAGGGCGCCACCCTGAGCCCGGGATCGGGCGGCCCGGCCGCCACGGTGGTACGTGTGTTGCAGGTGAACCTCTGCAATAGCGGGCGCGCAGCGTGCTACACGGGCGGGCGTGCCGTCGGCATGGTGATGGGACTGGTCCATCAGTGGCGGCCGGGGATGCTCACCCTCAACGAGGTCTGCCGTGATGACGTAGGCGTCCTGAAGCAGGCGATGTCTGCCGCCTTCCCCGCGGCCAAGGTGGCCTCGGCCTTCGCGTCCGCGAGGAACGACATAGGTGATGGACCGGTCCGATGTCGGAACGGCCAGGAGTTCGGCGACGGCGTCCTTGTCGTGGAACGTCCCTCCGCTCTCGGCTTGCGCAGCAACAGTGGTGTCTACCCCGTTCAAGACCCTGGCGACTTCGAGCAACGCGCTTGGGTTTGCCTGGATGTGGACGGGGGGTTCTTGGCCTGCACCACGCACACCGCCAGCACGAATGCCACGGTGGCGCTTGGGCAGTGCCGGTATCTGCTGGCCTCAGTGGTGCCGGGCCACGACCCCCGCGCCGGCGGCCATCCGGTCGTCGTGGGCGCGGACCTGAACCTGACCGCTCGCGGTGCACCGAGCCCAGAGGCATGTCTCCCCAGTGGGTACCAGCGCACCGACGACGGTGGTGTCCAGGACGTGATCGTCGGCCCGGGCATCCGAGTGCCGTCACGCTGGGTGATCGACATGCGGGGTACCACCGACCATCCCGGCCTTCTGGTCGACGTTCTGATCAGCCGCCGCTGAGGCGTTCCGACCCCGGCCGGGGCCCTTCGGCCAGCGGCACAACGACTTCAGGCCCTTCCCACCTCCCGTTCGCCGGTGGCTGGAGGGTGTGCGCTCCCCGCACTGCTTTCGTGGCGAGGTAGCGGGCGTTGGCCGTGCACAGGTGGACTCCTGTCGGGACGTGGTGGGTGACGGTGATCCCGAGCCGCCGCAGCTGCCCGGCCTTATCGGGGTTGTTGCTGAGCAGGGCGATCCGACGGACTCCCAGAGACTCGAGCATCTGGGCTGCCACGGTGTAGTCGCGCTCGTCCTCGGCGTAGCCGAGAGCGAGGTTCGCCTCATAGGTGTCGAGGCCGCCGTCCTGGAGCACGTATGCGTCAAGCTTGGAATAGAGCCCGATCCCGCGCCCCTCCTGCCGAAGGTAGAGCAGGAAGCCTCCGGAGGTCGTGAGTCGCTCGACCGACTCACGAAGTTGGGCCCCGCAGTCACAGCGCTGACTGCCGAACACGTCCCCCGTGAGGCACTCACTGTGGATCCGTGTGGGAGTCGTGCCGCGCTCGATGGTGCCCGTGGGTGGCGCGGTCGCGCGGTCGCCCAGGCCCAAGGCCAGGTGTTCTCGCCCGTCGGCGAGGCCGTCAAAGGTGAAGACTCGCGCGGTCGTCTCGAAGCCGTCAGCGAAGGCGATCGGGACTAGCACGTGGCTACGGATGCGCGCTGTCCCTGCAGCCGGCATGTCTGAGGTGGAGGTGCTCATGAGCCCTCCTGGAAGCGCGACGACAGGGCGTATCTCAGCAGGGCGACGTCCCCGATCTGACGGACCTCGGCGAGGGTGGCACGGCGGTCGGCGTTCCACGGGTACCGCCCGTCCCCGACGAACCGGCTGGCTCGGGAGCTCCCGACGAAGAAGGGAGCGACGACGAGCTGGAGCTCGTCGACGAGGTCATCGGTGAGCATCTGGGTCAGAACCGTCCCGCCGCCTTCCACCATCAACCGCTTCATACCGCGGTCGCCGAGGTCCTCGCAGACTCGGCGCATGGTCGCCGGTCGTCCTGCGTCGACGACAGTTGCGACCGCGCCCAGCCTCGCCTGGGCCCGTGGCAGCACGTCGCTCGGGCAGTAGACGAGCTTGTCGGCGCCGTCCGGCGCGAAGAAGGCTGCCGCGCAGTCGAGCTCGGCCTCTCGTGTGACCGTGACTTTCACCGGCGATGGGGTGAGCCCGCGGGCGGCGCGGCCGGCGCGCCGCTCGGCAGAGCGGATGACTAGGCGCGGGTTGTCGTGCCGGATGGTGGAGGCCCCGACGAGGATCGCGTCGCTGGCAGCACGCTCGGCGTCAACGCGGTCGAAGTCGGCGTCGTTGGACAGGATCAGCCGGGTGGAGGTGCCCGCGCTGAGGTAGCCGTCGATCGACATGCCGCAGCTCAGCAGGGTGTAGGGGCGGTCAGCCACCTAGAGCTCCTTCCCTTGTCACGACGAGCCTGTCATGCGGACGCCTGCGACGGGCGGCGATGATCACTGCCGCTCCGGGTAGGGATGAGGCGAAGGCCATGACGCCATAGACCGCGGCGGCCCCCACACCGGCGGCCGGGCCGAGTCCGGCGGCTGCGAAGGCCCAGGCCGCGATGCCTTCCCGAGGACCCCAGCCCGCGACGTTGATCGGCAGGCTCATCGCGACGAGGACGACCAGCGCGAGCGGCAGCAGCTGGGTGACGGGGGCGGTGACGCCCGTCGCGCGGACCGCCAGGACGAACGTCGACACGTGCCCGGCGACGACGAGGACGGAGGTCGCCAGAACCCCGGGCCAGGTATGCCGTCCCAGCAGCCCGGCGCGCACGTCGGCCGCGGCGGCCCGCGCGAGCCGCACTGGCAGAGCGACGACGTCACGGCGCCCCAGCCAGATTACGAAGCCGGCCAGCACCAGACCGATCACGGCACTGGCCACGATGAGAAGCCCTGCCGGTACCCGGCCCTCGAGCGGTGATGGCCACTGCCAGGCCGTGTGCGCGGGAGCCATGAGAAGCGCGGTCATTGTGAGGACGCCGAGGGCCACCTGACCGGCCAAGCGTTCCCACAGGACCGAGCGCAGCGCTCGGCCCGTGTCGCCGCTCCCGCGGCCGTGCCGCACCCCGCGGTGCACGTCACCGAGCACTCCGCCTGGCAGCGTCACGTTGAGGAACTGCGAGCGGTAGCACTCGGCCACGGCCTCGCGCAGGGGCAGGTTGCTCCCCAGGCCGCGGACCACGAGAACCCAGCGCCATGCACCGCATGTGGTCGTCACGACAGCGATCCCGGCCGCGGCCCCGACCGACGGGGCAGCGACGTGGCGCAACCCGTCCAGGAAGGCGTCGCCACCGACGCGCCAGACGAGGATGGCCAGGATCGAGATCCCGGCGAGAGTGCGTACCCACGACCGGTCGCGTTGCATCCGCTCTGTCCTTTCCGCGATAGGACCTGATGGTGGTGACGTCATTGCGGCCGATTTGGTTCAGCCGCTCTGGACCGGCGCGAGGACGGCGGAGATCTGCTCTGCGGTCCGCGACCATGGCGACAGGGCGTCTCGTCGCTTCCTCGCACGCTCCCGGAGGCTCTCGCGAAAGTCCCGGTCGCTCAGCCAGGAGCGCAGGGCTGCCGCGAGCGCGTCGGGGCGACCGGCCGGCACGAGCATCCCCGGCGGTCCGGTCTCGGTGTCCCCAAGCGCCTCCGGTACGCCTCCTACCGCGGTGGCGACCACTGGGACACCGTGGGCCAGGGCCTCGGTGACGACCATCCCGTACGTCTCGACGTGGGAGGGCAGCACCACGAGATCGGCGGCGGCATATGCCTGCTCGAGCTCCGCACCGGTGAGTGCGCCGGCGAGGTGGACACGGTCGCTTAGTCCTGCCTCGGCCAGTCGCACGCGCACTCCCTGCACGACGGCCGGCTCGACCGTCAGCGCCCCCGCCAACACACATGTCCACGGCAGCTCGCGGATCAGCGCGAGAGCCGCGACGAGGTCGGTGTGGCCCTTGTGCGCGGTGACCGCGGCGACGCACAGCAGCCGGTCCCCGTCGGGGGTGCCCGCGGACATCGGAACGCGCTGCACGCCCGGGTTGGCCACATGGACGGCGGCCGGGTCGAGCCCATACGCGCCCAGCAGCAGGTCACGGGTCCAGGCGCTGCTCGTGACGACCGCGGAGGCGGCCGCGAGGACGCGCTGCTCCCCTGCGGCTGCGGCAGGGTCGTCGAGGCCGAGCGGCAGGTGCACGAGGATGACGAAGCGAACGCGGTCCGCTGCGGGAACGAGAACGCTCTCGGCGCAGGACGCGACCAGCCCGTCGACGAGGACCAGGGCCTGGTCCGGGAGGTCCTCGAAGACTCGGGTCAACCCTGTGAGTGCCTCGTCGTCGGGCCGGGGCCATGCGCCAGCAGCGGGGTGCTCGGTGACCGCCCACCCGAGCACCCGAAGTCCGTTGAGGACTCGCCGGTCGTAGGTGTTGCCCCCGCTGGGGGCTCGTGGATCGTCCACCCCGGCCGGGACGACGGCATGGACCTCCTTCAGAGGTCGCACTCGTAGCTCGCCCAGGCGACGTGTGACTCGTGCAGGGTGACGGTCAGCGCGGTCAACCGCTCGGGGGGCACCCCGAGGGCACCGGCGCGTACCCCGTGCGCCACTCGGTGGGCGACGGTGCGGGCCAGCACCTCGGTGGTGGTGTTGACCCCGGCGAAGGCTCGGTCTTCGTCCAGGTTGCGGTAGCTGAGGGCAGCGACGACCTCGTGGACGTGCCGGGTGGCGAGGCCGAGATCGAGCAGGATGCCGTGCTCGTCGAGCTCGGGTCCGCGGAAGGTCACGTCGACGACGAATGTCGCGCCGTGCAGCTGCTGGGCTGGCCCGAACACTTCCCCGCGAAAGCTGTGGGCGATCATCATGTGGTCCCGGACGGTCACGCCGAACATCGGTTCCTCGCTTCGGTCGGCTGGCTCACTGCGTGAAGTGGCTGGGTCGGTAGGTGATGGTGTGGCAGACGGCCGGCAGCGAGCCGTTCACGAGATGCGGCATGACCTCAGGCAGGTCCTCGAACGGTGAGTCCCCGGTGAGCAGGGCATCGAAGGCTGGGTCGCGAAGCAGGTCGAGCGCGAGCGCGAGTCGCTGGGCATGTGTGTAGCGCGAGCGGCGCGCTGCGGCAACGGAGCCCACCTGGCTGGCGCGGATCCCCAGGCGTGAGGAGTGGAACGACCCTCCGAGGGACAGCTCGACCCGCGCATCGCCGTACCAGCTGAGTTCGAGCACCGTCGCCTCCGGTGCCAAGAGGTCGAGGGACAGCTGGAGGCCACTGCCGGTGCCGCTCGTGTGGACGACGAGGTCGTGGTCGGGGAGCGAGGCTGACGGGTCACCGGGTTGCGCGAATCCGACGCCGAGCCGTGCCGCCACGCTGGCTCGCGCCGTGTCCACGTCGATCAATGTGACCCGGACGCCGGGGATCGCGGCGAGCAGACGCGCGACGCAGCATCCGACCATGCCCGCCCCCACGACGGCGACCCGGTCACCGATGCGCGGCGCCGCGTCCCACAACGCGTTGACGGCCGTCTCGACGGTGCCGGCAAGTACGGCGCGCCGGGCCGGGACCTCGTCGGGCACCAGCGCGACCGCGTGCGCCGGGACGACGTATGCCGTCTGGTGCGGGTGCAGGCAGAAGACCGTGCGTCCGAGAAGGTCTGACGCCCCCTGCTCGACGACACCGACCGAGAGGTAGCCGTACTTCACCGGACCCGGGAAGTCGCCCTCCTGGTAGGGGGCGCGCATGACCGCGTGCTGGTCCTGCGGAACCGCTCCGCGGAAGACGAGCGTCTCGGTGCCGCGGCTCACCGCCGAGTGCAGCGTGCGCACGAGCACCTCGCCCGTGCCGGGCGCGCGCAGGGTGGCCGGTCGGATCTCACCCCTGCCGGGCTCTACGACCCAGAACGCCGCTGCATCGGTGGCCACGCGAACACACTAGAGCCGAAGTTGAACCGTCGCCGCGACGACGGCGTTTCCGGGTAAACCCCTTTCCACAGGCGGAGGCGCAGTGCGACACGTGTTCCCTCCCGGCCCGCTCGTCGGATTCCTCGGCGCGCTGGGCCTGCTCACTGCGCTCCACCCCGCAGCCTCCGGATGGGTCATCGGCCTGGCTTGCGGAGCCGGGCTGGCTGCACTGCTCAGCATCGGCCTCGCACGCGCGTCACGCCGTCACCTGCTGCCCGCGGACCGGGTGACACTGGCGCGGGCGGTGCTGTGCTGTGGCGTGGCCGCCCTCGTCGGCGAGCGGCTCGCGGATGCCTCGGGTCCCTGGGAAGGAACCGGTGTCCTCGTCGCGCTCACCTCCGTCGCGCTTGTCCTCGACGCGGTGGACGGTCTGGTGGCGCGGCGGACGGGAACCTCGCACCCCTTGGGCGCGCGCTTCGACATGGAGACCGACGCTTTCCTCATCCTCGTCCTCGCTGTGCACGCGGCTCGTGACCTCGGCTGGTGGGTCCTTGCCACCGGCGCTGCGCGCTACCTGCTGCTGCTGGTCGCGCTCGCCGGCCGGTGGGCACCATGGCTGCGCGGCCAAGTCCCAGCCCGCCGCTGGCGCAAGCTCGTTGCGGCATACCAAGGCGTCGCGCTCACGATCGCTGCAGCCCGCTTCCTGCCCCCTCCCCTGCCCGCCGCCCTGGTGGCCGTGGGGCTCGCTCTTCTCGCCGTCTCGTTCCTGACCGAGGTGCGGACGCTGCGACGCCTCTTCGGGCCTGGCACACCGGGCCGGGACCTGGTCGCCGCCTGCCCGGATCTGCCGTCCGCCGCCCTCGACGCGGGCCTGTCGCCGTGACCGGGCAGGTGCCACGCCCGTCCCAAAGCCGTGCCGCCGCTCACGTGGTCACGGCCCTGGCAGTCCTGCTCGTCTGGGTGGCTCTCGTCGCGCCCGCCCCTGTCCGAGGGTGGTCTCCGGCGCCGCTGCAGCTCCTTCGGCTCCCGGCAGAGGGCATCGTGCTCGTCGCCCTGCTGCTGGCCCTGCGCCGCGGGATCCCCCGCTGGTTCCCCGTGGCCGTCGGGTTCCTCCTGGGCGTTCTGCTCGCGCTGCGCATCCTCGACGTGGCCTTGCTCGCCGCGTTCTACCGCCCGTTCAACCCGCTCACCGACTGGCGATACGTGGGTTACGGCGCCGAATCCCTCGGCGACTCGAATGGGACGCTGACCGCCGTATCGGCAGTCGTGGCGGCAGGCCTGTTGCTGCTGGGGCTGCTGGTCCTGACGCCACTGGCGGTGGGACGTGTCGCCCGGGTCATCGATCTACACCGCAGACCAGCGCTGCGGGCGGTGGCGGTCGCTTCCCTCGCGTGGCTGGTGTGCGCGTTCGTGGGCCTCCAGGTGTCTCCTGACCTGCCCGTGGCGTCCTCCAGCACAGCTGGCCTGGCGGCGCGCGAGGTCACATCCGTGCGGGCAGGCCTGCGCGACATGACGGCCTTCGCGGCGCAAATCCCTGTCGACTCGTTCCAGCACGTCCCACCGGCTGACCTGCTGGGCGCCCTTCGCGGCAAAGACGTCCTCGTCATCTTCGTCGAGAGCTACGGCCGGGTAGCCGTTGAGGACAGCCCTGAGGTCGCCGGCGCCCTCACGGCCGACGGCAGGGGGCTGCGCGCCGCCGGCTACGCCAGTCGGAGCGCGTGGCTCACCTCCCCCACCTTCGGTGGG
>DASSTN010000170.1:0-13747 GCA_035707905.1 Intrasporangium sp.
GTCAAGGACGGCACGATGGTGCTCGGGGGCAGCGGGGACCGCGTCGTGGCCGGCTGGACCTGGCGCCTCGACGGGGATGCCCTCGTGATCTCGAGGAACACGTCGGCCCCCAAGTCCGAGGAGAACGCACTGCAGCGGTGCACGCTCGACCTCAGGTGCACCGAGCTGGCCCCACCCCTGACGATCGCGGCCCGTGGCGGCACGGTGGCTCCGCGCTATGTCGTTCCCCGGAGCGTTCCGCAGTAGGCGTTCCGGCCAGCCCCCGCCAGGTGGCGCCCCCTCGAGTTGAGGCGGCGCCACCTGTGCGATCGGCAAGCCGAAAACACGCCGAGCGGATTTGCCCGTCTGCCAGTCGACCCGGGGCCACGATGGATTCAGTCGCCGCAGAGAACTGCTGAGGTGAATGGGGGCATCGCATGCGGGTGACCGGACTGGGGCATGCAGGACTGTTCGTGGAGACCGCGGCGGGGTCGGTGCTCTGCGACCCGTGGGTCACCCCCGCCTTCTTCGGCTCCTGGTTCCCGTTCCCCGACAACCGCGGCCTGGACTGGGACCGGTATGGCAGGCCGGACTACCTCTACATCTCTCACCGGCACGCGGACCACTTCGATCCCGAGCTGCTGGCGGGCCTCGTCGACAAGCGCGCGACGGTGCTGCTGCCGGACTATCCGACGGGCGAGCTCGAGCGCGAGCTGCGGGCGCTCGGCTTCGACCGGATGCTGCGCATGCCGGACGGGCAGCCGGTCGAGCGGGACGGCCTGCGCCTCATGGTCACCGTTGTGCGCGGCCCCGGCGCGGGACCGCTGGGCGACTCCGCGCTCTCCGTCGACGACGGCACGGCCTCGATCCTCGACCAGAACGACTCCCATCCCATGGACATCCAGCGGCTGCTCTCGTTCGGGCCGGTCGACGTGCACCTGACCCAGTTCTCCGGCGCCATCTGGTGGCCGATGGTCTACGACCTCCCGGCCGCCGCCAAGCGCCACTTCGCCGAGCTGAAGCGGCGCAGCCAGACCGAACGGACGCTCCGCTACGTGGACCAGATCGGTGCTCGGCACGTGGTGCCGATAGCCGGCCCGCCCGCGTTCTACGACGACGACCTCTTCGAGCACAACGGCTGGGGGCTGGACGGGTCGAGCATCTTCACCAACCAGGCGCAGTTCCTCGCCGAGCTGGCCCGTGCTCGCCCGGACCTGCACGGCCACCTGCTGCTGCCCGGCACCGAGCTGACGGTCAGCGGTGGGCACGTCGACGCGGTGCACACGCGGCATACGGCTCGGGACATCGCGCACGTCTTCGGCGACGCGTGGGCTTACCTGCGGGAGCAGCAGGCCCAGCGGCAGGACGAGCTGGAGCAGGCCCGGGCGGCCCTGGCGCCGGTCCCGCACGACCTGTTCGAGCAGCTCCGCGCCTGGTGGGAGCCACTCATGCAGCGCGCCCACCATCTCCGGCTCGGGGTGGGCGGACCGGTCCGGTTCGACGCCGGCGAGCTGGCGCTGCTGCTCGACTTCCCGGCCGGCGAGGTCCGCCGCTATGCCGGTGAGAGCGTCCGCTATCGGCTGTCGACGTCCGCCGCGCTGGTCGCCACCAACCTCGCCCGTCGAGAGGTCGACTGGTCGAACAGCCTCTTCCTGTCGCTGCGCTTCCGCGCGTCGCGGGTCGGCAAGTTCAACGAGTTCCTCTACACGTTCTTCAAGTGCCTGTCCGTCGAGCGGATCGACTACATCGAGGACTGGTACGACCAACAGGACGACATGGACGACACGGCCGAGATCGCCGGCTGGCGGGTCCAGCGGCGCTGCCCGCACCAGCGGGCCGACCTCGCCGAGTTCGGGACCGTCGAGGGCGAGGTCCTCACGTGCCACATGCACGGCTGGCGGTTCGACCTGCGGACCGGCCAGTGCATCTCCTCCGGCGGATACGCCATCCGAGCCGAGCGACCTGGCCCGTGCGAGTCCCGGACGGCCGGCGAGGCGCTGACCCGCCCTGCAGAGGAGCTCAGGCGGCCGTTCTCGCCCGGACCTGCCGCTTGATCCGGGACAGCATCGCGACCATGCCCCGAATCCGGAGGGGCGAGACCGCCTCGGCGAGCCCGAAGCGCATCGGGGCGTCGTCGGGCACGTCGAGGACCTCCGCGGCGGAGAGCCCGTCGAGTCCCTCGTGCAGGATGCCGGCGAAGCCACGCGTCGTCGGCGCCTCCGGCGGCGCATCGAAGAACAGGTGGACGGCGCGGTCCTCGAGGCGCTCGCCGTCGTCGACCTCGACGATGAGGAAGAGCGGGGACTGGCACTCGTCGACCCGCTCGAGCTTGTCGAGCTGGCCGGCGTACCGGCCGGGCAGCGGGGGCAGCTCCTCGCTGAACTCGAGGAGCAGGTCGAGCTTCATCGGGTTGCTCGCGGAGGAGAAGTCCTCGGCGAGCTCGGCGAGGGCGGCGGGCAGGGGAGCGTCGGACACGCCACTCACCTCTCGATCGGGACCCGGACCGAGTTGCCCCACTCGGTCCACGAGCCGTCGTAGTTGCGGACGTTCTCGAAGCCGAGCAGCTGGGTCAGGACGAACCAGGTGTGCGACGAGCGCTCGCCGATGCGGCAGTAGGCGATGACGTCGTCAGCGGGGGACAGGCCCTGCTCCTTGAGGTAGATGTCCTCGAGCTCCTCTCGGGACTTGAACGTCCCGTCCTCGTTCGCGGCGCGGGCCCAGGGCACCGACTTCGCGCCGGGGATGTGGCCGCCGCGCATCGCCCCCTCCTGCGGGTAGTCGGGCATGTGCAGCAGCTCGCCGGAGAACTCACCGGGGGAACGCACGTCGACGAGCGGCTTGCCGAGGTGCTCGAGGACGTCCTCCTTGAAGGCGCGGATCGGGGCGTCCTCGCGCTCGACGACGGGGTAGTCGACTGGCGTAGGGCTGGGCACTTCCTTGGTCAGGTCGCGCCCCTCCTCGATCCACTTGGCCCTGCCACCGTCGAGGAGCCGGACGTCCTCGTGGCCGAACAGGCTGAAGACCCAGAGGGCGTACGCGGCCCACCAGTTGGACTTGTCGCCGTAGACCACGATCGTCGTGTCGCGGCCGATGCCGCGCGAGCCCATCACCTCCGCGAACCGCTCACCGTCGACGTAGTCCCGGGTGACCGGGTCGTTGAGGTCGACGTGCCAGTCGATCTTCTGGGCGCCGGGGATGTGGCCCGTCGCGTAGAGCAGCACGTCCTCGTCCGACTCGAGCAGCGCGATCCCGTCGGGGCCGCCGACCTTGCCGGCCTCGATCTGCTCGGCGAGCCAGTCGGTCGTGACGAGGCGTTCCGGGTGGGTGTAGGCCGCGATCTTCGAGCTGTGGGTGGACATGGCACCTCTTCTGCGTTCTCGGGGACGTGCGCCGGGCGTCCTCGGACGCCCTCGCTCGGGATGTGGAGCAACACCCCCATCGTCCCACGGGACCGAGCCCAGCGGCATACCGGCCCATAACGCGACGTTGCGCTCACCCCAACTTGGCGAGGTCTTCCCGGCAGCGGCGCTCGAACTGCTCGAGCTCGCGGAGTGCCTCCTGGGCGTCCCGCAATCGCTGCTCGAGGTCGGTGCGGCGCTCGTCGATCTGGCCGAGGACGTACTCGAGCTGTGCCCGCCTACCCCGCGGCGCGTCGAAGAGGTCGACGATGGTGCGGATCTCCTCGAGTGGGAAGCCGAGTCGCTTGCCACGGAGGATGAGGTTCAGACGGGTCCGGTCACGGCGGTGGTAGATGCGCTTCGTGCCACGGCGCTCGGGAGTGATGAGTCCGAGGTCCTCGTAGTGGCGCACCGTGCGGTGGGTGACGCCGAACTCTTCGGCGATCTCCGCGATGGTCCAGGTGGGGCCACTTGTCATGGGACCGATCTTGCTTTACGTTGACGTAAAGGTCAACCGTAAGGGGTTCCGCCCCCGACCACCCCAGATGAGCCCGCGCGGCTGGGCGGGTGTTTCCCAGGAGGGACATGTTCGAGCTGAGCCAGGAGCACGAGGACTTCCGCAAGGTCGTCCGGGAGTTCGCCGAGCGGGAGGTCGGCCCCCACATCGCGAAGTGGGACCGCGACGAGCACTTCCCGACCGACCTCGTGCCGAAGATGGGCGACCTCGGCCTGTTCGGTCTCGTGGTGCCGGAGGAGTACGGCGGCAGCGCGGGGGAGGGCCAGGGCGACTTCACGAGCCTCTGCGTCGCCATCGAGGAGCTCGGCCGGGTCGACCAGTCGATCGGCATCACCCTCTCGGCCGGGGTGGGCCTGGGCATCAACCCGATCCTGACCTATGGCAGCGACGAGCAGAAGGTGCGCTACCTGCCAGACCTCGTCTCCGGGCGAGCCCTTGCCGGCTTCGGCCTGACGGAGCCCGAGGCAGGCTCGGACGCCGGCGCGACGAGGACGAAGGCCGTCCGGGACGGCGAGGAGTGGGTCCTCAACGGGGCGAAGGCCTTCATCACCAATTCCGGCACCGACATCACCTCGGTCGTCACCGTCACGGCCCGCACCGGCACCAACGAGGACGGCTCGGCGAAGATCTCTGCGATCATGGTGCCGTCCGGCACGCCCGGCTTTACCGTCGAGCCCGCCTACCACAAGCTCGGCTGGCACACCTCGGACACCCACGGGCTCACCTTCGAGGACTGCCGGGTGCCGAGCACGAACCTCCTCGGCCGCGAGGGCGACGGCTTCAAGCAGTTCCTCAAGACCCTCGACGACGGCCGCATCGCGATCTCGGCGCTCGCAGTGGGGTGCGCCCAAGCCTGCCTCGAGATGGCCACCGAGTATGCCCGGACCCGCGTCGCGTTCGGCCGCCCGATCGGGGTCAACCAGGGCATCTCCTTCCAGGTCGCCGACCTCGCCGTCATGGTCGAGGCGGCCCGCCTGCTCACCTACAAGGCCGCCTGGCTCAAGGACGAGCTGCACGAGGGCCGCCGCACGGTGGGGCAGGTCAAGCACGCCGCGGCGATCGCGAAGCTGCACTCGACGGAGGCAGCGGTCACGGCGACCCGGATCGCGACCCAGGTCTTCGGCGGCAACGGCTTCATGGAGGAGTACCCCGTCGCCCGCTTCTACCGGGACGCGAAGATCCTCGAGATCGGCGAGGGCACCTCCGAGGTCCAGCGGATGCTCATCGCGCGCGGGCTCGGCCTGCCCCAGGCCTGAGAGAGGATCAGGTATGCCGCCCACTGACGTCCCGACCCAGGCTCCCTCCCAGCTCGGTCCCTTCGCCGCCGACTCCGTGGGCGACGACCCCCGGATCGCCGACGTCCGCTCGCGCCTCAACGACGCCTGGGCCGCGTCGGAGCGGCCACCGGAGAAGGCCAAGGCAAAGCTCGACGCGCAGGGCAAGATCTTCGTCCGCGACCGGATCGCCATGCTCTTCGACGAGGGGTCGTTCGTCGAGGACGGCCGCTACGCGAACTCGCTCGCCAGTGGCCTGCCCGCAGACGGCGTCGTGACGGGTCGGGGGACGGTCGACGGCCGGCCGGCGATTGTCATCGCGAACGACCCGACGGTCAAGGCCGGCTCGTGGGGCTCCCGGACGGTCGAGAAGATCGTGCGTGCCACCGAGATGGCGCTGCGCGAGGAGCTGCCGGTCTTCTGGTTCGTCGACTCCGCCGGGGCCCGGATCACCGACCAGGTCGAGATGTTCCCCGGCCGGCGCGGTGCGGGCCGGATCTTCCACAACCAGGTGGCGCTGTCGGGCAAGGTGCCCCAGATCTGCTGCCTGTTCGGGCCCTCGGCGGCCGGTGGTGCCTACATCCCGAGCTTCTGCGACGTCATCATCATGGTCGACGGTAACGCCTCGATGTACCTCGGCAGTCCCCGGATGGCCGAGATGGTCGTCGGCGAGAAGGTCAGCCTCGAGGAGATGGGCGGTGCGCGGATGCACTGCTCCGTCTCGGGGGTGGGAGACCTGCTGGCCGTGGACGACACCGAGGCGATCGAGCTGGCGAAGCTGTACTTCTCCTACGTCCCGGGCAACTGGCGCGACCGGCCGCCGGCCTACGACGCGGAGGAGCCGCTCGAGCCGCTGACGAAGCACACCGTGCCCGAGCGGGAGTCGGTGCCCTTCGACGTCCATGCGGTGATCGAGGGCCTCGTCGACGAGGACTCGTTCTTCGAGCTGAAGCCGCTCTGGGCGGCCGAGCTCGTGATCGGCTTCGGACGCCTCGGTGGGGAGACCGTGGGGATAGTGGCGAACAACTCGATGGTCAAGGGCGGCGTGCTCTTCACCGACAGCGCCGACAAGGCGGCCCGGTTCATCTGGCTCTGCGACGCCTTCAACATCCCGCTCATCTACCTCGCCGACGTGCCGGGCTTCATGATCGGCTCCGAGGTCGAGCGGGGCGGCATCATCCGGCACGGCGCCAAGATGGTCTCCGCCGTGGCATCGGCGACCGTCCCGCAGTTCTGCGTCGTCGTCCGCAAGGCCTACGGCGCGGGGCTCTACGCGATGGGCGGCCCCGGCTTCGGCCCCGACGCGACGATCGCACTGCCGACGGCCCGCATCGCGGTGATGGGGCCCGAGGCGGCCGTCAACGCGGTCTACGCGAACAAGATCGCGGAGGTCGAGGCGTCCCAGGGAGCCGACGCTCGCGACGCCTACGTCGCCGAGCGGCGCGCCGAGTACGAGCAGGACGTCGACATCGAACGGCTCGCCGCGGACCTGGTCCTCGACTCGGTCATCGAGGCGGACGAGCTGCGCGCAGACCTGATGCGCCGGCTCGCCTACGCCGCCCACCGTGACCGTCACTTCAGCCTGAAGCGGCGCTCCGTCCCGCCGGTGTGAGGCCCCGGGGCGGTTGCCGAGCGGGCTCCGGTCCGCGCGGCCTGCGCGGCCGCGCGGCTGGGTACTCGTAGGCTTGGGTCGCCACCGCGCCGACGGCGGGTCTCGGTGGCTCCTACCAGCACGTAGCCAAGGGGTCAGCCATTCTCGCCACGATCGAGTCCAGGGAACGGGCCAGCCAGGTCCGCCTGCCGTTCTACCGTCGCTTCGAGGTCTGGTTCCCCTTCACCGTCTACCTCGTCTCGCGCCTCTTCGTGCTCATCGCTGGCATCGTGCTCTCGAAGAACCAGATGCCCCTGCCGATCGGGCTCGAGCGGATCCGGATCACCTACCCGGTGCCGGCCGACCCCGGCTACCTCGGGGTGATGACCGGATGGGATGGCCAGTGGTACCGGATCATCGCCGAGCACGGCTACCCGGAGGTCCTGCCGCGTACGGAGACGGGCGCCGTGGACATGAACCCGTGGGCCTTCTTCCCGGTCTTCCCGATGACCGTGGGAGTCATCATGCGCCTGACCGGGCTGCCCTTCATGGTGGTGGGGCCGGTCCTGTCGACGCTCATCGGCTTCGCGGCCGTCCACCTGCTCTTCAGGTTCATCGACCGGACGGTCGGCCGGTGGGAGGCCGTCGTCGCGGTCGTCGCGGTCTGCTTCTACATCGCCTCACCGATCTTCTCGGCCTCCTACACCGAGTCGACGGCGCTCCTCGTCGTGGTGGTGTGCCTGATGCTGCTGCGGGCGCGGCGGTACGGCTGGCTCGTCCTCGCTCTGCTGGTCCTCGCCCTGTCGCGCAACGTTGTGATCGCCATGGCTCCCGTCATCGTCGCCCACGCGGTCGTCCGGTGGCGGCAGGGCGACGAGGGGCCGAGCCCGGTGCGCTTTCGCATCGGGATGGGCGTCCTCGCGCTCTATGCCGCCTTCCTTACCTGGCTCTGGCCGTCCATCGCGTCCATCGTCACGCAGACGCCGAACGCCTACACCGAGACGATGCTCGCCTGGAAGATCAAGACGAGTCTCAAGCTCTACCAGTGGTGGGACCTGCTCTACGGCTACGCCGGGATCCTCGGGCAGGTCGGCGGGCTCGTCATCGTCGGCCTCTACGGCTGGTGGATGCTCTCGCAGCACTCATGGCGTTGGGGACCGGAGCTGTGGGGCTGGGCCGGTGCCTACCCCGCCTACCTGCTGCTCGTGACGAACACGACCCCGAGCCGGGTCCGCTACGCGATGCTCGCCTTCACGATGGCGCTGATCCTCGCCTCGTTCCTCAACCTGCGGCCGTGGCGCCGCTATCGCTACTGGCTCCTCGGCGCCGTCGTCATCGCCGGCGCCGCGCAGATGTGGTGGTACACGGCGAACTACATGGTCGTCGACACCCTGAACGAGATCCCGATGCTCTATCCCTGACTGCCCGCCGGCGGGTCGACTGGTCGCCACTGACGGGTCTAGCGGCCGGAGTGAGCTCGGGGTTGGGGCCGGGCTGAGCACGGCCGGCGGTCAGGCTCAGAGTTGACTCCGGTCACTCGTCCCGTGCTGGGGAGGCGACCTCGAACCAGCCGATGCCGGCGTCGTCGAGCAGGTCGCGCAGGAGGGGGAGGGAGAGCCCGACGACGTTGTGGTGGTCGCCCTCGATCCGGCTGACGAAGGCTCCGCCGAGGCCGTCGATGGTGAACGCTCCGGCGACCCGGAGCGGCTCACCCGTTCCGACGTACCACTCGATCTCGTCGTCCGTCAGCGCGGCGAAGTGCACCGCCGTCGACGCGGTCGCCCCGATCGTCGCGCCCTGGCCGTCGTCGCGGTCGTCGATGAGCCAGTGGCCGGTGTGCAGCACGCCGGACCGGCCGCGCATCCGCTTCCAGCGAGCCACCGCCTCGGCCGCGTCGGAGGGCTTGCCGTGCACCTCGCCGTCGAGCTCGAGCACCGAGTCGCAGCCGAGGACCACGGCGGACACCTCGTTGTCCGCCGCCACCGCCTCGCACTTGGCTCGGGCCAGGAGCAGGGCGGTGTCCTCCGCGCCCAGCTCCCCGTAGCGGTCCGCTGCCGCCGCCACAACCGCGTCCTCGTCCACGTTGCTCACGACGACGGACGGCTCGATCCCGGCCGCCCGCAGGGTGGCGAGCCGCGCCGGGGACGCGGAGGCGAGCACGAGGGGGACGGCAGCGGCGATCGGGGGCGGGGTGGGCGGCATACGGAGGACTGTATAGCCGCCCACCCCGCGGCCCGCGGTCAGAGCGTGCCGAGCACCGCGGCGCGGAGAGTGTCGAGGCCGACCCCACCGATGTCGAGCGCGCGTCGGTGGAAGGCCTTGAGGTCGAACGCCTCGCCCTCCCTCTGCTTCACCTCGTCCCGGAGCGACAGCCAGAGCCGCTCGCCGATCTTGTACGCGGGTGCCTGCCCGGGCCAGCCGAGGTAGCGGTTCAGCTCGAAGCGCAGCACCTTCTCGTCCATGAAGCCGTAGCGGGTCAGGTAGGTCCAGGCCTTGTCATACGTCCACTCCCCGCCGCCGACCTCCTCGGGCGCGTCGAAGCCGCAGTGGACGCCGATGTCGATGACGACGCGCGCCGCCCGCAGCGACTGGCCCGCGAGCCAGCCCATCCGGTTGCCGGGGTCGTCCATGTAGCCGAGCTCGGCCATGAGCCGCTCGGCGTACAGCGCCCAGCCCTCGCCGTGCCCGGAAGTCCACGACTCGAGCCGGCGCCACTTGTTGAGCAGCTCCGAGCGGTAGACCGTCTGCGCCACCTGCAGGTGGTGACCGGGCACGCCCTCGTGGTAGACGGTCGACAGCTCGTTCCACGTCCTGAACTCGGTGTTGCCCTTCGGCACGCTCCACCACATCCGGCCGGGGCGGCTGAAGTCGTCGGAGGGCCCCGTGTAGTAGATGCCTCCGGTCTGGGTCGGGGCGATCATGCACTCGATCCGCTGGACAGGGCCCGGGATGTCGAAGTGGACGTCCTTGAGGTTCTCGATGACCTCGTCGGCGCGCTCCTGCATCCACGCCTTGAGCGCATCGGTGCCGTGCAGGTGGTAGCGCTCGTCGGCGTCGAGGATCTCGACGCCGCGCTCGACGCTCGCGCCCGGCTCGAGGCTCTCGGCGATCGCCTGCATCTGCGCGTGGATGTCCGCCACCTGCTGCTGGCCCCACCGGTAGGTCTCCTCGAGGTCGACGCTCGCGCCGAGGAAGTAGCGCGACTCGAGCGCGTAGCGCTCCCGTCCGCAGGCGTCCGCCTCGGGGGCGTGGGGCAGCAGCTCGCGCTCCAGCCAGTCCGCAATGTCGCCGTATGCCGCTGACGCCGCCTTCGCGGCCTCGGTGAGCTGGGCCTTGACGGGACCGTCGAGCGGCGCGTCACCCGACTTCGCGTCGGCGACGAGCCTGGCGAAGTAGCCGTCATCCGTCGTGAGGTCGCGGGACTGCTTGGCCGACTCGACGACCTGCCGGCTCGGGGCGACGAGGCCGCGCTCCCGGGCAGCCAGCAGCGACTCCTTGTAGCCCTCGAGGGCGCCCGGGACCTTGGCCATCCTCGTCGCGAAGACCCGCCAGTCGTCCTCGGTCTCCTGGCGCATCAGGTCGAAGACGTCCCGCACGCCCTGCAGGGGCGACGCGATGACGTTGAGCGACATCTCGTCGAGGCCAGCCGCGTAGCGCTCCTCCGCGAGGCCGAGGCGCTCCGTCATCGCGGCGATCGTGACCTTGTCGACGTCGTCGACGGCGGCAGCGCCGCGCAGCTCGTCGAGGGCGCGGCGCCGGAGCTCGCTCTGGGCGGCGTTGCCGGCAGGCGAGAGGTCGTCGAGGTCCTCGTCGCGCCCCGGGACGCCGAGGTAGGTCGCGTTGATGGGGGAGAGCTCGACCATCGCGTCGAAGTAGCGCTCCGCGATCCGGTCGACCTCGGTCTGGGGCCGCCCGCTCTGCGTGGAAGTGGTGGTGTCAGTCACGTCGCCGAACCTACACGGCGGGTCGCCACCGGCGAGCGAAGGCGGCGGGCAGGCTCCTAGTGGCCCTTGCCCTTGCCGTTCCCCTTGCCCTTGCCGTTTCCGTTGTTGCCGTTGTCGTTGCCCGTGGTGCCCGCGGTGTCGGGGCCGCGGCTGACGACGAGCTGGACGGTGTCACCCACCTGGACGGCGGTGCCCTCGCTCGGGCTCACCTCGAGGACCTGGTTCCGGGGTGCGTCGGATGCGACCATCCGCCACTGGTAGCTCAGTCCCGCCTTCTTGATGGCCGCCTCGGCGCTCGCGAGGTCAGAGCCGACGATGCCGTTGGGGACCACGCCGGACTGCACGCTGCCGGTTCTCGTCGCCGTGCTCGTCGGCGACGGCGCGGAGGTGGTGGAGGCAGACGGGGTGTTGGAGGGCCGCCCTGCGGTCGACGGGCTCTGGTCGTTGCCGCCGAGCAGGGAGGTGCCGAGTGCGCCGAGCGCGACGAGAGCGGCGGCGACCGCGGCGATGACCCAGCGGCGCCGGCGAGGACCCGGGTGCTGGCGTAGGGCCGCAGCGGGCTCTCGGTCGGGGGATGCCGGCTCCGGATCCGGGAGGAGGGCAGTGGAGGGGAGGGCCTGGGTCGCCGCAGCGGGTGCCTCTGCCGGCGCGGGCATCGGGCGGGTCAGCTCCTCGGTCGCTCCGGCGGCGCTGACCACCGGCATCGGCTGCGTCCTCGCCTGACGAAGCCCCTCGGCCATCGCCTCCGCGCTCGGATAGCGCTCCTCGGGTGCGGTCCGGGTCGCCCGCGCCACCACCTCGTCGAGGTAGGGCGGCAGCCCGGCCACGAGCGTGCTCGGAGGAGGCACCTCCTCGGAGAGGTGACGCATGGCGACGACGACCGGGGTATCGCCCGAGAACGGGACCTGCCCGGTCAGCATCTCGAAGAGCACGATGCCGAGCGAGTAGAGGTCGGATGCCGGCCCCGCCGAGCCGCCCCGGGCCACCTCGGGTGGCAGGTAGGCGGCGGTGCCGAGGATGGTGCCGGTGTCGGTCAACGGCGACGCCCCCAGCGCCTTGGAGATGCCGAAGTCGGTCACCTTGACGATGCCGTCGGGCGCGACCATGACATTGCCGGGCTTGACGTCACGGTGGACGATGCCGGCCCGGTGGGCGGCGGCCAGGGCGACACAGACCTGGGACCCTATGCTCACCGCCTCGTCGGCTGGGAGCGGACCGTGCTCGCGGAGCAGGCGCCCGAGGCTCTGCCCCTCGATGTGCTCCATCACGATGAAGTGGCTTTCGCCCTCGACGCCGTAGTCGTAGACACGGGCGATGTTCGGGTGGCTGAGGCCGGCGGCCGCCAGTGCCTCCCGGCGGAACCGCTCGACCGACTCCGGCGAGTCGGTGAGGCCGCGTGCGAGGACCTTGACGGCCACCTGTCGACCGAGCCGCTCGTCCATGGCGAGGTGCACCTCACCCATGCCGCCGGCGGCGATGAGCCTCTGCAGGACGTAGCGGCCGGCCAAGCGGGTGGGGGCGAAGTGATCAACAGACACGGGGCACCACCATAGGTCACGGAGCCGTGAGAAGCCCGCTCAGCGGCATACCGTGGACAGCCGTCCGGGACCCAGACGGGCTCAGCGGGGCAGGCTGCTGGCCCGCCACCCGCCGGTGCCGGCGCCCGGCCCGCCGAGGTGCCACGCCGGGTCGGACCACGCGGATCGGCGCGCCGGTCGCTCCTCGGAAGAGCCACCCACGGCGGACAGGACGGCGACGAGCGCGGCGAGGTCCTCGGCGCTCGGGTTGCCCGCCTCGACGCGGATCACAGGCACGGTGGCGGCGTCGTCGCTCATAGCGGGATGTTCCCATGCTTCTTGGGCGGCAGGCTCTCCCGCTTGTTCTTCAGCGCCCGCAGGGCCCGCGTGACGTTCATCCGGGTGTTCGACGGGGAGATGACCGTGTCGATGTAGCCGCGCTCGGCCGCGACGTACGGGTTGGCGAGGGTCTCCTCGTAGTGGGAGATCAGCTCCTGGCGGCGGGCATCGACGTCACCGCCCTGCTCGGCCACGGCGGCGAGCTCCTTGCGGTAGAGGATGTTGACCGCGCCCTGCGCCCCCATGACGGCGATCTGGCCGGTCGGCCACGCCAGGTTGATGTCGGCGCCGAGGTGCTTGCTGCCCATGACGTCGTAGGCGCCGCCGTAGGCCTTGCGAGTGATGATGGTGATCTTCGGGACGGTGGCCTCGGCGTAGGCGTAGATCAGCTTCGCGCCGCGACGGATGATGCCGTCCCACTCCTGCGCGGTGCCGGGCAGGAAGCCGGGGACGTCGACGAAGGTGATGACCGGCACGTTGAAGCAGTCACACGTCCGGACGAACCGGGCCGCCTTCTCGGACGCGTCGATGTCGAGCGTGCCGGCGTACTGCATCGGCTGGTTCGCCACGACGCCGACGGACATGCCGTCGATCCGCGCGAACCCGGTGATGATGTTGGGCGCGAAGAGCGGCTGCACCTCGAGGAACTCCCCGTCGTCGACGACATGCCGGATCACCTCGTGCATGTCGTAGGGCACGTTCGGCGAGTCCGGGATGCACGTGTCGAGCCAGCGGTCCTCGTCGGTGACGGTGAGGTCGGCCTCGCCCTCGTTCCACGCGGGCGGGGTCTCCATGTTGTTGCTGGGCAGGTAGGACAGGAGCGCCTTGACGTACTCGATGGCGTCCTGCTCGTCGGAGCCCATGTAGTGGGCGACGCCCGACTTCGTGTTGTGCGTCTTCGCGCCGCCGAGCTCCTCGAAGCCGACGTCCTCGCCGGTGACGGTCTTGATGACGTCCGGACCGGTGATGAACATGTGCGAGGTCTGGTCGACCATGACGGTGAAGTCGGTGATGGCGGGGGAGTAGACCGCGCCGCCGGCACAGGGACCCATGATGATGCTGATCTGGGGGACGACGCCCGACGCCCGCACGTTGCGCATGAAGATCTCGCCGTAGAGCCCGAGGGAGACGACCCCCTCCTGGATCCGCGCGCCGCCGGAGTCGTTGAGGCCGATGACGGGACAGCCG
>DASSTN010000171.1:0-12605 GCA_035707905.1 Intrasporangium sp.
GCCGCCGGCGCGGAGGGCCTCGGTGACCGACAGGTAGGCGTCGGGCAGGTCGACGTACTTGCCGACGAGCGCGACCTCGACCTCGTGCTCCGGGTCGTGCACGCGCTGCAGGAGCCGGTCCCACTCGGTCCAGTCGACGTCACGGAAGCCGAGCCCGAGGCGGCGGATGATGTGCGCGTCGATGCCCTCGGCATGCAGCACCCGCGGGATGTCATAGATGCTCGGCGCGTCGACACAGGCAGCGACCGCCTCGACGTCGACGTCGCACATGAGCGAGATCTTGCGCTTGATGCCGTCAGGGATGTCGCGGTCCGCGCGCAGGACGAGCCCGTCGGGCTGGATGCCGACCTGACGGAGCGCGGCGACCGAGTGCTGGGTCGGCTTGGTCTTCAGCTCACCACTCGGCGCGAGGTAGGGCACGAGCGAGACGTGGAGGAAGAACGAGTTGTCGCGGCCGATGAGGTGGCGCACCTGGCGAGCCGCCTCGAGGAAGGGCAGCGACTCGATGTCGCCGACCGTGCCACCGATCTCGGTGATGATCAGGTCGGGCGCGTCGGGTCCGCCGGTCGCGAGGGCGCGCATCCGGGCGACGATCTCGTTGGTGATGTGCGGAATGACCTGGACGGTGTCGCCGAGGTACTCCCCGCGCCGCTCCCGGGCGATGACCGTGTTGTAGATCTGGCCGGTCGTGACGTTGGCGGAGCCGACGAGGTTGACGTCGAGGAACCGCTCGTAGTGCCCGATGTCGAGGTCCGTCTCGGCGCCGTCGTTGGTGACGAACACCTCCCCGTGCTGGAACGGGTTCATCGTGCCCGGGTCGACGTTGATGTAGGGGTCGAGCTTCTGCATCGTGACCTTCAGGCCACGTGATCGCAGAAGGCGTCCGAGGCTCGAGGCGGTCAAGCCCTTACCGAGCGAGGAGGCCACGCCCCCGGTCACAAAGATGTGCTTCGTCGTCGTTTCCACCACGGGCTTGCAGTCTACGTCATGACCGGGTGAGCGACTCGTACCGCACCACCCATTGGCGCGCCTCGTCCTCCGGTGTCTCCCATGTCTGTGCTCGCAGCCGGCCCGCGGCGCCGAGGGCAGCGCGTCGGGCAGGGGTGCGCAGCAGCTCGTCGACGGCGGCCGCGATCACGGCGGCGTCGCCGGGTGGGACCAGGACGCCCGCGTCCCCGACGAGGCCGGGCAGGCCACCGACCTCCGGGACGACGACGGGCACGCCGGCGGCCATGGCCTCCTGGACGACGAGCGCTCGGGCCTCCCACCGGCTCGTCAGGACGAGGACGGTCGCGGCGCGCAGCCACGTCTCGACGTCCCTGCGCTCCCCGACGAACACCACCGGTATGCCGCTCACCTCGGCCTCGAGCCGACGCCGCAGCTGCTCGTCACCACCGCCCACGACGACCCACGTGGCTGGCTCGGTCAGGGCCTCGGCCGCGGCGACGAGGGTGTCGAGGTCCTTCTGCGGAGCGATCCGCGACACGGTGAGGACGAGGGGGCGGTCGTGGGGTGGGGCGAGCCCGACCGACTCGAGGAGGTCACGACGGCGCCGCGCCGCCTCGGCTGCCCAGGAGCGGTCGGTGCCCGCCACATGAGGCGCGGCCGCGCTGTCCGATGCAGCGGCCGTGGCCGACATGTCTGGCTCAGCGAGGAGACCCTGGACACGGGGTGAGACGACCGTCGACAGCTCGGCCCTCCGCGCACCCAGTGCCCGGGCCGCTCGGACGAGGTCCTCGCTGGCACCCGTGACGAGGTCGGCCCGGCGGAGGGCCCACCTGAGCGCCTTGGCTCCCGGACCGGTGGCTGGCACCTCGTTGTGGAGCGTGACGACCAGACGTGGACGTGGCCGGGCGCGCAGCACCGCGACGGCCGCGACGACAGCCGCCTGCTGGCCATGGGCGTGGACGACGTCGACGGTGGAGGCGAGCCGCATGATGAGGTGCCACTCGAGCGGGGCCCGCGCCAGGGCGCGCAGTGACCCGAAGGGCCAGAGCGGGCGAGCGTCGGGCCAGCCGAAGTGGGTCATCGTGGAGCGGTCCGTCGCGACGACCACGTCATGTCCGAGGCCGCGCAGCTCGGTCGTGAGCCGGCCGACGTGGCTGCCGATGCCGCCCGTCGACAGCCCAAGCAGCTGCAGGATCCTCATCGTCGGTCCTCCTCAGTGCCGCGTCTCATGTCCGCTCACCGCTCCGGATCTCCGGACAGGTCGCGACGCACGAGGCGACGCACGACGCTGCGGTCGGTGGCGCCGCTCACCGCCCCGAAGGCCATCGTTGCGAGCAGCCCGGCAGCAACCGTCGCCAGGGCGGCGCCGCCGAGGTCGGTGGGGCGCCAGGCCGTGCCGAGCCACCAGCCGCCCACGCCGGCAGCGGCGCCGCCCAGCACGGCTGCCGCAAGCGGCCGCCCGGGCGGACGCAGCGCGGCGCCGCCCCAGGCCCGCGCCGCAAGGACGGCGAGGACGAGCGCGGCGCCGACAAGACCGACGCTCGAGCCGATGCCGATCGCGTGCAGCGTGTCCGCCGGCCCCGGTCTGCCCGCGAGTGCAACGAGTGGCACGACGAGGGTCAGCAGCCAGCCCCCGCCGGCGGTCGCGCCCGCCGTCCTCGCGTGTCCGCGCACGTAGAGCGCTCGGGTCAACAGGCCGATCACACCGAGGCCCAGGATGCCGGGGGCGAACGCCACGATGGTGGTCGGGATCGCGGCAAGGGCCTCGGCTCCCGAGCCGCTCCCCCGGCCCGCGTCGAGGGCGTTGAAGAACGCCCCCACCGGCTGGGCCACGGCGATGAGGAGCCCGACACCGTAGATGCCCGCGATGAGCGTGCCGAGCCACGCCCCGCGCAGGGTGCGCGCAGCAGTGTCCCTGGGCTGATCCCGCCCCGCGTCCTGTCCGGCCAGGGTCGGGAAGGCCGCGGTCGCGAGCGGGACGGCGAGCACGGCATACGGCAGGAGGGAGACCGCCTGTACATACGTGAACACGTTGAGCGTTCCGGCCCCGCCGCGGTCGTTCGCGAGGCGGATCACGACGAGGGTCGCGAGCTGCTGGCCCACGAGCGCGAGGAGGCCGGCGACCGCGAGGCGGCGCACCCGGGACGAGGCCGAGTCCGGGAAGCGAAGGGTCGGCCGGAGCCGGACCCCGGCCCGGTGCAGGGGGACGAGCAGCGGCAGGCTGAGGGCGACGACGCCCAGGCTCGTGCCGAGGCCCAGGACGAGGACGGCACCGCCGGGGATAGCGGCGATCGGCGCGGCGGGATCGGGCACGAGGGCGCGGTAGACGAGGTAGGTACCAATGACGACGACGCTCGACAGGAGCGGGGCGAGTGCCGCGGCGACGAAACGCCGGTGTGACTGGAGCACTCCGGCCAGCACGATCCCGACCCCGTAGAGCGGCACCTGGATCGCGAAGAGCCGCAGCAGGTCGGCACCGAGGCCGAGGGCACCGGCACAGCCGGCTGACGGCAGCAGCAGGCCCGCGATGGGACCGGCGGCCAGCACCACGACGAGGGCGAGCGGAACGAGCACAGCGAGGGCCCACGTCAGCAGGGCCGAGGCAGTCTGGTCGGCGCGGTCGCGCTCGCCACGACCGAGCGCGGCGGAGACGAGCGGGATGACGACGGCAGCGAGGACGCCGCCGGCCGCCACCTCGTAGAGGACGTTCGGGACGGCGTTGACGCTCTGGTAGACGGTGCCGACGCAGGTGGCCCCAACCGAGTGCGAGAAGGCGAACCACCGGCCGAAGCCGACCAGCCGCGAGACGATCGTGATGGCAGCGATCGAGCCGGCGGCGACGGCGATGCTCCGTCCTGACCCGGCCACCCCCGCCCGGCTCACCGCGACGCGTCCGGTGCTGGACGGCCCCACTGGTCGAGCCGCCGCAGGAGGGGTTGCCGGTCGATGACCGCCGAGAAGCTGACGCGCTCCGAGGCCAGTGTCAGTGCGGTGAGGGCTGCGAGGATGACGGCCCGGCCGACCGGTCCCGTGCGTTCGACGAAGGCCAGCCCGACGAGGGCACCGGCCGCGTTGGCGCCGGTGTCGCCGAGCATCGACCGGGAATCGAGGTCGTCGGCCAGGACGCCGAGGGAGGCGCCGACAGCGGCCGCCGCGGTGGGACTGGGGAGGGCCATCGGCGCAGCCAGGGCGATCACGCTCTTGAGCGCGCGACCGGGCCGGAGGTCGAGCAGGTTGGCGAGGTTCGCGGTCCCGGCGATGACGCCGCCGGCCACGACCGTCCTCACGAGGCGGCGCCCGTGGCTGTGCCCGCGCCCCGCTTGGCCGTGGTCGACGGCGGCGGCCGCCGCCAGACCCGTAGCGGCGAGCCCGAGGAGCTTGACGGCACCGGTCGTCACCTCACCCTTGCCGAGCGCCGCGAGGTGGCCCCGCAGGCCCTTGCTCGAGGTGGACCCGGCGAGGTCGTCCAGCATGCCGAGCCCCGCGGCCGTCACGACGAGCGCCGTTGCAGGGCGCCGCCGCTCGCGGTCGGCCAGCGCGAGCCCTGCCACGGCGCCGGCCACCCAGACCGGTCCTTCGAGCAGCGTGACGGGGTCACCCGCATGGTTCGTCCGAGCCCAAGGGCGGCGCCACTGCTCAGGCAGTCGGCCCGTGAGCGCCGTCGCAGCGGCGGACGCGCCGGCGGCCGCCACGACACCTGCCAACCCCCGTACAGCGGAACGCGCTGCGGTCGATGCGCTCCGGCGGCCGGGTCTCACTGCTGCACCTGCGGCAGGATCGCCTTGGCGTCCGGCGCCGTCCCGTAGTGCCCCACGTGGTGCGCGAGCTGGGCCTCGATGGTGAGGACGACGACAGCAGGCCCCCGCCCCTCGCGTGCGTGGTCGACGGTGGAGATCTCGTTGCTCGCCCGGGGGTCGGCGCGCACGGCGGTCACCGCGTCGGTCGTCACGGGCTGCCCCGCGGCCTGCACCGGCGCACCGCCGATGACCACCGTCGCCCGCGAACCGCTCTGGAGGCGCTGCGCAAGGGCAAGGACCTGCTGGGAGCGGCTGTCGACCTCCGCCTGGCTGCCCGAGTAGTCCCCCGAGACGACGACCGCGATGTCGCCGGGTGCGAGCTCGGGGACATTGCTGTCGAGCAGGCCGGCGTCCGACAGGGCGCCCAGCGCCTTGGCCCGGTTGGCGCTCGGCTCGACCGAGGGCTCGCCCACGGCGAGCCGCCCGAGGATTTCGCGGAGCAAGGCGTCCCCGGTGGTGGTGGAGGTGAGCCCCAGGTCGGCGGCGGCGGCGCTGGCGGCGGCGGCGCGAACGGCGGCCTTGGTCGGGTCGAACCAGTCGGGCGAGAGCGTCACCGTGCCGCGGGTCTTGGCGCCCGAGTCGGCCAGTGCCGCGACCGTCGTGTCGACGAGCTTGCTCTCGGCTGAGGGCAGCACGACGAGGACGACGCCGTGTCCGTTGAGACGCCCGGCCACGAGCTGGGGCGTGATGGCGGTCTCGTACTCGTCTGCCGCGGCGACCTGCTGCTGGCTCTGGGCCAGCTTGGTGTTGAGGTCCTGCTTCTCGTTGCGCAGGGCCACGACCTGGTCGCCGAGGGTGCTACCGATGTTGGACTGCAGGGGGCCGGCGCCGAGGACGATGCCGACCGCGAGGGCGAGGAAGATCGAGATGATGGAGACGAGGTGGTAGCGGAAGTCGATCACGTGAAGATCCCCACGACGGCGGAGCGGATGTCGTCCCATCTCGCGGCGAGGACCTGCAGCCACGCCTGCCCGGTCGGCGTCGCGGCGATGGCGGCGAACAGGGCGAACAGGCCGACCAGGACCAGGACGACGAGCATGCCGCCGGGGACCCGGGCGCGGTAGAGCTGGCTCACGCCCTTGGCGTCGACGAGCTTGCCCCCCACCCGCAGTCGGGTGAGGAAGGTGCTCGCCTGGCCGTCGCGGCCCTTGTCAAGGAACTCGACCAGCGTGACATGCGTGCCGACGGCGACGATCAGCTCGGCGCCGCAGTCGTCGGCGAGGAGCATGGCGACGTCCTCACTGGTGCCGGCGGCGGGGAAGACGACGGCATGCAGGCCCAGCTGCTCGACCCGGGCGAGTCCCGGGGCGCGGCCGTCCCGGTAGGCATGGACGACGAGCTCGGCTCCGCAACGCAGCGCTGCGTCGGACACCGAGTCCATGTCCCCGACGATCAGGTCGGGCCGGTGCCCCGCCTCGATGATCGCGTCCGCGCCACCGTCGACACCGACTAGGATGGGGCGGTACTCACGGATGTAGGGGCGTAGGGTCTCGAGGTCTTCCCTGTAGTGGTAACCGCGCACCACGATGAGGCAGTGCCGTCCCTCGAGCTGTGTCGTGATCGGAGGGACACCGATCCCGTCGAGGAGCAGGTCGCGCTCCTTGCGGATGTACTCCATCGTGTTGGTCGCGAAGGCCTCGATCTGCACGGCGAGTCCCGCCCGGGCCTCGTGCATCTGGGCCTGGACGGACTGCTCGTCGAGCAGCTGGCCGCTCGCGACATGGCGCTCGCCGAGCCAGAGCCCGTCGCCGTCGAGCCGCACCGGCTGCCCGTCCTTGAGCGCCATGACCTCGGGACCCGCGTCATCGAGCACGGGAATACCGGCGGAGACGAGGATCTCGGGGCCGACGTTCGGGTAGCGGCCGGAGATCGAGGTGGCGGCGTTGACGACGGCCGCGGGTCGGGCGGCGACGAGGGACTCGGCGCTGACTCGGTCGAGGTCCCGATGGTCGATGACGGCGACATCGCCCGGGCGCAGCCGTTTCGTCAGGTTCTTGGTCCGTCGGTCGACACGAGCCGGCCCGGACACACCGCGATCGGCGCCGGACGCGTGAGTGCGTCGACGGATGGAGATGGCCATGGTGCTCCCATCGTGCCACGTGGCAGTGCGCGGACCCGCACCGCCGCACCGCCGTGGCGGCTGTGACGCAGCGATCACTCGAAGCAGAAGCGGAGGACCGCGCTGCCCCCACCAGTCGAGTGAGCGGTCCGTCACTCGTGTCACACGGCTGGGGCGCTCTCCTCGGCCTCGGCACTTCCCGTTGCCGCCCGCATCGCCCTCGTCTGCTCGAGCAGGTCGCGGGCATGGGCGAGGCCGGCGTCGGAGTCGGGGTCGCCACCCATCATCCGAGACAGCTCCGCGAGCCGTTCGTCGTCCTCGACGGCGACGACACTGCTCGAGGTGATGACCCCGTCGTCGGCCTTGCGGACGACGAGGTGGCGGTCAGCGAAGGCAGCCACCTGCGCCAGATGGGTGACGACGACCACCTGCGCCCCTTCTGCGAGACGGGCCAGCCGGGCGCCCACGTCGAGCGCTGCCCGGCCGCCCACTCCGGCGTCGACCTCGTCGAACACGAAGGTCGGCGGTCCGCCCGTGCCAGCGCCGACCACCTCGAGCGCGAGCATGACGCGGGACAGCTCGCCGCCCGAGGCCGCCCGCGTGACGCTTCGCGGGGCAGCACCCGCGTTGGCGGCGAGGAGGATGTCGACGTCGTCGATGCCATGCGGGGTGAGCCGCACCCTCTCGCCCGACGGCAGCTCGCAGCCCTCCGGGTCGGTGCGCCTCGTGACGTCGACGACCAGCTCGGCCCGTCCCATGGCGAGATGGCGCAGCTCCTCGCTGACGCGGGTGCCGAACAGCGCGGCGGCCCGCTGCCGCTGGTCGGACAGCTGGAGGGAGAGCCCGAGCAGCTCGGCCTCCAAGGAGCCCACCTGCTCGGTCAGCACCGCGACCCGGTCATCTGCCGTCACGAGCTCGTCGAGGCGGGCGGCAGCGTCCCGTGTCCAGTCGAGCACCTCGTCGATGGTCTCCCCGTACTTCCGGGTCAGAGCGGTGAGGGCGGCGCGCCGTTCCTGGACGGCCTGGAGTCGTTCGGGGTCGAGCTCGACGTCGGAGACGTAGCTGGTGAGGTCGGCGGCGAGCTCGGTCGTGAGGGCGGCGAGCTCGACCAGTCGCTCGTCGAGTGAGCGCAGCCGCTCGTCGTGGTCCACGGCGGGTCCGAGGGCTGACCGAGCCCCGGCGATGAGCTCGGCGACGCTGGGAGCCGGCTCAGCGGCATACTCATCGCTCGTCAGGCAGCCGAGCGCGTGGCCTGCTGCCGTGCGGAGCGTGTCGGCGTGGCTGAGGCGTTCGTCCTCGGCGCGGAGGGCCAGGTCCTCGCCGGGCTGCGGGTCGACCGCCTCGACCTCCTCGAGCGCGGCGGTCAGCGCGTCGATGTCGCGGGCGCGCTCCCGGGCGAGGGAGACGAGCCGGTCGCGCTCCTCGGCGGCCCTGCGCCACCGGCCGTGAAGATCGGCGACCCGCTCACGCAGCTCGAGCAGCTCGGGGCCGCCGAAGTCGTCGAGGACCTCCCGGTGCGCGTCGCCCTGCTTGAGGCGCCACTGGTCGGCCTGCCCGTGCACGGCGACGAGGTGCTCACCGAGCTCGGCGAGGACACCGGCCGGCGCCGTGCGTCCCCCGATGTGGGCGCGGGAGCGGCCCGCCGCGGAAATGGTGCGGGCGATGACGAGCTCGCCGTCGTCGTGCTCGGCACCGGCCTCGGCCGCGCGGATGAGGGCAGGATGGCCGTCGGGCAGGTCGAGGACCCCCTCGACGAAGGCGTTCTTGACTCCACTGCGCACGAGCCCGTAGTCGGCTCGCTGGCCGAGCAGCAGGCCGAGGCCGGAGACGACCATCGTCTTGCCGGCACCCGTCTCGCCGGTGACGACGTTGAGGCCCGGGCTCAGGTCGAGCACCGCCTCGTCGATGACCCCGATGCCCCGGAGCCGGATCTGGCTGAACACGGTCACACCCTACGGGGCGCGGCCGTCACGAGGTGGGTCGTGCTCCACCGGCGCCGCCACGCCAGCCCTCGACGGAGAGGTTGAACTTGGCGACGAGGCGGTCCGTGAAGGGGGCGTCGTTGAGCCGGGCGAGTCGGACGGGGCGCAGGCCGCGGCGGACCTCGATGCGGGCACCCGGCGGCAGGTCGACGTGCCGCCGGCCGTCGCACCACATGATCCCCGTGCCCTCGCTGGCCGCCTTGATCTCGATGGCGACGAGGCTGTCCGGGCCGAGGACGAGTGGCCGGGCGAAGAGCGCATGGGCGGAGACCGGCACGAGAAGGATCGCCTCGACCTGCGGCCACGCCACCGGGCCCCCGGCGGAGAAGGCGTAGGCCGTGGAGCCGGTCGGGGTCGACAGGATGACGCCGTCACAGCCCCAGCTGGACAACGGCCTGCGGTCGACCTCGACGAGCACCTCGAGCATCCGCTCCCGGGCGGCCTTCTCGACGCTCACCTCGTTGAGCGCCCAGCTGCTCGCGACGAGCTCGCCGTCGTGGCGCACGTCGACGTGCAGCGTCATCCGCTCGTCGACCGTGTAGGCGCGGGCGGCGATGTGCTCCACGGTCGCGTCGAGATCCTCGCGCTCGGCCTCGGCCAGAAAGCCGACGTGGCCGAGGTTCACCCCGAGCAGCGGCACGTCGAGGCGCCGGGCGAACTCCGCCCCGCGCAGGATCGTGCCGTCCCCGCCCAGGACGACGACCAGGTCGCAGTCCTCGGCGGCTCCGTCGGTGATGGACTCCTGGGTGGGCACGTGGACGCGAGCGGTCTCCTTGAGGTCGAGGGCCCGTGCCTCGTCGGCCTGCACGGAGACCTCGATGCCCATGGCGGTCAGCCGCTCGACGACCGCCTTGGCCACGAAGAGGGCCTCGGAGCGGCGCGGATGGGTGACGAGCAGGATCCGCCGCGTCACGTGTCTGCCTCCAGGTGCATGCGGTCCAGCATGTCATCCGGCGGGAGGCCGGTGGGGTCCGCCCGGGGGGTCAGCCACAGCAGGAACTCCCGGTTGCCTTCAGAGCCCCGGATCGGGCTCGGCGCCGCGCCGAGGACCGTCAGGTCGAGGCTCGATGCGTGGTGGTGCACGTCGAGGAGCACCCGGCGGTGCTCGTGGGGTGATGTGACGATGCCGCCGCGGCCGAGTCGGTCGCGGCCGACCTCGAACTGGGGCTTGACGAGGACGACGAGGTCACCGTCGTCGGCGGTGAGCTGCCGCATGGGGCGCAGCGTGAGCATGAGCGAGATGAAACTGAGGTCGGCGACCACGAGGTCGAAGGGGTCGCCGAGGTCGCCGGGACGCACGTCGCGGATGTTCGTACCCGGCAGGTCCGTGACGCGAGGGTCTGCCACGAGCTCGGGGACGAGTTGGCCGTGGCCCACATCGAGAGCCGTGACGCTGCGCGCACCGTGCTCGAGGAGCACCTGCGTGAAGCCGCCCGTGCTCGCTCCCACGTCGAGGCACCGACGCCCCTGCGGGGCGATCCGTTCCGCACCGGAGGGGTCGTCGAGGTCGGTGCCACCGGGTCCCCACAGCTCGAGCGCACGGAGCAGCTTCAGGGCGGCTCGACCGACCCACCGGTCCGGCTCGCGGTTGAGCTCGAGGCGGGTGGTGTCGTCGACGGGGGTGGCCGGCTTCGTCTGGAGCGAGCCGTCGACGAGGACGGCGCCTCCGGTGACGAGCCCATGCGCCTGGCGCCGCGACCTGGCCAGGCCCCGGCTGACGAGCTCGACGTCGAGGCGTCGGGTCACGCGCCGCCCAGGTCGCCGAGCCGGCCCTGGAGCACCCGGTGCACGGCCTCGCCGACCTCGATGTGACGGCCCAGCGGCTGCTGCTCGAGGTCGGCCAGCTCGGCGAGCACCGCGTCGATGTCCTCGTCACCGGTTCTCGGCGCAGCGTGCGCGCCCATCGTGCCGTCGTCACTCATCGGCGCTGTCTTCCTCTCGTGTCTTCTGGTGCTCAGCGGGGTCGTCGTGCCGGGGGTGCCGATCACGGCCGTAGGACTGGTCGTCATCGCGATCGTGCTCCTCAGCATGATCATCGGCTTTGGACTCCCCGGCTTCCTCGTCCCCGTCGTCCTCCTCGTCCGCAAGAAGGTCGAGCATGTCGACTCCGTCGAGCTCATCCAGACGCTCCGCCGCGTCCGTCGTCAGCTCGTGGTCCGCGTCGGCGGCCCTCGCGAACCACTCCCGGGCACCCTGCTCGTCCCCGTTCGCCAAGAGTGCGTCAGCGTAGGCGTAGTAGAGCCGTGGGGCGGAGGCACGGTGTGGGCTGACGCGCCGGGCGAGGTCGGCAATCCCGGCCGCCGCGGCATCGACCTGGCCCATGTCACGGCGGATCCCGGAGATGACGATCGCCAGCTCGACCCGCTCGTCGTAGGCGAGGCTGCTGGCCTCATCGCTCTGGGCGAGCTCGAGTGCCTTGCGGGGCCGTCCCAGGGCCCGCTCGCAGTCCACCATGAGGGGCAGCAGGTGGCTCGAGCCCGACAGACGCCGCACGGTACGGAACTCCGACAGCGCCCTGGCCCAGTCCCCCATCCGATAGGCGACGAGGCCGAGCGCCTCTCGCGCAGCGGGCACCCGGCCGGCACGGCGCACCGCCGTCTCGGCATGGGCGAGAGCCGCCTCGGGTTCCGTGTCGAGGAGTTCCGCGACCATGACGAGGTGCTGAGCGACGCCCTCCGCGTTCTCCTTCGAGAGGGTGCGCAGCTGGTTCTTCACGCCCCGGTCGACCTCGTGTCCCGTCACGCCTTCCCGGATGGCGGGATCGGGCTTGCGGCCCGACTTCGGGGACAACCGTGGGGCTCCGCGCCGGAGACGCTCACGCTCGACCGCCGACTCGCGCCCGTCACGGCCCCGACGGTCATCCCTTGGCCCGCGCCGCTCGTCACCGCGTCCCCGCCGCTCGTCGCGAGGCTCGCGGCGCTCACCACCCCCGGAGCGGCGCTCGTCGCGCGACCCACGCCATTCATCACGAGGCCCGCGACGCTCACCACCGGCCGAGCGCCGGTCCTCCCAGGAACCACGTCGCTCCTCGCGAGGCCGAGGGAGCTCACCACCAGCGGAGCGCCGGTCCTCCCAGGAACCTCGCCGCTCCTCGCGAGGCCCACGGCGCTCACCACCAGCGGAGCGCCGGTCCTCCCCGGAACCTCGCCGCTCCTCGCGAGGCCCACGGCGCTCACCACCGGCCGAGCGCCGGTCGTCTCGAGGCCCGCGTGGCTCGTCCCGCGGTCCGCGCCGCGCAGGACCGCCCGAGCGCCGGTCCTCCCGGGAGCCACTCCGCTCACCACCTGTGGAGCGTCTTTCATCGCGCGTCCCGCGCCACTCCTCGCGTGACCCACCTCGGTCGTCGCGGGAGCCGCGCCCACCCTGGCCGCCACTCCTGAAGTCATCCCGATCCGACCGGCGGCGCGCTCCTGCCCCGCCATGAGGACTACGCGCCTGGCCGGCGCCCCCTGTACGGTCCTCGCGACGAGGGTTGCCACCGTCCCGTCGGGGGCTGCGGCCCGACGGGCCTCGGCGCTCATCACGTCGCCGCCCCTGATCGTCCGTGCCCCAGTCCTCACCCGTCATGGTGTTCATCCTCCCGTTCGGGGCCGCTGTCCGCCAGCACCGATCCACGCTTTTCATTTCAGACATGAAAGAAGGGCGCCCCGGACGAAGATCATATGATCTCCTCCGGGACGCCCTCTTTGAAAGTGTGTCCGGCTGCGTCCTACTCTCCCACACCGTCACCAGTGCAGTACCATCGGCGCTGAAGGGCTTAGCTTCCGGGTTCGGAATGGGACCGGGCGTTTCCCCTTCGCTATGACAGCCGTAACGTTG
>DASSTN010000172.1:0-3064 GCA_035707905.1 Intrasporangium sp.
GCGATCGCGGTGAGCGAGTTGTAGATGAAGTGGGGGCTGATCTGGGCGCGCAGCGCCCGGACCTCCGCCTCCATGAGCCGGGTTCGGGATGCGTCGAGCTCGGCGAGCTCGAGCTGGCCGGACACCCAGCGCGCGACCTCGTTCGTCGCCCGGACGAGCCCGGCGGAGGCCTGCGGGGCGAAGACCTGCAGCGTGCCGACGACCTTCTCCTCGACGTCGAGCGGCGCGATGATCGCCTCGCGGAGCGGGCAGCCCGGGTCGTCGCACCCGATCTCCCTTCTGCCCAGCACGACCGTGCGGCCATGGCCGAGGGTCGCCTCGGCGAGCTGCGTCGAGTGCGCGCCATGCCCGGAGCGGCCGCCGTCCCAGGCGAGCAGCCGGCTCGTGTCGGTCATCGCGACGGCGGGCGCGCCGAGGAGGGCCCGGAGGAACTTCAGCGACCGCTCGGCCGCGGTGCTCGTCAGCCCCGCGCGCAGGGGCGGGGAAGCGAGCGAGGCGGTATGGAGGGTCCGGAAGGTCGCGCGGTCGGCCTGGCTCCCCAGGTGGTCCCGGCGCAGCAGCCCGCTCCACGGCGTCATGCCGTGAGGATAGGCGACCGCTCAGCGCTCGGGGCCGCGCTCCACGGAGTCGTCGGACGTGTCTCCCCCGGCGTCCCCGCCCGACCGGCTGTCGGCGCCGTCGTGCTCGGCGTCGTCGAGGTGCCAGAGGCCCGAGCGGCGCTCCTCCGCCAGCTCGGCCTGGGTGGCGGCCCGGGCGGCGTAGCGGTCGTGCATCGCCTCGCGCTTCTCGCCGCGGGTCGGCCGGCTCGGCTCCTCGAGGCGGAGGTCGGTGCCGCGGGCCCCGAGCAGTTCGGCGCCGGACTGGAGGGTCGGCTCCCAGTCGAAGACGACCGCGTCGTCGGTCGCGCCGATCACGACCATGTCCCCCGCGACGGCGCCGGCCTTGTAGAGCGCGTCCTCGACCCCGAGCCGGGCGAGCCGGTCCGCGAGGTAGCCGACCGCCTCGTCGTTGCTGAAGTCCGTCTGACGGACCCAGCGGGTCGGGCGCTCGCCGACGACCCGGAAGAACTCGCCCTCCGGGCCACGCTCGCGTCGCACTTCGAAGCCGGTGTCGTCGACAGCCTTGGGCCGCAGGACGATTCGCTGGGGCGTGACCTCCGGCAGCTCGGCCCGGGCCTCCTCGACGAGGCGGGCGAGGGCGAAGGTCAGCTCCTTGAGCCCCTGGTGGGCGACGGCCGAGACGATGAAGACCTCGTACCCCTGCGCCTCGAGGTCGGGCTTGACCATCTCGGCCAGGTCGCGTGCCTCGGGCACGTCGGCCTTGTTCAGCACGATGACACGGGTGCGCTCGGCCAGCGGACGCCCACCGAGGTCGGCGTCGGGCACGTAGAGGGAGAGCTCGCGCTCGATGACCTCGAGGTCGGTGAGGGGGTCGCGGCCCGGCTCGAGGGTGGCGCAGTCGATGACGTGCGCGAGCACCGAGCACCGCTCGACGTGCCGCAGGAACTCGAGGCCGAGGCCCCGCCCCTCGTGCGCACCCGGGATGAGCCCCGGCACGTCGGCGATCGTGAAGCGCGCCTGCCCGGCCGTGACGACACCGAGGTTGGGCACGAGCGTCGTGAACGGGTAGTCCGCGATCTTCGGCTTCGCCGCCGACAGGACCGACACGAGGGAGGACTTGCCCGCGCTCGGGAAGCCGATGAGGGCGACATCGGCGAGCGTCTTCAACTCGAGGACGACGTCGAGCGCCTCCCCCGGCTCCCCGAGGAGCGCGAACCCCGGCGCCTTGCGGCGGGGTGAGGCGAGCGCCTTGTTGCCGAGCCCGCCACGGCCGCCGCGCGCGACGACGTGCTCGGTGCCCATCCCCACGAGGTCGGCGAGCAGGTTGCCGGCCTCGTCCCTGACGACGGTGCCCTCCGGGACGGGCAGCACGAGGTCCGCGCCGTCGGCACCGTTGCGCTCGTCCCCGGCGCCCGGCTTGCCGTTCTCCGCGTGCCGGTGTGGGCTGCGGTGGTAGTCGAGCAGCGTGGTCGACTGCGGGTCGACGCGCAGGATGACGGACCCGCCGCGACCCCCGTTGCCACCGTCAGGACCGCCGAGCGGCTTGAACTTCTCGCGCCGCACCGACGCGACGCCGTGACCACCGTTGCCGGCGGCGACGTGGAGCACCACCCGGTCGACGAAGTTCGTTGCCATGTCAGGTCACTCTTCCAGATCGAGCCGGCGAAGCGGCATACGGACAGATGAGGGGTATGCCGCTCAGCCGGCTCACACAGCAAAGGGCGGGCCCGCGGGGCCCGCCCTTCACCATGTGCCTAGTGGGTCACTCAGCCGCGCTGAGGGTCTCCGCGGGCTCGATGTTGACCGTCTTGCGGCCGCGCTTGCTGCCGAACTTGACGGCGCCCGCGACGAGGGCGAAGAGCGTGTCGTCGCCGCCGCGGCCGACGCCCTCACCGGGGTGGAAGTGCGTGCCGCGCTGGCGGACGAGGATCTCGCCGGCGTTGACGACCTGGCCGCCGAAGCGCTTGACGCCGAGTCGCTGTGCGTTCGAGTCGCGCCCGTTACGGGACGAGGACGCACCCTTCTTGTGTGCCATTTCAGTTACTCCTTGGTGAGTCCGTGTCGGCCCGGATCAGGCGTTGATGCCGGTGATCTTGACCTGGGTGAGCGGCTGGCGGTGGCCCTGGCGCTTCCGGTAGCCGGTCTTGTTCTTGTACTTCATGATCGTGATCTTCGGGCCCTTGGCGGGCTTGACCACCTCGGCCGTCACGGAGGCCTTCGCGAGCGCGTCGGCGTCGGAGGTGACCGCCTCGCCGTCCACGAGGAGCAGCGGCGTGAACTCGACCGAGTCGCCGGGCTGCCCCGTCACCTTGTCGACGAGCAGCACATCGCCCACCGAGACCTTCTCCTGGCGGCCGCCAGCGCGAACAATCGCGTACACAGTGAAACTCACTCTCTGATCAGGATTGGTGTGCCGCTTCTGGCACCGGCCCGTCAACACGGGCCCGGTGGGCGCACCGAGGATCTACAGTACCGGTTCCGCGGCAGTGCTCACAAACCGGCGG
>DASSTN010000173.1:0-2073 GCA_035707905.1 Intrasporangium sp.
GTCCGCCCACTGGGAAGGCACCCTCTTCGAGGGCAGCGGCACGGCGAAGCTCGAGACCTCCGGGGCCGGACAGTTCGAGGTCAGCTGGCGCGCCCGGGCCGAGGAGTCGGGTGGCAAGACGAGTCCCGAGGAGCTCATCGCCGCGGCGCACGCGACCTGCTACGCGATGCAGCTGTCCAACATGCTCGCCCAGGCCGGCCATCCCGCCGAGAGCCTCGACACGACCGCGTCCGTCGACTTCGCGCCGCCGAGCATCACGGGAATCACCTTGACGGTCAAGGGCAAGGTGCCCGGGATGAGCGCTGACGACTTCAAGAAGACGGCCGAGGACGCCAAGGAGCAGTGCCCGGTGAGCAAGGCCCTGCAGGCCGTCCCGATCAAGCTGGAGATCCAGAGCTGAGCGGTATGCCGCTCAGCTGACTCCCGAGGTCAGGCCCGGTCGGCGTACGTGGCCGGGGTGAACCCGCCGGCCCGCGCGACGAGGTTGGTGGGGACCTGGCGCACGCGTTCGTTGTAACGCTCGACGTTCGCGGCATGGATGCGCCGGGCCGCGGCGAGCCGGTCCTCCGTCTCCGCCAGCGCTCGCTGCAGGGCGAGGAAGTTGTCGGCTGCCCGCAGCTCGGGTGACCGCTCGGCCACGGCGGCGAGCGGCCCCGACAGGGGGATGCGCTCGGCGGTCAGGAGGGCCACGAGGTGGTGCTCGTGGGAGGCGGCAGCCTGCACGACCTGGACGAGCCTCGGCACCAGGTCGTGGCGGCGTCGGAGCTCGACGTCGACGTCACGCTGTGACTCGGTGATGTGCTGCCGGAGCCGGACGAGCCGGTTGTGCGCGCCGAGCCACAGGACCCCGAGCACGACGAGCACCGCGGCGAGGCCCCCGAGCGCGAACGGCGCCGCGTCGCTCACCGCATGCCCTCCGAGAGGACGCGCGGCTTGCCGCCCCGGTCCTGCCACACGAAATCGGGGATTCCCGCGAGGACGGTGAGCATGACGTCGAACGGCGCCGTCCCCTCGTCCACCGGTCTGGTCGGGTCCCCCGGTCCCCACACGTCAGGGGTGCTGCTCCTGCGGTGGTCACGGCACATCAACGCGTCGCCACCGACGAAGTCGAAGGAGACGGGGTGCCGGGAGAGGACGTACTCCATCGTTCGTGGGTTGAAGACGTCCATGGCGAACTTGCGGTCGGCACAGTGCAGCCGGAAGGCCCGGTTGAACGCATCGCTCTCGAGGTCGATGTCCCGTCCCGTGAGCCCGTTCAGGAGCCGGGACACCACTCCCTCCGGTGACAGGTGCAGGTCGGGGATCGGCGCGCCGACCCGCAGCACGGCGACGTCGAAGCGGTGCCAGTGCCGCGTCGTCTGAGTGTTGCCGTTCGCGTCGCGGGTCGTGCTCTCCGTGTAGTACTCGTAGGTGAAGGAGAGGAACGGCACCTGCCGGTACTCCCCGGCGACGCACTCGCGCACGCGTCGTCCACGTCCCTCGCCGAACGGCGCGACCGGCCACGCATCGACCCACCGGTCGTCGTCGCCGAGCCAGGTCCACCCGTTGGCCGCCACGAGCTCCTGGAGCGCCACGAGCCGGCGCTGGTTGGCCCGGTGGGCGAGGACCCCGACGACGCCGGCGATGACGAGGACGACGAGGACCAGCGCGACGGGGCCGATCGAGCCGAACGAGTCCACGGTTCTCCCCGATCCGGGCACCAGCCGTCCGGCGCCCTCCATGGTCGGGAGGATAGGGCCCGCGGGCTCCGTGCTGCGGGAGCTCAGCGGCATACCTCTTCGGTATGTCGCTGAGCGGGCTCACGAGCGCACGCGGGCTGCCGCTCACGCGCGGAACGCGAGTGAGCCGTCGAAGGCCGCGGCCCTAGGATCGGGGGCCATGAGCAAAGTCCTGTCTGCTGTCGCCTGGCCGTACACCAACGGCCCGCGCCACATCGGCCACGTGGCCGGCTTCGGCGTGCCCTCCGACGTCTTCAGTCGGTACATGCGGATGGCGGGCCACGACGTGCTCATGGTCTCCGGCACCGACGAGCACGGCACCCCGATCCTCGTCCTCGCCGACAAGGAGGGCCTC
>DASSTN010000174.1:0-5159 GCA_035707905.1 Intrasporangium sp.
TCGTCGCTCGTCACCTGGCTCGACGGCGTGGCGAACTGGCTCGAGCTCAACCGGACGATGAACCCCCTCTTCCTCGGCAAGGCGTTGACCGGTGAGCAGTGGGCGCACCTCGGGACGTCCGTCGGGGTCTGGGTCGTCCTCCCGCTCGTCATCGGCATGTGGCGGCTCTCCCGCGCCGAGGTGAAGTAGCCGGTCCTGCGCGCGGGTTGAGGTGTTCGGTTGCGGCTGCGGCGGCGCGAACACCTCAACCCGTTTCGTATGCCGCTCACCCGGCTCCCGCGCAGGCGGGTTGGTGCGGGTGGGCGGGGATCACCCCTCGCTGTGGTCGAGCCCGATGTCGAGGCAACGTGCGCTGTGGGTGATCCAGCCGGCTGAGATGAGGTCGACGCCCGCCTCGGCCAGGGCGGCCGCTGTCACGGCCGTGACCCGTCCGGAGGCCTCGGTCACCATGCGCCCTCCGACGAGCGCCACTGCCTTCGCGGTCGTCTCGGGTGACATGTTGTCGAGGAGCACGGCGTCGACGGGGTGCAGCAGCAGCTCCTCGAGCTGGTCGAGGCTGTCGACCTCCACCTCGATCGCCACGAGGTGACCGACGGCGGCGCGCACCCGTTTCACGGCCTCGGTGACCGACCCGGCGACGGCGATGTGGTTGTCCTTGACGAGCACGGCGTCGTCGAGCCCGAACCGATGGTTGAAGCCGCCGCCCGCGCGCACCGCATACTTCTCGACCGCACGGAGGCCCGGTGTCGTCTTGCGGGTACAGGCGACCCGGGCGTCGGTGTGCGCGACCGCGTCGACGAGGGTGGATGTCGCAGTGGCGACGCCAGACAGGTGGCCGAGGAAGTTCAGCGCCACGCGCTCCGCGGTGAGCAACGAGCGGGCGCGCCCCTCGACCGTCGCGACCCGGTCACCGGGCTGGACCCTGTCTCCGTCCGAGACGTGGGCCGTGAACGTCACCGAGGGGTCGACGAGGGTGAAGGCGAGCCGGGCGAGGTCCAGCCCGGCGATCGTCCCGGCCTCGCGCGCCGCGAAGACGAACGTGTCGCGGACGTCCGCGGGGATGATCGCGTCCGTCGTCAGGTCACCAGCGCGGCCGAGGTCCTCCAGGAGGGCGGCCCTGACGAGCGGCTCGAGGATCAGGTCAGGAAGGGGGGAGAGGGTCATCGTGGTCCTCCGGCGTGCACGTGTTCTGTCGGGAGCTTGGCGGCTGGATGCGACGGAAGTGACGGAGCGCTCACTCGACGTGGGGCCCCATCACGTCGAGTGATCGCTCGGTCCCTCTGGTCGCGGGGTGTCGAGGGTCGGTCGGCGCTCGGTTCACCTCGAGTGATCGCTCCGTCCCTCTCGTCACGGGGTGTCGAGGGTCGGTCGGCGCTCGGTTCACCTCGAGTGATCGCTCCGTCCCTCTGGTCCCGGGGTGTCGAGGGTCGGTCGGCGCTCGGTTCACGTCGAGTGATCGCTCCGTCCCTCTGGTCACAAGCACCGGAGAGGATGTCCGCCAGTGTGACGGTCGTGTGGCTCGCTAGGTCCGCCGTGTCGGGGTGGTCGAGGCGGGTGTGACCGCCCCGGCTCTCCTGACGGCGCCGGGCCGAGTGCGTGACGAGCAGGGCAACGAGGCTCGCGTCATCGAGCCGTTCGGCGACCGACCCGCTGCTGGCCCCGACCGCTCCGACTGCCTCGGCGCCGTTCCGGGGCGTTCGCGCACTCCTGACGGCGTCGAGAAGTGTTGCCTCTGCCGCTGCAAGCCCTTGCTCGTCACGCACGATGCCGACTGCTTGGGACATGAGGGTCCGCAAGTCCAGCGGTACCCGTCCGCGTTCGTCTGGGCTCTCCTTGACCGCGACCGCGACCGGGATCGGCTCCATGTGCGGGTGGTCCGGCAGGCTCTGGCCAGCCAGACGCGCCGCGACGTCCTCTGCGACCCAGCCGCCGCAGACGACGGCCTCGAGCAGCGAGTTGCTCGCCAGCCGGTTCGCGCCGTGCAGCCCCGTGCTCGCCACCTCGCCCACGGCCCAGAGCCCCGGCACCGTGGTACGGCCGTGGAGGTCAACGGTGACGCCGCCGCACTGGTAGTGGGCCGCGGGTCGGACCGGGATGAGGTCCCGAGCCGGATCGATCCCGGCGGCGAGGCAGGCCCGAGCCACCGTCGGGAACGCCTCCCCGAACCGGACACCGAGCGCCTGTCGCGCATCGAGGAAGGCTCGCCCCCCACGCGCCAGCTCGCGCCACACCGCGCGGGCCACGACGTCGCGGGCCGCCAAGGGGTCGTCCGTCAAGGGAGCACCGGTCGCATCGACGAGCACGGCACCAGCCCCTCTGACCGCCTCGCTGACCAGGGGCATCGGGTCGAGGCCGACGTCGAGCGCGGTCGGGTGGAACTGCACCATCTCGAGGTCGCGCAGCTCCGCACCCGCCCGCGCGGCGAGGGCCAGTCCCTGGCCCTGCGAGCCACGAGGGTTCGTCGTGTGCTGCCACAGCTGCCCTGATCCGCCCGTCGCCAGGACGACGGCATCGGTGTCGATCCGGGACAGCCGCCGCGCCCCCGCCACCTGCCTCTTGATCGAGGGAGCGTCGGACGGGGCGACCGGCTCCCTCGCAGATCCATCGAGCCCTGAGGCCCGCTCGACGAGCAGCCCGGCGACCCGCCCGTCCTTCACCATGATCCGGCCGGCAAGGGTCTGCTCGAGGACGGTGATGGACGAAGTGCGCCGCACTGCCTCGACGACGGCCCTCAGGATCTCGGCCCCGGTCGCGTCACCCGCCGCGTGGACGATCCGGTTGCGCGAGTGCGCACCCTCGAGGCCCAGCCGATACACCCCCTCCGGTGACCGGTCGAACCGCGTGCCAAGCCCGGCGAGGTAGGCGACGGCAGCGGGCGCTGCCGCCGTGATGCGGCGGACCACATCCGGCTCGCATAGTCCGGCGCCCGCCGCGAGGGTGTCCGCTGCGTGCAGCTCCGGCGAGTCGTCGTCACCGAGCGCGGCCGCGAGCCCGCCCTGCGCCCAGCCACTGGCGGCACCTTCGCCGAGCCGGCCAGCCGACAGCACGACGACCGGACATGGCGCTAGCCGCAGCGCGGTCACGAGCCCGGCGAGCCCGGCCCCGATGATGACGGGCACGTCGCGGGCGCCCGCCCCACGGTCCGAAGAGAGCTGGGTGAGCGTCATACGGCCAGCATCCGGTCCACCGCGGCGCGGGCGCGGTCAGCGACGGCGGGGTCGATCGTCACCTCGTGGGTCATCGTCTCGAGCGAACGACGGATCTTCGTGAGGGAGTTGCGCTTCATGTGCGGGCAGAGGTTGCAGGGCCGCACGAAGTCGATCTCGGGGTGCTGGGCGGCGATGTTGTCGCTCATCGAGCACTCGGTGATGAGGGTGACCTGGCGGGGGTGACGCTGGACGACGAAGTCCAGCATCTGCGCGGTCGAGCCGGCCAGGTCGGCCACCGCGACGACGTCGGGCGGGCACTCGGGGTGGGCCAGCACGACGGTGTCCGGGTGGTCAGCGCGAATCTGCTCGATGTCGCCGGCGGTGAAGCGCTCGTGCACCTCACAGCGGCCGGCCCAGGTGATGACCTCGACGCCCGTCTGGCGAGCGATGTTCTGGGCCAGGAACTCGTCCGGGATCATGATGACCCGGTCGACCCCGAGCGACTCGATCACCTTTACGGCGTTGCCGGAGGTGCAGCAGATGTCGCTCTCGGCCTTCACGTCGGCCGAGGTGTTGACGTAGGTGACGACCGGCACGCCGGGGTGCGCCGCGCGGAGGGACCGGACGTCGGCGGCGGTGATCGACTCGGCGAGCGAGCAGCCGGCGAGCGGGTCGGGGATCAGGACGGTCTTGCTCGGGTTGAGCAGCTTGGCGGTCTCCGCCATGAAGTGCACCCCGGCGAGGACGATGACATCCGCGTCGACATGCTGGGCCTCGCGGGCCAAGGCCAGGGAGTCACCGACGATGTCCGAGATGCAGTGGAAGATCTCGGGCGTCTGGTAGTTGTGCGCAAGGACGACGGCGTTGCGCTCGCGCTTGAGGCGCAGGATCGCCTCGGCGTCGTCGGCATAGGTCGCCCATTCGACCTCCGGGATGACGTGGCGGACCTTCTCGTACAGGTCTTGGGTGCGCTCCACCGCAGTGGCGAGGGCGAGGGTTTCGCTCACGACGACTCCTACTTATGCTTGGGGTGAGCATATCGACGCGTTGAGTATATATGCTTGATCTGAGCACATGTACGGGACGTGACGTGGCAGACATAGGGCGGGGAGCGAGTCGGTCACGCCTGTCCAGCCGACCGGGGGCTCAGCGTCCGGCATCGCGAGGGTCAAGCTGATTCGCGGCTCAGCGGCCTCGCGGATCGGCCGCTCGCACCACCTCGCACGTCTTCCCGCGGACATGCGGTCGTCCCCCGCCTGCTGACGGGGGGGCGAGGCGGTGTCCCTATCGGTGTCCGAAGTCGCGGGGGAGCGGCCAGAGGACCCGGTCATGCAGGATCTGGGGCGTCAGGCCAAGGGCGTGCACGACGGTGTGGTGCCGACCGCACAGCAGGACGCCGTTCGAGAGATCGGTCGCCCCGCCGAGGTACCAGGGGATGGCGTGATGGGCGTGGCACCACTGGGGAGGGACGGTGCATCCGGGTATCGAGCAGCCCTTGTCGCGGATCGCAAGGGCACGGCGCTGCGCCGGGGTGAAGAACCGCTCGGTATGGCCGAGATCCAAAGGTTGTGACGGCCCCCCGAGGACGGCCGGGATGATCGACGCCTCGCACGCCAGCCGGCGCACCGTCTCGGCCGACAGGACCTCGTCGTTGCCAGCGACCCCGGCGCCACGGACCCGCTCGAGCAAGGCCTCGAGCGTCATCGTGATGACGAGCTGTGTGCGTGGCGTGCGGGTGGCACCTTCAGGATTGCCCACCGCTCGCTCCAGGAGTTCCAGCAAGGCATCCGCCCGCCGGGTGGCTGCCACCCGCGGATCACGGCCGACCTTGAGGCTGCAGTCGGAATGCGGATCCTTCGCGGGATCGCCCATGTCGTCCTCACTGAGCCGCCTGGGGTCGGTCCCCTGCCTGCCGTCGGTCCCCTGCCTGCCGTCGGCTCCGTGCCCGCCGTCTGGCCCGAGCGTGGCGTCGGCACTTTCGCCGCCCTCACATTCCGGCCCGCTCCCCTT
>DASSTN010000175.1:0-2581 GCA_035707905.1 Intrasporangium sp.
CCGTCGATCCCGGCCAGGCCGCGGTTGCCGACCACGAAGCGATGCTGCTGCGGTGTCCAGGGATCGGCCATCACGTCGAGGTCGCGCACCGGGTTGGACGAGCCGACCACCAGCGTGGTGCCCGGGCCCACCGCCTCGGCCACGACCCGAGCAGTGGTGAGGCCGGACGGACGGGCCCAGTCCTGCTCCTCGTCGATGCGGGCGGCGAGCCGTACGTCCGCGTCGCGCCAGCGGTCGAACCAGTCGGACGGGTCCGCCGACGCCACGGTGGGCACGACGGCCAGGTGACGCGCCACCCGTCCCGGGTCGGTGGCGACGCGAGAGCGGCCGCGCACCGAGAGGATCTCGAGGTCGGGGTCGCTGATGAGGCCGGTGACCGGGCGGGACAGGGTCGGATGGCCCACGACGACGACGCGTTCGACCTCGTCGCGCAGTTCGGTGGCGAGGAGCAGCCGGTAGGTGCGCAGGGCCTGACGACCGGTACGAGCACCCGACGTCGGCTCGGCCAGCAGCGGCCAGTTGCCGGCCTCGGCCAGGAGTCGAGCCGCCGGCCCGGCATCGTCGCCGGCGACGACGACCGTCCGTGGACCGTTCGCCAGCACCTCGGCGCCGGGCACGGGGTAGGCCCGGGTCCGTCCCTCGAACGCGCTGTTGGTGGCCGAACGCAGTGGTGCACCACCGCGTTCACCCTCGAACGCGGCGTTCGGGGGGGAAGTGCGGGAGGGGCGGGTCCACCAGGTGTCGGGCTCGGCGCTCGAGGGGAGCAGGTCGCCGTCGAACTGGAGGTTGAGCTGGGTCGGCCCGGGCGCCGTGACGGCAGCGGCGACCGCCGCCGCGACCTCCTCGTCACTCGCCTCCTGGGCGAGGTCGTGGCAGGGGGCGAAGACCCCGTAGATCCCCGCCTGCCGCGTCGTCTGGTTCGCCCCGGTGTCACGCAGCCGCTCCGGCCGGTCGGCGCTGAGCACGACGACCTGCCGGCAGGAGTGGTGCGCCTCCATGACCGCGGGCAGCAGGTTGCCGACCGCCGTGCCCGAGGTCGTCACGACAGCGACGGGGCCGCCCGAGCCGAGCGCGAGGCCGAGCGCGAGGAAGCCTGCCGACCTCTCGTCGACGCGGACGTGCAGGCGCACATCACCGGCCCGCTCAGCGGCATACAGGGCCATGGCGAGCGGGGCGGAGCGGGAGCCCGGGGACAGCACCACGTCGCGCACCCGGGCGAGCCACAGCTCGCCGAGCACGGCCCGGGCGAGCCGGGTCGCCGTCGGGCGGCCGCTCACCTCAGGCGCCCGTCAGGGCGTCACGCATCGGGACGAGCTTGGCCACGGACTCGGCCACCTCGGACTCGGGGTCCGAACCCGCCACGATCCCGCAGCCGGCGAAGATGCGGATCTGGCGCGGGTCCGCGATGTCGATCGCCCCGCACCGCAGCGCGATCCCCCAGGCCCCGTCGCCGGTGGCGTCCATCCAGCCGACCGGGCCGGCATAGCGGCCCCGGTCCATCCGCTCGAGCTCGCCGATGATCCGGACCGCGTCGGCCGTCGGGGTGCCGCCGACCGCCGCCGAGGGGTGGAGGGCGGCGGCGAGGGCGAGGGAGGTGGCGCCGTTGGCGGCGACCGCGGCGACGTCGGTGGCGAGGTGCATGACGTTGGGCAGGTGCAGGACGAAGGGCGACTCGGGCACGTTCATCGAGGAGCAGTGCGGCGCCAGGGCGTCGGCGACCGAGCGGACGGCGTACTCGTGCTCCTCGAGGTCCTTCGAGGAGCGGGCCAGGGAGGCCGCGAGGGCGAGGTCCTTGGCGTCGTCGCCGGTGCGTCGGATCGTCCCGGCGAGGACCCGGCTCGTCACGAGCCCCTGGTCGCGCCGGACGAGCAGCTCGGGCGTCGCGCCGACGAGGCCGGCGACGGCGAAGACCCACGTGTTCTCGTAGCTGTCGGCAAGGCGCCGCAGCAGCCAGCGCGGGTCGATGGGGTCGGCCGAGGTGACGACGAGGTCGCGGGCGAGGACGACCTTGTCGACCTGCCCGGCGTTGATCCGCTCGACCGCGGCGGCGACCGCACCGGCATAGCTGGTGGGGGAGAGCGCGCCGTCGGCGAACGCGACGTCGCGGGGGGCGGCGGGCTCCTGAGCCGGGCGCGGCACCGTGACGGGCGTCAGCTCGGGCCGCGTCGTGATCGAGGTGACGAAGGTCCGGTCGTCGCGGCGCCCGACGACCACCTCGGGCACGACGAGTCGCGCCGCCTCGGCCGAGTCGTCGGCGAAGGGGAACGACCCGAAGCAGACGAGGCCGGAGCCGCTCACCTCCACCTCGTCGCGGACGACGGCCCGGTCGGCCACCGAGGCCCACCACGCCTGCGCGTCCTCGAACCGCGAAGGGCCGCGGGTCTCGTGCGAAACCGCCGTGCCCCAGCCGACGAGGCCCTCACCGCGTCGGACCCACGAGGCGCACTGCTCGACCGCCCCCTCCGGCAGGAGGTGCAGCAGCGGCTCGTCGGTGTCGACCGCGACGGTCCGCACGACGAGCGTCGGCACGGCCTCAGGGAGGGAAACGGTGGACATCGACGCAAACTCTACGGGGCTGCGG
>DASSTN010000176.1:0-3052 GCA_035707905.1 Intrasporangium sp.
CTCGTCACGCGGGGCCGAGCCGACGAAGCCGACCGCTCCCCCGCCGGCGTTGACCGCCACCCACAGGTCGAGCAGCTCCTCGCGCAGCTCTGCGTCGACGTGCGAGACGGCCTGCACCGACGGCAGCTCCAGCAGCACGTCCGGCTCGTCGTCGGGATAGAGGGGATGCCTGCGGCGACCGATCTCGAACAGGCCCGCCGCCCGACAGGTGGCCAGCGAGGCGGCGTTGACCGGCGCCACCATCGCCGTCACCGGCAGGTCGGGCCGGTGCTCTGCCGCCCAGCCGACGAGGGCCCGGGCCAGCTCTCGGCCGTAACCGCGCCCGAGGCTCTCCGCGCCCAGCCGGAAGTAGAGGTTGAGGTGTGGCGGCCCGTAGTCCCGCTCGACCCGCAGGCCGGCCCAGCCGATCACGCGGCCGGAGTCGCGGGCCAGCACGGCGACATACCCGATGCCCTCCTGCTCCCAGGCAGCCAGGTCGTGCGCGAGACGCTCCCGGCACCGCGCCGGGCTCGGCATCGACGCCGGCTTGTGGCGGTAGGTGTGCGGGTCGGTGTGCAGCCGCACGTAGTCCTCGAGGTCGTCGGCGCGAGGTCGTCGCAGGACCAGGCGCGCCGTCGTCAGCCAGACGTCACCCGGCCCGCTCACGCCGGTCGGGTGCGTTCTGGCGACCTGGTCTCGCAGGCGGGTAGCGGTGCGCCGTCACAGCAGGGCTCGATGTAGAGGCACTGCGGGCAGCGGTTGTGCGCCTGCTCGGCATACATCTGGGTGCCGCAGTAGGGACAGGGGATCTCGAGGCTCATGCGCCCATCGTGGCGCACCGCACCGACATCGCCCTGGCCGCTCAGGCGACGACGTACTCCGACAGGTCGGCCTCGATGGCCGGCGTGACCTTGGCGCGCAACCGCGTGCCGTCGGCAACGTGCTCGCTCTCGAGGATCTCGGCCTCTTCGTGCAGCCGCGAGACGAGGTCACCCCGGTCATACGGCACGAGGACGTCGACCTCGATCTCCGGCTTCGGCAGCTCGGCGGCGATGAGCTCGCGCAGGTCCGCCATGCCCTGACCGGTGCGGGCCGACACGGCGATGGAGTGCTTCTCCTGCCGCCGGATCCGGTCGAGCACCTCCGGGTCGGCGATGTCCGCCTTGTTGACGACGATGACCTCCTTGATGGAGTCACCGCCGACCTCGGCGAGCACCTCGCGGACGGCCGAGATCTGGCCCTCCGGGTCGGGGTGCGAGCCATCGACGACGTGCAGCAGCAGGTCGGCGTCACCGACCTCCTCGAGCGTCGACCGGAACGCCTCGACGAGCTGGTGCGGCAGGCTGCGCACGAACCCGACCGTGTCGGAGAGGGTGTAGAGCCGGCCGTCAGGCGTCTCCGCCCGGCGCACCGTCGGGTCGAGGGTCGCGAAGAGCTGGTTCTGCACCAGCACGCCTGCGCCGGTGAGCCGGTTCAGCAGCGAGCTCTTGCCGGCGTTCGTGTAGCCCGCGATGGCGACGCTCGGCACCCCGCCGGCCCGTCGGCCGTGCCGCTTGGTGTCACGGACGGTCTTCATGCCCTTGATGTCGCGGCGCAGCTTGGCGATCTTCGTGTTGATCCGGCGCCGGTCGAGCTCGATCTTCGTCTCACCGGGGCCGCGTGAGCCGATGCCCTCACCGCCGGCGACCCGACCACCGGCCTGCCGGGACATCGAGTCACCCCAGCCACGCAGGCGCGGCAGCAGGTACTGCAGCTGGGCCAGCTCGACCTGGGCCTTGCCCTCGCGGCTCTTGGCGTGCTGGGCGAAGATGTCGAGGATCAGGGCCGTCCGGTCGATGACCTTGACCTTGACGACGTCCTCCAGCGCACGTCGCTGGCTGGGGGCGAGCTCACCGTCGCAGATCACGGTGTCGGCACCCTCGGCGAGCACGATGTCACGCAGCTCCTGCGCCTTGCCCTTGCCCAGGTAGGTCGCCGGGTCGGGGCGTGGCCGGCGCTGGACGACGCCCTCGAGGACGGTCGAGCCGGCGGTCTCGGCGAGGGCCGCCAGCTCGCGCAGCGAGTTCTCGGCGTCGTCGAGCGTCCCCTCGCTCCAGACACCCGCGAGGACGACGCGCTCGAGGCGCAGCTGCCGGTACTCGACCTCGGTGATGTCCTCGAGCTCGGTCGACAGCCCGCCGACCCGACGGAGCGCCGCACGCTCCTCACGCTCGAGCTGCTCGCCGTCGTAGTCGTATGCCGCTGTGCTTGGTTCCAGCGCGTCCTCGGCAAGCGCCTCGGCGCGGGTGGCGAACAGGTCGTTCGTGGTCAGGTGCTGGTTCGTCATGTTCTCCTCAGGGTCCCATGTGCACAACACCGCTAGCCACCGATTTGTGCCCCGTGGGACCACGTGGGGCTGCCACTCAGCCCCTTCCTGCCCTCCCCTTACCCCGCGAACGCTGTGTTCGAGGCTGAACTGCGTGGTACACCGGCCCGTTCGCCAAGTACCGCCGCGTTCGGTGAGCGCAGAGGTGTGGCGGTGGACGGGTGCGGCGGACCGCTAGCGTGGGCTTCTGATGAGCGAGCAGCCGGACCACTACTTCAGCCGCGAGCCGGCGACTCCCGAGGAGAGACGGCAGGTCCACGTGACCCTCGACGGCCGCGACCTCACCCTCACGACCGCCAACGGCGTCTACTCCCCCGACCGGCTCGACCCCGGAACGGCCGTCCTCCTTCGCGGTGCCCCCGACCCGAGTCCGAGCGGTGACCTGCTCGACATCGGCTGCGGCTGGGGGCCGATCACGCTCACGATGGCGCTCCGGTCCCCCCAGGCCCGCGTCTGGGGCGTCGACGTCAACCGGCGGGCCCTCGACCTCGCTCGGCTCAACGCCGCCGCAGCAGGGCTGCACAACCTCACCTTCTGCGAGCCGGAAGACGTCCCGGGTGAGGTGCGATTCGAGACGATCTGGTCGAACCCCCCGATCCACGTCGGCAAGCCGGCCCTGCACGCCCTCCTCGAACAGTGGCTGCCCCGCCTGTCCCCCGAGGGTCAGGCCCACCTCGTGGTGCAGAAGCACCTCGGCTCCGACTCACT
>DASSTN010000177.1:0-2740 GCA_035707905.1 Intrasporangium sp.
GACCGTAACAGGCGGGGTCCGGATCTCCATTCCCCCTGCTCACGTGTCGAGCGCAGCACTCCCCCATCGAGTGAGCGCTGCGTCACTCCAGCACCAGAGCCGTCAGGCGACGGGCCACCACACCTCGGTGCGCCAGGTCTCGGGATCGGGCTGCCGGGACGGGTCCGAGAGGTAGACCTCCCACATCGCGTCGGCCGGCTCGAGCCCCTCCTCCTTCATCCAGGCGAACATCGCGTCGTAGGTCTCGGGCAGCCTGTCGTAGGAACCGACGTGCATGGCCCGGACGGCCGGCCCGCCGGGCAGCGTCCCGGCCCTGACCCCGTCGCTCGGCGCGACCGCCCGGGCGAGCGGGAAGCCGACCTCGACCTCGACGGTGTCGCTCGGGGTGCCGAAGTACTTGGCGAAGGGCGGCCCGACCGGATGCCCGCCCTGCTTCGTGACGGCCGCCAGGACGGCCGGCAGCGCCCGCTCGAAGAGTGCCTTGATCTGGTCCGTCGGGACCCGCTCGTGCAGGACGGCGGTGTCCTGCTCGCGGTGCTGGGTCAGCCGAATCTCGGTCATGCGCCCATCGTTCGCGCGCAGTCGTCGAAGGAGTCAGGGCCATTGGTCCCGGGGATGGCACCCCAGCGGTCAGACCGACAGTTCGTGCCGGCTCGACCGAACCGGGGAATGATGGGGGGCAGGAGCGCGTTCCCGTGATAGTTTAGGTTTCAACTTCACGAAGGAGTCCTCGTGGGCGACACCAAGACCCCCGTCATCTACCTCAGCCACGGCGCCCCGCCGCTCGCGGACGACCGCCGCTGGACCGCCGAGCTGGCGAGCTGGTCGAGCGAGCTCGAGAAGCCGAAGAACGTCCTCATGGTCTCCGCGCACTGGGAGGACGCGCCGATCACGCTCGGCTCGACGACGGGCGCCCCGCTCGTCTACGACTTCTGGGGCTTCCCCCGGAAGTACTACGAGGTGACCTACGACGCCCCCAGCGCCCCGCAGCTGGCCGACGACGTCACGAAGCTCCTCACGGCGCCCGGCCAGACCGCCTCGACGCCCGTCCACCGTGACGAGAGCCGCGGGCTCGACCACGGCGCCTACGTCCCGCTCAAGGAGATGTTTCCCGAGGCCGACGTGCCGGTGCTGCAGATGTCGATGCCGACCCTCGACCCGCGCGGCCTGTTCGACATCGGCCGGCGCCTCGCCCCGCTGCGCGACCAGGGCACGCTCATCGTCGGCTCTGGCTTCACGACCCACAACCTCAGGTGGTTCAACCCCGCCGCCGGCGCCGACGGCACGCCACCCCAGGCGAGCGCCGAGTTCGACCAGTGGGCCCGCGAGGCGATGGCGGCGCAGGACGTGGACGCCCTGCTCGACTTCCTCGCCAAGGCGCCCGCGGCCCGCGAGGCGCACCCACGCACCGAGCACTTCGCGCCGCTCTTCGTCTCCCTGGGCGCCGCCTACGAGTCCGCCGGCCTCGACAACCGGAGCGTGATCGACGGCTTCTGGTTCGGCCTGTCCAAGCGCTCCTGGCAGTTCTCCTGAGGGAACCGCTGATCCCCTCCCGCGCGTTCACCTGAGGCGGACTCCCCATCCCGTGGCCGCGGCCCGGAACCTCCCCTGACTCCGGGTCGCGGTCCACCCCGGGGAACTCCCGCGAGGGCCGTCCCGTCCCATGCGGGCGCACCGTAGAGTGACGGTTACGCCCCGCTGAGAGGCCGTTGTATGCCGCTCAGCGGGCTCGGGTTGTCGGCCCGCCTCTCGCACGCGGCCGAAGAGAAGGGGAAGGACACCTCATGACCGACCAGCCGACTGGCGCCCAGGCTGCGCAGACCGCACCTGCACCGCTCGCGCCGCCGGAGGGCTTCACCCTGACCGCACCCGCGCCGCCGCAGCTGGTGGCCGAGACGGCGGCCCCGAAGATGGCCCCGGCCGTCCCCGAGTCGGCGCTGCCGGGTCTCGACGCGAAGGTCGACGGCTACCTCGACTCCCTCATGAAGACCGAGCCCCGGTCCCCGCAGTTCGAGGCGCGGGCCGCCGACGTTCGCACCATGGGCAACGACGAGGTGCGTTTCGCGGCCGAGTCCTCGAACCGGATGCTCCGGATGCCGGTCAAGGCGCTCAACGAGGGGTCGCTCTCCCAGGGCTCGCAGGTCGGCAAGACGCTGCTCGACCTGCGCCGCACCGTCGAGGACCTCGACCCGTCCCAGGCCACCGGCGCCAAGCGGTTCCTCGGCATGATCCCCTTCGGCGACAAGGTCACCGACTACTTCCGCAAGTACCAGTCCTCCCAGAGCCACCTCAACGGCATCCTCCACTCCCTCCAGTCCGGGCAGGACGAGCTGCAGAAGGACAACGTCGCCCTCAACCTGGAGAAGAAGTCGCTCTGGGAGTCGATGGGTCGGCTCAACCAGTACGTCTACGTCGCCGAGCGGCTCGACGCGAAGCTGTCGGCCGAGATCGCGACCCTCGACGCGACGGAGCCGGAGAAGGCCGAGGTGCTGCGCCAGGACGTCCTCTTCTACGTCCGGCAGAAGCACCAGGACCTGTTGACCCAGCTCGCGGTGTCGATCCAGAACTACCTCGCGATCGACATCATCATCAGGAACAACATCGAGCTCATCAAGGGTGTCGACCGGGCCACGACGACGACCGTGTCGGCGCTGCGCACGGCCGTCATCGTCGCGCAGGCCCTCAACAACCAGCAGCTCGTCCTCGACCAGATCACCGCGCTCAACACGACGACGTCCGG
>DASSTN010000178.1:0-19661 GCA_035707905.1 Intrasporangium sp.
CCTGCAGGGTTGAGGGCCATGACCTCGCGCATCTCGCACACCTCGATCGACTGCCGCAACGCCTACGAGCTCTCCGAGTGGTGGAAGCAGGTGCTCGGCTACGAGGACCTGCCCGACGACCCGAACGAGCCCGGACACGAGGAGTGCATGATCCGCTCGGGCCCGGGCGGGCACCACATCCTCTTCATCGAGGTCCCCGAGACGAAGGCGGCCAAGAACCGTATCCACTTCGACCTGCGCCCCACCGATGTGACGCAGGCGGAGGAGTACGAGCGTCTCGTCGGGCTGGGCGCCACGCTCGTGGCCGACCATCGCGGTATCTACGGCGCTGGCACCGGGTGGTACACGGTGGCCGACCCGGAGGGCAACGAGTTCTGCATCCTCAGGAGTGAGCCCGAGCTGTCCGCTCGATGAGGACCCGGCGGCGTGAGGTGGCGCCACGGTCGCGCACCGAGGCGACGCCGGCCAGCCGCTGCAAAGCCGCCATGTGGCCGCAGAACGCGTGCCGCCCCACCTCGGTCAGCCTCACGACCGTCGTCGACCGGGCCCCAGCGCGTTCCTTGCGGGTCTCGAGGTAGCCGGCGGCCTCGAGCGCCTTGAGGTGCTTCGACAGGGCAGAGTCGGTCAGGCCGGTCTCCTCCCTGACGGTCGCGAACCTCGCCTCGACGACGGGCGCGAGCAGACCGCAGATCTGCAGGCGGCTCGGCTCGTGGACGAGCTCGTCGAAGAGGGGCTTGGGCACGTGCTGATCCTACGTCGTGGGCCCGCCCCACTTTCCTCGGGGGAAAGCACCGCGGAACCCCGCTGACCAGCGAGAACGTCGCTCAGCGGCATACGGTCATCTTGCATCCCCGCGTGCCCGCGGCTTGGGTGGGAGCAACCGCACGCACACGAGGAGGATGGGTCATGCCCCAGACCGTCAAGGGAGTCATCAGCCGCAGCAAGGGCGCCGACGTCGAGCTCGTCGACATCGTCGTGCCCGACCCCGGACCGGGCGAGGCCGTCGTGCAGATCCAGGCGTGCGGGGTGTGCCACACCGACCTGCACTACAAGGAGGGCGGGATCAACGACGACTTCCCGTTCCTGCTCGGGCACGAGGCGGCCGGGGTCGTCGAGTCGGTCGGCGAGGGCGTCACGGACGTCAAGCCCGGCGACTTCGTCATCCTCAACTGGCGCGCCGTCTGCGGACAGTGCCGGGCCTGTGCCAAGGGCCAGCCGTGGTACTGCTTCGCCACCCACAACGCGACCCAGAAGATGACGCTGACCGACGGCACCGAGCTCACGCCGGCGCTCGGCATCGGCGCCTTCATCGAGAAGACCCTCGTCGCGGCAGGGCAGTGCACGAAGGTCGACGAGGCGGACCCGGCGGCGGTGGGCCTGCTGGGCTGCGGCGTCATGGCCGGCTTCGGTGCCGCGGTCAACACCGGTGAGGTCAAGCGCGGCGAGTCCGTCGCCGTCATCGGGTGCGGCGGCGTCGGCGATGCGGCGATCGCAGGAGCGGCCATCGCGGGTGCGACGACGATCATCGCGGTCGACATCGACGACGCGAAGCTCGAGCAGGCCAAGCAGTTCGGCGCCACCCACACCGTCAACTCGAGCACGACCGACCCCGTCGAGGCGATCCGGGAGCTCACGGGCGGCCACGGCGCCGACGTCGTCGTGGAGGCGGTCGGCCGTCCCGAGACCTACGAGCAGGCCTTCTACGCGAGGGACCTCGCCGGCCGGGTCGTGCTCGTCGGTGTGCCCACCCCCGACAAGCAGGTGACCCTGCCGATGATCGAGATCTTCGGCCGCGGCGGCGCACTCAAGTCGAGCTGGTACGGCGACTGCCTGCCGAGCCGCGACTTCCCGGTGCTCGTCGACCTCTACAAGCAGGGCCGCTTCGACCTCGACGCGTTCGTCTCGGAGCGGATCGGCCTCGCCGACATCGAGGCTGCCTTCGCCAAGATGGCCCGCGGTGAGGTGCTCCGTTCGGTGGTGGAGCTGTGAGCGCGGACGGCGCTCGCATCGAGCGGGTCGGCAGCGTCTCATCGCAGGGCGTGCGGGTCGACCACACGGTCACGAGCGGCACCTTCAGCCTCGACGGCGGCACCTGGGACGTGGACAACAACGTCTGGGTCGTCGGCAACGACGAGGAGTGCGTCGTCATCGACGCGCCGCACGAGGCCGCGCCGATCCTCGAGGCGGTCGGCGACCGGCGCCTGCTCGCCATCCTGCTGACCCACGCCCATGACGACCACGTGACCGTCGTCCCGCAGCTGCTCGAGGCGCACCCGGAGGCGGTCGTCGCACTGCACCCGGACGACAAAGTCCTCTGGGACCAGACACACCCGGAGCTGCAGCCGACCCGCGGCCTCGCCGACGGCGACCGGATCCACGTCGGCGACGTCGAGCTGCAGGTGCTGCACACCCCCGGGCACGCGCCGGGCGCCTGCTGCTTCTACGCCCCGGCCCTGGGCGTCGTCTTCACCGGCGACACGCTCTTCCAGGGTGGTCCGGGCGCGACGGGCCGGTCGTACTCCGACTTCGGCACGATCATCGACTCGATCACGACGAAGCTCCTCCCCTTGCCGCCCGAGACTGTCGTGCACACCGGGCACGGCGACTCGACGACGATCGGGGCGGAGTCGCCGTCGCTCGACGAGTGGATCGCGCGAGGTCACTGAACTCAGTGCTCGTGGTCGAGCTCGGTGGTGCACCGGTGAGTTCGACTCCGAACGCCGCGTTCGGGGAGCAGGGGCGGCTGGGAGGTGGCGTCCCAGCCGCAGCGAGCTGAGCGGCATACCTCATGGGTATGCCGCTCAGCCACGTCGCGAGGACGGGGCCGCTCCCGCTCGCCACTAGACTCACGCGGGTGAGTCTCCAACTGTTCGACACCGCCGACCGCGAGCTGCGCGTCTTCACGCCGCGCGAAGAGGGCAAGGTCGGGATGTACATCTGTGGGCTCACGACCCAGGGCGCACCGCACATCGGGCACATCCGCTTCGCCGTCGCCTTCGACGTGCTGCGGCGCTGGCTCGAGATCGGGCACGGCTACCAGGTGACGCTCGTGCGCAACGTGACCGACATCGACGACAAGGTGCTGCGCAAGGCGGCCGAGGCCGGCGAGGAGTGGTGGGCCCTCACCTACCGCAACGAACGGCTCACGACGCAGGCCCTCGAGGCGCTCGGGGTGCTGCCCGCGACCTACGAGCCGCGGGCGACCGGGCACATCACCGACATGGTGACCCTCATGGAGACCCTCGTCGAGAAGGGCCACGCCTACGCGGCCCCGGACGGCTCGGGTGATGTCTACTTCGACGTCCGGTCGTGGCCGGACTACGGCTCGCTGTCGCACCAGAGCCTCGACGACATGGCGAGCGCCGACGATGCCGACCCCCGCGGCAAGCGTGACCCGCGCGACTTCGCTCTGTGGAAGGGGCGCAAGGCCGAGGAGCCGGAGAGCGCCTCGTGGCCGACGCCGTTCGGGGCGGGACGCCCGGGCTGGCACCTCGAGTGCTCCGCGATGGCGCGGCGCTACCTCGGCGACGAGTTCGACATCCACGGCGGCGGCATCGACCTGCGCTTCCCGCACCACGAGAACGAGCAGGCGCAGTCGCGGGCGGCCGGGCTGGGGTTCGCCCGCTACTGGCTGCACAACGCCTGGGTCACGGTGCGCGGGCAGAAGATGGGCAAGTCGCTCGGCAACTCCCTCGAGGTGCGCGAGCTGCTGCGGACCACGCGCCCGCTCGTGCTGCGCTACTACCTGACCGCGGCGCACTACCGCTCGACGATCGAGTACCACCCGGGCTCGCTCGACGAGGCGGCCGCGGCCGTCGAGCGGATCGAGGGCTTCCTCGAGCGCGTCTCGCACCGCCGCGAGGTGCCCCCTGCCAGCTCGTATGCCGCTGAGGACCTTCCCGAGGACTTCCGCGCCGCGCTCGACGACGACCTCGGGGTGCCCGGAGCGCTCGCGGTCATCCACGAGACCGTCCGGGCGGGCAACACCGCGCTGGACGAGGGGGACGACGACGCCGCGCTGGCTGCGGCGGCGGCCGTCGTCGCGATGGCGGAGGTGCTCGGAGTGAACCCCTTGGCCGAGCACTGGACCCGGTCGGCAGACCGGACTACGAGCCATGTCGCCGAGGAGGCGCTCGAGGCGCTCGTCGGGCAGGCGCTCGAGGCGCGGCAGTCGGCGCGGCAGGAGCGGGACTTCGCTCGGGCCGACGCGATCCGCGACGAGCTGGCTGCGGTCGGCATCTCGATCGAGGACACGCCATCGGGTGCCCGGTGGTCGCTGAACCGGTCCGTGGCGGTGGAGGACCCGGTCGGAGTGGCCGGGACGGCCGGAGCGGGGGAGGACTGACATGGCGGGCAACTCACAGCGCAGAGGCGCGGTCCGCAAGGGCGGCAAGGGCGCGACCACCGGGACCGGCGGCCACAACAAGCGCGCCCTCAAGGGCAAGGGGCCGACGCCCAAGGCCGTCGACCGCGAGTACCACCCGGCGCACAAGCGGGCCAAGGCGGCAGCGAAGATCGCGGCCAAGCGAGCCGGTGCTCCTGGTGGGCGGACCACGGCCGGGCGGGGCGGCGCCGGGGCGCCGCGGGCGCGCCGGGGCAAGTCGGCGACCGAGATGGTGGCCGGACGTAACTCCGTCGTCGAGGCGCTGCGGGCCGGCGTCCCGGTCTCGAGCATGTACGTCGCGACGCGGATCGACTCGGACGACCGGATCAGGGAGTCGCTGAAGCTGGCCGCCGAGCGCAGCCTGCCGATCCTCGAGACGCCCCGCACCGAGCTCGACCGGCTCACGGACGGCGCGGTGCACCAAGGCATCGCGCTGCAGGTGCCGCCCTACGACTACGCCGACCCGCACGACCTCATCGACCCCGAGGCGCCCGGGGTGCCGCTCGTCGTCGCGCTCGATGGCATCACCGACCCCCGGAACCTCGGGGCGATCATCCGTTCGGTCGCGGCGTTCGGCGGGCACGGGGTCGTCGTGCCCGAGCGGCGCTCCGTCGGGATGACGGCGTCGGCCTGGAAGACCTCGGCCGGGGCGGCCGCCCGGGTGCCGGTGGCGCGGGCCGCCAACCTCACGCGCAGCCTCGAGGACTTCAAGAAGGCCGGCTTCTTCGTCATCGGCCTCGACATGGAGGGCGATGTCGAGCTGACCGAGCTGGCGCTCAGCGACTCACCGCTCGTCGTCGTGACGGGGTCCGAGGGCAAGGGCCTGTCCAGGCTCGTCCGGGAGACCTGCGACCAGATCGTCTCGATCCCGATGAGTTCCGCGGTCGAGTCGCTCAACGCCGGGATGGCCACCGGCGTTGCGCTCTACGAGATCGCCCGACAGCGCCGGGCGCGCTGACTCTGGGCCCGTCGGAGGTTGCTCGTTCGACTCGGGGCGGGCTTCGGGAACCACCGCAATACGTCAAATCGTCAACCTGTCGGAGATGCCGTGGCGTCACAGCAGGGGCAGGTACCCTGAGGCCGGCGCACGGCGCCGGACCAGTCGCCGAGAAGAAGGAAACCCGTGGGCAAGAACACAGCTCGGGCCGAGGCCACGCGCAAGGCGGCCGAGATGCGCGCCGCGGCCGCCCGCAAGGAACGCCAGCAGAAGCAGCTCATCACGGCGGCTGTCGCGGTGGTCGTGGTCATCATCGCGGCGGTCATCGGCCTGGTCGTCGCGAGCCAGCCGGACAAGGCGCCCACGTCGGCGAACAGCAGCGCGGATGCAGCGGTCGCCAAGCTCAGCGCCATACCCGCTTCTGCGTTCGACGCGGCCGGCAAGCCGAGCAACCCCAACGCCATCCCCCAGAAGCTCGAGGGCGGCCAGGTCCTCAAGAACGGCGACAAGCCCGAGGTGCTCTACGTCGGCGCGGAGTACTGCCCCTACTGCGCGACGGAGCGCTGGTCGCTCGTGGCGGCCCTGGAGCGGTTCGGCAACTTCTCCGGGCTCACGACGACGCGTTCGGCCGAGAACGACGGCAACATCCCGACGGTGTCGTTCAAGGACGAGAAGTACACCAGCGACTACATCTCCTTCCGGGCCGTCGAGACGCAGGACCGCAACGGCAAGCAGATCGAGCAGATCCCGGCGGACATCGAGCCGCTCTTCAAGAAGTACGACGCCCCGCCCTATGTCGAGGCCTCGAGCCAGGGCGCTATCCCGTGGACGTTCTACGGAACGCACCAGACGGTGGGGTCCGGTGTGCCGATCCAGGGCTTCGTCAGCCTGACCGATGACACGGCTTGGACCAAGATCGTCGAGCAGATGCTGACCGGCAAGGGCGACTACGGGCAGCCGATCATGGCGAACGCCAACGCCATCACGGCCCAGATCTGCACCCTGACCGGCAACAAGCCCTCTGACGTCTGCAGCAGTCCCGCGGTCGTCCAGACCAGCCCGATGCTCAAGCAATGACACGCGACCTGACCCGCTCGGCGCGGGGTGACGGAAGCGGCCAGTCACTGGCCGTCGCCTCGCGTGAGCGGCCGCCGTGGCTCGTCCCGCTCTCGCTGGTCCTGGTCGTCGTCGGCCTGCTGACGTCGATCTACCTGACCTACGAGCACTTCACCGACAACTCCACGCTGGCGTGCACGGCCAACGGCGTCATCGACTGCGTGAAGGTCACCTCGAGCCAGTGGTCCACGCTGTTCGGCATCCCCGTCGCGGTGCTCGGGCTCGTCTTCTTCGTCGTGCTGGCCGGCCTCTGCTGGCCCTCGGTGTGGCGGCGAGGCGAGGCCTGGCTGGACTGGGCCCGGCTCGGCTGGCTCACGATCGGCGTGGGCATGGTGGCCTACCTCGTCTGGGCCGAGGTCGCGAAGATCCACGCCATCTGCCTCTGGTGCACCGTCGTGCACGTGACGACCTTCCTGCTCTGGATCAGCGTGATGTTCGGCCAGATCCTCTCCGGGCCGCCGGCCTCGGCGACCGCCGCGCCGACGGCTCGGGGCGGACGCCGCTGAGCGTCCGGATTCGAGGCTGCGGCGAGGGCCGCTGCGACCCGCGCCGGGCGGGTCAGGGGTCACCCCTTCCGGTCGAGTGAGCGCTTCGTCCCTGCCGTCACACCGTGCCACCATGGACCGGTGACCCTCCAGATCACGACTGCGCGCCCGACGCCGGAGCTGCTCGACCTGCCCTGGCGGCGACCGCTCGAGGAGTGGCCCGAGGACGTCCTCGCGGCGTTGCCCCGTGGCATCTCGCGGCACGTCGTGCGATTCGTCCGGTTGGGCCGACGTGTGCTCGCGGTCAAGGAGATCAAGGCCGAGATCGCGGACCGGGAGTACGCGATGCTGCGCAACCTGCGCCGGCTCGACGTGCCGGCGGTCCAGCCGCTCGGGGTGGTCCACGGTCGGACGGCCGCTGACGGCACCCCGCTCGACGCGTGCCTGCTGACGCTGCACCTGCAGTTCTCCCTGCCCTACCGGGTGCTGTTCAGCCAGAGCCTGCGCCCCGACACGGCGGTGCGGCTGATGGACGCGCTGGCCCTGCTGCTCGTGCGGCTCCACCTCGAGGGCTTCTGGTGGGGCGACGTCTCCCTCTCGAACACCCTGTTCCGGCGGGACGCGGGTGCCTTCGCCGCCTATCTCGTCGACGCCGAGACGGGTGAGCTGCACCCCTCCCTGTCGGATGGGCAGCGAGCCCATGACCTCGACCTCGCCCAGGTGAACATCACCGGAGAACTGATGGACCTGCAGGCCGGCGGGTTCCTCGACGAGGCGAACGACCCCTTCGAGATCGCGGCATCGATCGTCGAGCGCTACCACTCCCTCTGGGAGGAGCTGACCGCGACGGAGCGCTTCGGGGTCGGCGACCGGTGGCGGGTGGACGAGCGGATCCGCCGGCTCAACGACCTCGGCTTCGACGTCGACGAGCTCAGCATGATGACCGACCTCGACGGCACGCACATCCAGATCCAGCCGAAGGTCGTGGACGCGGGGCACCACTCCCGGCGGCTGCTGCGCCTGACCGGTCTCGACGTGGGGGAGAACCAGGCACGGCGGTTGCTCAACGACCTCGATGCGTATGCGGCCGCGACCGACCGGCAGGGCGACGACGAGGAGCTCGTCGCGCACGACTGGCTCACCAAGGTGTACGAGCCGGTCACCCGAGCCGTGCCGCGCGAGCTGACCAGCCGCCTCGAGCCCGCGGAGGTCTTCCACGAGGTCCTCGAGCACCGGTGGTACATGAGCGAGCGGGCCGGTCACGACGTGCCGATCGAGGACGCCCTCCAGGACTACATCCGCACGGTCCTTCCGGCGAAGCCCGAGGAGGAGGCCGTCGTCGGCGTCGACACCATCGAGATGCCCGTCATCGCCAAGCACGACTGACCCGTCTCCATCGACCGTGCACGTTTCCTGATCCACCGTGCGCGTTTCCCGATCGACAGTGCGCGTTTCCTCATCGACAGTGCGCGTTTCCCGATCGACAGTGCACCATTCCCGGTCGACAGTGCGCGTTTCCTCATCGACCGTGCGCGTTTCCTGATCGACAGTGTGTTATTCCGCCCTCACGGCTGGCGCTGGTGGCGATCAAGAGTCATGCTCGGCGCAGTCGGCGCTTCCTCAGCTCTGCGAGCTCGAGCATCCGAGCACTGAAGAAGCGCGGCGCACATTGGTCCAGCGTTAGGAGTGTCTGTGGGAAGCAAAGGATCCCCGCCACCCTGAGCACCAAGGCAGTGCGGCCCGAGTCATTATTGGTGTCGTCGTCCCACACCGGGACGACCTCGTAGCCCTCGGCCCTGAAGTTGGCGAACCGTTCCTCGTCGTCGGCTCGCTCTTCACTGCCGCTGTGGAACTCTCGGCCTTGCACCTCAAGCGCGAGCCGCACCGGCTTGCGGTACTTCATGTCAGGCCGGCCCACCCACAGCCCCGATCTCGTGCGTATCGGTTCGTTCAGGATGGGCTCGGGCAGCCCACCACGGACGAGGACGAGACGGGTCCGCGTTTCGGCCGGCGACTCGGATCCCACGCGGATCCACTCGAGCGCTTCGAGCAGGGTCAGCTTGCCACGCGGTCGGATCCGGCGTGCGAGTGCCTCGCGCAACGGATCCACCGCGCGTAGTCGCGTCGCGATCGCGTCCCCCATGACGATGAGGTCGTCGAGTCCCACCGGCAGGCCAGGGCCGATGAGTTCCCCCATGTCCACCCAGGTGTCTGCCAGGCCGACGACCGGGAGGCCGTCTCTCTGCACGACCTGACGACAGTCGTAGCCCCGGTGGCCGCGGACGCCGCTGCGGCGAACAAGCAGGTCGCCAGCCGGCCGGATGAGGTGGATCGCGGGGTCAGCGTCCATGCCGGTGGAGGTCGGCAAGCCGTGCAAGCCTGCGGCGGTCAGGTGCGAGAAGGCGAACTGGGCCATCATCGTCGGCGCGATGGCGAAGCACCGCTCGATGAGCGACACCGGCCGCTTCTCCACTCGGACGCCATGGGTCGGAGCAACAAGGCGCATGCGGTCCACCTCGGCGTAGCTGAGGCCAAGGCCAATGGCTTCGCGAACCGCGAACGGGCGGCCGCGCAGGTCTTTGGGAAGGTTCTGGATCGACATGACGAGAGCCTCGCCCGAAGAACGTGCGCTGCGAAGCGCTGCCAAGCACGGTGAGGACAGCGCCCTGAGCGGGCGCGGGTTGTGGACAACGAGAAGATGCTGCGCTGTCGAGCTGGACTTGACGCACTGTCGATCAGAAAAGGCGCACTGTCGATCTCAAGAAGCGCACACTCGATTCGGAATGGCGCACGGTCGATCGAAGGGGCCGGGTATGGCGCTGGGCCGGCACCTGCTTCACGTGCGAGCGGGTGCCGGCCCAGCGGCATACGAGAAATGAACTGTCGATTGAATTAGTGCACTGTCGATGACGATTGGTGCACTGTCGATGGGGATTAGTGCACTGTCGATGGGGTCAGTCGCTGATGCGCTCGCCCGACTCCGCGTTGAAGACGTGGACGTGGCCCTGCTTCGGCTTGAGGTAGACGATCTCGCCCTTCTCCGGGGGACGCCGGCCGTCGACCCGGGCGATGAACGGGGCGTCGCCCGTCTCCTCACCCGTCGCGCCGACCTGCTTGGCCTTCGTCGAGCCGTAGATGTAGGCGTCGGCGCCGAGCTCCTCGACGACGTCGACGGTGACGGGGATGCCGTCGCCGTCGCCGGACATCTCGAGGTCCTCGGGCCGCACGCCGAGCGTGACGTGCCCGGACGCCTTGGCCAGCTCGTCACGGGCGACCGCGACGGTGTGCCCACCGACGTCGACCCCGCCGTCGATGATCGGGGCGTCCAGCAGGTTCATCGCGGGCGAGCCGATGAAGCCGGCGACGAAGACGTTGACCGGGTGGTCGTACATCCGCCGCGGCGTGTCGCACTGCTGCAGGATGCCGTCCTTGAGGACCGCCACGCGGTCGCCCATCGTCATGGCCTCGACCTGGTCGTGGGTGACGTAGACGGTGGTGACGCCGAGGCGCCGCTGGAGCGAGGCGATCTGGGTGCGGGTCTGGACGCGCAGCTTGGCGTCGAGGTTGGACAGCGGCTCGTCCATGAGGAAGACCTGCGGGGAGCGGACGATGGCGCGGCCCATGGCGACACGCTGGCGCTGGCCGCCGGAGAGTGCCTTCGGCTTGCGATCGAGGTACTCGGTGAGGTCGAGGATCTTCGCCGCCTCCTCGACCCGCTTGCGGATCTCGGACTTGTCGACGCCCGCGATCTTGAGGGCGAAGCCCATGTTGTCGGCGACCGACATGTGCGGGTAGAGCGCGTAGTTCTGGAACACCATCGCGACGTCGCGGTCCTTGGGGGACAGGTTGGTCACGTCACGGTCCCCGATGAGGATGCGGCCCTCGTTGACCTCCTCGAGACCGGCCAGCATGCGCAGCGAGGTGGACTTGCCGCAGCCGGACGGGCCGACGAGGACGAGGAACTCGCCATCCGCGATCTCGATGTTGAGGTCATCGACCGAGGGCTTGGTGTTGCCCGGATAGATCCGGGTCGCGTGGTCGAACGTCACTGTTGCCATGGGCGTCTTCGCCTTTCCTTCACCGGCAGGAACGTGCCGGACGATCCGTTGTAAAGGTGCCGACCCGGATGGGTGGCACAGCCATCATGACGTATGCCGCTCAGCGGGCAAAGCGGGCCCCTTCCCTTGTCGAACCACCGTTGCAAAAACTTGCTGCAAGACGGCTTCGAGTTTTCGTAAGTTCTTGCTACGGTGCTCCCATTGGTGGCGGCGTGTGCCACCTGGTTTCGAAGGAGATTCCATGCACAAGCGTGCGTCCGGCACCGTGTCCTCGGCTGCGATCACCTGCGTGGCGGCCCTGGCACTCAGCGCCTGCGGCGGTGGCAGCACCCCGTCCACGAGCAGCACCCAGCCCGCCGAACAGTCCTCGAGCACGACGACAACCGAGGCGGCCCCGGCCCCCTCGGCGTCGACGACGGCCGCGCCCGTCCGCGACGCGAACGTCGACCTCGTGATCTGGACGGACAACGACCGGGTCGCCGCGGTCAAGAAGTACGCCGACCAGTTCGGTGAGGATCAGGGCATCAAGGTCCAGGTGCAGGTCGCCCCGGACGTGCGCGCCAACTTCAAGGACGCCACCAACGCCGGCAAGGGCCCGGACGTCATCGTCGGGGCACACGACTGGCTCGGCGAGCTCGTCCAGAACAACGCGGTCGAGCCGATCCCGATGTCGGCCGACGTCCAGGCCCAGTTCTCGCCGGAGGCCATGGCGGCCACGAAGTTCAACGGCCAGATCTACGGCGTGCCCTACGCCGTCGAGAACATCGGCGTCGTGCGCAACACCGCGCTCGCGCCCGATGCCCCGAAGACCTACGAGGAGATGGTCAAGAACGGCCAGGCCCTCATGAAGGCGGGCAAGGCCGAGGGCGTCGTCGTCCAGGAGGTCGGCAAGACCGGCAACGCCTACCTCAGCTACCCCTACCTCAAGGCGTTCGGCGGTGGCGTCTTCGCCACCAAGGCCAACGGCGACTACGACCCCAACAAGGTCATCGTGGGCAGCGAGGGCTCGGTCAAGGGGGCGGAGCAGCTCGCCCTGCTCGGCAAGGAGAAGGTCCTCTCGACGAACGTCGACGGCACCAACGCCGACGCCCTCTTCGACGGCGGCAAGTACCCGTACTACATCACCGGGCCGTGGGCCATCGACAAGGCGAAGAAGGCGAACATCAAGTACGCCATCTCGCCGCTGCCGACGATCGCCGGTGGCCAGATGGAGCCGTTCCTCGGCGTCCAGATGTTCTACGTCTCCTCCAAGGCCAAGAACAAGTCGTACGCGGAGGAGTTCGTCCTCAAGTACGTCACCAAGAAGGAGATGCAGGTCGACCTGTTCAACATCGGTCACCGCCCGCCGGCCCTCAAGGCCGCCTACGACGAGGTCTCGGCGAGCGACGCCGACGTCAAGGCCTGGTTCGAGGCCGGCAAGGGTGCCCTCCCGATGCCGAACATCCCGGCCATGAACGCCGTCTGGGGCCCGCTCGGCCAGGCCGCCGCGGACGTCATCTCCGGCAAGGCGAAGCCGAAGGACCGCTTCGAGGCCGCCCAGAAGGAGATCGTCGCCAACATCAAGAAGGGCTGAGGCCGACCGAGCCCGCCCCAGCGGGGAGGACGCCGTATGCCGCTGAGCCAGCTCAGCGGCATACGGTCCCTCCCGCACCTCCCGCGCCCTGGTTCCTGACGGAGATTCGATGAAGAGTCGCTCGCCCTACGTGATCCTCAAGTGGGTCCTCATTTCGGTGGTTCTCGCCGGGATCGTCTACGCCGCAGGGCTTTTCGCGGCCGACGGCCAGCTCATCCTCGTCGTCGTGCTGGGCCTCATCGGACTGGCGATCCTCGCCGTCTACGCGACCCGGCGCGCGGTGCCGATGAAGTACCTGCTGCCGGGACTGATCTTCTTCCTGGCCTTCCAGATCTGGCCGGCGGTCTTCACCGGCGCGACGTCGCTCACGAACTGGGGTGACGGGCACAGCCTGAGCAAGCACGAGTCCATAGACGCGATCACCCAGTCGTCCGTCGTCGAGGTGCAGGGCCAGCCGCGCTACGAGCTGTCCGTGGCGGTCGAGGAGGGGCAGGACGTCGCCACCGGTGACCCGGTCTACATCCTGACCAACCCGCAGACCAAGCAGGTCTACGCCGGCACCGTGGACGGGCTCACGCAGCTGCCCGCGGGTGAGGTCACCCGCAACGGCCTCGGGCGGGTCACCGCCGTCAAGGGCTACACCGTGCTCAACGGCCGGCAGGTCAACGCCCGCCAGGACCTCGACACCTTCGCAGTGCCGACCGAGGGCGGTGCGGCGATCAAGAAGGTCGGCCTCTCGGAGGCCTACGAGGGCAAGCCGACGGTTACCTACGACGCCGCGAAGGACCAGCTCGTCGACCACGGCCCCGAGGCGCAGGGCCAGCCGGCGAAGGTCTACGCGCCGTCGAACGCGTCCTGGGTCAACGTCGCGAACCCCGACGACCGGCTCGCGCAGGGCTGGAAGGAGAACGTCGGCTTCGCCAACTTCAAGAACGCGCTGACCAACGAGACGCTCCGCGCCGGCTTCCTCAAGATCGCCGGCTGGAACTTCTTCTTCGCGATCGTGTCGGTGCTCTCGACGTTCCTGCTCGGCCTCGCCCTGGCGCTGCTCTTCAACGACGAGCGGCTCAAGGGCAAGAAGATCATGCGGACCGTGCTGATCCTGCCCTACGCCCTGCCCGGCTTCGTCACCGCGCTCGTCTGGGCCTCGATGTTCAACCAGCAGTTCGGGCTCATCAACAGCCTGACCGGGCTCACCGTCGACTGGCTCGGCAACGGCCTCGCGGCGAAGTTCGCGATCCTGCTGACCAACCTCTGGCTCGGCTTCCCCTACATGTTCATCGTCTGCACGGGGGCGCTCCAGTCCATCCCCGGCGACGTCAAGGAGGCGGCCGCGATCGACGGCGCCACCGGGCTCCGGACGATCCGCTCGATCACCATGCCGCTCGTCCTCGTCGCCGTGGGCCCGCTGCTGATCGCGTCGTTCGCCTTCAACTTCAACAACTTCTCGCTCATCTACCTGATGACCGAGGGCGGCCCCTTCGAGGGCGGACAGAGCGCGATCGGCTCGACCGACCTGCTCATCACCTACGCCTACCGGCTCGCCTTCACGAGCGCCGCGCCGAACTTCGGCTACGCCGCGGCCATCTCGATCTTCATCTTCCTCATCGTCGCGGTCGCCTCGTGGTTCGGCTTCCGCCAGACCAAGGCACTCGAAGAGGTGAACTGACATGGCAGTCGCAACCCCCGAGCGGCTCGAGGTCGCGAACCAGGTCCAGGCCGTCGGGCACAAGCGGAGGACGGGCACGTGGTGGAAGTACGCCCTTGCCGCCGTCGCCCTGGTCTGGGCGCTGTTCCCGATCGTCTTCATCGTCTCGGCGGCGGTGAACCCGTCCGGGACGCTGAGCACGACGTCGCTCGTGCCCAACAACGCCGGTTTCGCGAACTTCACCGAGCTGTTCTCCCTGCGCCCCTACGGCGCCTGGTACAGGAACACGCTCATCATCTGCGGGATCGGGGCCTTCGCCAGCGTCTTCCTCGGCGCCTCGGCCGCCTATGTCTTCTCGCGGATGCGCTTCCGGGGGCGGCGCGCCAGCCTGATGACCCTGCTGCTCGCCCAGATGTTCCCCGTCATGCTCGCCTTCGTCGCGATCTACCTGACGTTCTTCACGATCGGCGAGACCCTGCCGGCCATCGGCCTCAACACCCAGGCCGGGCTCATCATCGCCTACCTCGGTGGCGCGATGGGCGCCAACGTCTGGCTCCTCAAGGGCTACTTCGACACGGTGCCGCGCGAGCTCGACGAGGCCGCCAAGGTGGACGGGGCGAGCCACGCCCGGATCTTCTTCACGATGACGCTGCGGCTCGTCATGCCGATCCTGGTCACCGTGGGGATGCTCTCCTTCGTCGGCCTGTTCAGCGAGTTCCTCCTCGCCAGCATCTTCCTCAAGGACGCCGACAACCAGACCCTCGCCGTCGGCCTGTGGTCGCTGCTCAAGGCCGACAAGAACAAGTACTTCGGGCCGTTCTGTGCCGGGGCGCTCCTCGCGTCGCTGCCGGTCATGGGGCTCTACTTCGCCGTCCAGCGCTGGCTCGTCAGCGGCCTCACGCAGGGGTCGGTGAAGTGAGCCCGACCCCGTCCCTCCCTGCCTCAGATCAGCATTGGCTCCTCCAGCCGCACCACGACGGCTCGGCCCGTTACGTGTCCGAGCAGAACCCGCGGCTCGGGGACACCGTGCAGGTGCTCGTGCGGGTCCCCCTCGAGTCGGCGGTCTCTACGGTGCACGTGCGGACGGCGCCCGACGGCGAGCAGCGCTTCACTGCGGCCCGGCGCCTCCGCACGACCGAGACGGACGCCTGGTGGTCGGCCGCGATCGTGTGCCACAACCCGGTGACGAACTACCGGTTCCTCCTCTCCGGCGGTCCCGCCCGGTACGCCTGGCTCAACGGCACCGGCGTGCACCTGCGGGACGTCCCCGACGCGAGCGACTTCCGGCTCGTCGCCGCCGCGGTCCCTCCGCCGGACTGGGCCGAGGGGTCCGTCGTCTACCAGGTCTTCCCCGACCGGTTCGCCCGCTCGAGCCGTGCCGACCGGCGCACGCCACCTGACTGGGCGATCCCGGCCGAGTGGGACGACCCGGTCGACACGAGCCACCATGTGATCGCCCACCAGTTCTACGGCGGCGACCTCGACGGCATCACGGAGCGGCTGGACCACATCGAGCAGCTCGGCGCCGACGTCGTCTACCTGACCCCGTTCTTCCCGGGCCGCTCCAACCACCGCTACGACGCCGCCACCTTCGACGACGTCGACCCAGCGCTCGGCGGCGCCCCCGCGCTGCGCCGCCTCACGAGCGCGGCACACGCGCGGGGAATGAAGGTCCTCGGGGACTTCACGACCAACCACACCGGCGTCACGCACGAGTGGTTCGAGACGGCGGCCGGGCCCGGTGGCAAGCAGACGGCCGAGCGCGGTTTCTACATCTGGGAGGACGGCGACTACGTCTCCTGGCTGGGGGTGCCGACCCTGCCGAAGCTCAACCACCTGAGCAACGAGCTGCGCCAGGGGATTTTCGAGGACCGGCGCGGTGTCGTCCGCAAGTGGCTGGGCCGCTCCGGCGGGCTCGACGGCTGGCGGGTCGACGTGGCGAACATGACCGGACGGTGGCGCGCGGTCGACGTCAACCACGACGTCGCGCGCCAGATGCGCGAGACGGTCGCGCGGCACCACCCCGATGCTCTCGTCGTCGGGGAGCACTTCCACGACTACACGACCGACCTGCCCGGCGACGGGTGGCACGGCGTCATGAACTACGCCGGGTTCTGCAAACCGGTGTGGACCTGGCTGCGCGAGCCGGACGACGAGCCGAACTTCCTCGGAGCCCCGGTGCCGGTCCCCGTCCTCGAGGCCCGGGCGGTCGTCGACACGATGCGCGACTTCACCTCGCGGATCTCCTGGCAGGCCGTGACCCACTCGTTCAACCTCGTGGGCTCCCACGATGTGACTCGGGTGCGGACCCTCGTCGGGAGCGACTCGCGGCTCGTCGACGTCGCGGCCGGTCTGCTCTTCACGATGCCTTCGATCCCGATGCTGACCTACGGAGACGAGGTGGGCATGGAGGGGGCTTTCGGCGAGGACGGCCGCCGCCCGATGCCATGGGACGAGTCGCGTTGGGACACAAGGATCCTCGCGGTCTACCAAGGCCTCATCGCGGCCCGTAAGGCCTCCAGCGCGCTACGGCGCGGCGGCCTGCGGTGGGTCCACGCGGACGGCGATGCGATCGTCTTCCTCCGTGAGAGCCGCGACGAGACGGCGCTCATCCACGTCGCCCGCGCGGCGCACGACCCGATCAGGCTCCCCGTGCGACACTTGGCCGGGGTCGAGCGGGGGAGTGCGGCATACGGACCGGCGCCGCGGATCGGCAAGCGGCAGGTCAGCCTGCCGGCGGACGGGCCGCTGGTGCGGGTGTGGACGTGGAAGCCGTCGGACGGCGGGCCACGCCCGAGGAGAAGGAGGGGGACGTGAGGGCGCGGCTGCGCGACATCGCCGACCAGGCGGGGGTCTCGGAGGCGACGGTTTCGCGCGTCCTCAACGGCAAGCCCGGTGTCGCGGAGTCGACGAGGCAGGCCGTCCTGACGGCCCTCGACGTGCTCGGCTACGACCGGCCGAGTCGCCTGCGCCGCAAGAGCGCCGGCCTCGTCGGGCTCATCGTGCCGGAGCTGACCAACCCGATCTTCCCGGCCTTCGCCCAGGTCATCGAGAACTCGCTCGCCCAGAGCGGCTACACCCCGGTGCTCTGCACCCAGGTGGCCGGCGGGGTGCACGAGGACGACTACGTCCAGATGCTGCTCGACCGGGGCGTCTCGGGGATCATCTTCATCTCGGGGCTGCACGCCGACACGACGACCGATCCGCAGCGTTACATCGCGCTGCGCGAGCGTGGGCTGCCGCTCGTCCTCGTCAACGGCTACATCGACGGCGTCGACGCACCGTTCATCTCCAATGACGACGTCGCCTCGATGGGCCTGTCGCTCGAGCACCTCGTCGCGCTCGGGCACCGCGAGATCGGCCTCGCGATCGGCCCCGACCGCTTCGTGCCGGTCGTCCGCAAGATCGCCGGCTTCCGCAACTCCTGCCAGGAGCTGCTCGGCCGCTCCGACGTCGACCATCTCATCGAGCGCTCGCTCTTCAGCGTCGAGGGCGGGGCCACCGCGGCCGGCCGGCTCATCGACAAGGGCTGCACGGCGATCGTCTGCGGCTCGGACATGATGGCGCTCGGCGCGATCCGTGAGGCACGGAAACGGGGCCTGCAGGTGCCGCGCGACTTCTCGGTCGTCGGCTATGACGACTCGCCGCTCATCGCCTTCACTGACCCGCCGCTCACGACGATCCGCCAGAGCGTGATGGCGATGAGCGAGGCGACGGTCCGCGCCCTGCTCGACGAGATAGCGGGACAGCCCTCACCGCGCGCCGAGTACGTCTTCCGTCCCGAGCTCGTGGTGCGCGGTTCGACCGGTGCGATGCGCCGCCGCTGAGCGCTCGATCCACCTGCCGAACGCGGTCCTCGTGGTCGAACGCGCTGGTATGCCGCTGTGCTCGGCCCCGAACGCGGCGTTCGGCGGGTAGGTGGCTCGGTCAGCCGCCGGGGCCGCAGATGGCTCGGTCAGCCGGGCTGGGCGCTCGTGCGGCCTGCCAGCAGCTCGGCCAGGACGTCCGCAACGGCGTCGGTGTCGGCGACCCGGTAGCGCGCCGCGGTCGCGCCCGGGCCGACCTTGACGGTGACGTCGCTCGGTGCCTCGAACCGGGCGAAGACGTCCTCGTCGGTCACGTCGTCACCGAGGTAGACCCGGGCGGCGGGCCGCATGGTGCGCGAGAGCGCGACCAGGGCGCTGCCCTTGTCCGCGGGGGAGACGGACAGCTCGAGCACGGCCTTGCCCTCGAGGACGCGGACGCCGCGACGTGACTGCCCGAGCGAGCGGGCCTCCTCGAGCGCGGGTCGGGCCACCGCCTCGGCCAGGCCACGGGTGTGCACGGCGACGCCGGCGGTCTTGCGCTCGACCCGCGCCTGCGGGTGCCGGGTCGCGACGAGCTCGCGCAGCTCGGCCTCGAGCCCATCGAGCCGGGCCAGGTCGGCGGCCGTGACGGACGCCGCCTCCATCGCCGACTGCACGGCGGGGTCGGTCGACTCGGCGCCGTGGCTGCCGATGAGCGTGATCGCGTCGTCGGCGGTCAGGCCTGTGAGCAGCCGCAGGGTCGTCAGGTCGCGGCCGGAGACCATGGCCACGCGGACCCCGGGCAGTCGCGCGAGCCGGCCCAGGGTCTCCATGACTCCCGGCGTGGGCTGGACCGCCAAGGGGTCGGCGTTGAAGGGGGCGATGACGCCGTCGAAGTCAGTCGCGACGAGGAGCGGCGCGGCCGCGGCCGCCGACGTGAGTGCGGTGGCGAGGCGCTGAGCCGTCGGCCCTGCATCGTGGTCGGGCGCAGCCGCTGCGCCTTCACCGGGACCCGTCACAGGGCCTGCTCCGGCCGGTCCGGTGCTGCGTCGAGCGCGGCGAGGAACCGGGCGGCCCACCGCTGCACGTCATGGTCGGACACGCGCTTGCGCAGCGCCCGCATGATCCGCTGCTTCTCCCGCTCAGGGGTGTTGATCGCGCGCAGGATGGTCTGCTTGAGGCCCTCGATGTCGTGGGGGTTGCACGAGAAGGCCTGGTGCAGCTCGTGCCACGCGCCGGTGAACTCGCTGAGGACGAGCGCGCCGCCGAGGTCGAAACGGCAGGTCACGTACTCCTTCGCGACGAGGTTCATGCCGTCGCGCAGCGCCGTCACGAGCATCACGTCGGCGGCCAGGTACATCGCCACCATCTCCTCGCGGGGGAATCCCTGGTGAAGGTACCGGATCGCCGTGTGCCCGAGCGTGTCATGGTCCCCGTTGATCCGGCCGATGGCGAGCTCGACCTCGTCGCGCAGGTGCACGTAGGCGTCGACCCGCTCACGGCTGGGGCTCGCCACCTGGATGAAGGCGACGTCCTCCACGGAGATCCTGCCCTGGTCGAGCAGTTCGCCGTAGGCCTTGATGCGGTGCCGGATGCCCTTCGTGTAGTCGAGCCGGTCCACACCCAGCAGGATGTGCTTCGGATTGCCGAGGCCCTCGCGGATCTCCACCGCGCG
>DASSTN010000179.1:0-8749 GCA_035707905.1 Intrasporangium sp.
GCTGCGGTCGCGCCCGCCGACAGCTCGGCGAGGGCGATGGCGACGTCGTCACCGGGGGCGAGGAGGAGCAGCTCGTTGCTCATGTGCGGTTCTCGGTTCCTTGGCGGGGCTGTGACGGCTGGGACGGAGCGATCACTCGACGGGAGGGGGCGGGCTGCAATGTGGCGTCGAGTGATCGGTCCGTCACAGGAATGTCGGGAGTCTCGCTCGCGGTGTGACTGCCCTCGACCGTCAACGCGACACGGCGGGTCTCCTCGAGGGAGGGGACATGTCCCGTGCCGCCCTGGCCGGCGACGGAGAGGGACGCCGCGGCAGTGCCGAGTCGGACCGCCTCGTCGAGCTCGTCTCCCGCGGCGAGGCGCGCCGCCAGCGTCCCGGTGAGGCAGTCGCCGGCACCGGTCTGGTCGACGACGACGCGGGCCGGCGGCGCGGGTACGTCGACGACGTGCTCGCCGGTCGCGACGACGGCACCTGCCGCGCCGCACGTGAGGACGACCGACCTGCTGCCCAGCCGGAGGGCCTCGGCCGCCGCCTCACGGGCCGATACGTCGGGCTCGAGCCCGAGCAGCGCGGTCGTCTCACCGGGCCAGGACGGGGTGATCACCTCGGCCTGCGGGGCGATCTCGCGCAGGAAGTCACCCGCGGCGCCGGCCGTCGTCAGCCGGGGCCGGTAGTTCGGGTCGTACACGAAGCGGCGGGCCAGGGTGGCCGCCCGCCGGACCGCCTCGCGGGCGGAGTCGGACAGCGCCGCGGTGATCCCGCTCGCCACGACGACGTCCGCGTCGGCGAGCAGGTCGACGTCGAGGTCGTCGGGGGAGAGGCTGGCCCCCACGCTGCCCGCCCGGGCGTAGGCGAACTGCCGGGCGCCGAGCGGGTCGGCGTGGGTGAAGTAGACGCCGTGGTGACCGGGGGCCCGGACGACGGCGCTCGTGTCGACGCCCAGCTCGGTGCAGCGCGCGACGAGCGCCTCACCGAGCTCGTCGTCGGGGACCCGGGCCATGAGGAGCGCCCAGGCCCCGCCGGCGGCCGCGGCCGCGGCGACGTTGAGCGCGTCACCGGAAAAGCCGAGCCGCAGGCTCCCACCCGCCGCGAACGGCTCCGTCGACGAGAGCTCGACGAGCACCTCGCCGAGCACGACGACGAGAGGCCGGCTGAGCGGCATACCGTCATGGCGTTCGGGCTGGCCTGCGGTCGTCACGCTTCCTGCTCCTCCTTGACCTGCGCCACGAGCTGGGTCGGGTTGACGAACCGCAGGGCCGTCACGAGCAGGATCGCCATGATGAGCATGTAGATCACCGCCATCGCGTCGACCGACTGCTGCGCCCGGATGCCGGCCGCGTTCATCGAGTTGAAGAGCGCCACGACGAGGGTGTTCGAGTCGGGGCCGGCGGTGAGGAAGGTCAGCTCGAACATGCCGACCGTGCGGACGAGGACGAGGATCGACGCGGCGAGGATGCCCGGCACGAGCAGGGGAGCGAGGATCCGGGTGAAGATCGAGAACGTCCGGGCACCCGACATCCGGGCCGCCCGCTCGATCGTCGGGTCGATCTGCTCGATGAACGGGGTCATCGTGAGGATGACGAACGGCACGCACGGCACGAGGTTCGCCAGGATGACGCCGCTGATGTTGCCCGCGAGGTTGAACTTGTAGAGCACCGTCGCGAGCGGGATGCCGTAGGTGATCGGCGGCATGAGGATCGGCAGGAGGAACGCGAGGTTCACCAGCCGCTTGCCGGGGAAGTTGCGCCGAGCGAGCACGTAGGACGCCGGCACCCCGATGAGGACGGACAGCACGACGACGGCGACCGCGACCTCGAGGGTGACGATGATGACGTCGAGCAGGGCGAAGTCCGACCAGGCCTGCGTGTACCACTGGGTCGTGTAGGACTCGGGCAGCCACCGGTTGAACCAGCGCTCGCCGAACGAGTTGACGAGGACCGACCCAACCACGCCGAGCAGCATCAGCATGAAGAGGACGACGCTGCCCCAGACGAGCCAGGCGCCGGGGCTGGCGACGATGCGCCGGCGGGGTGCCTCCGCGGTGATGGTTGTCATCAGCCCTTACCTCCGGTCGCACCCTTGTAGAACCTGCTGCGCCACACCAGCACGACCGCGATGACGATCAGCTCGACGGCGCCCATGATCATGGCGATGGCAGAGGCGAAGGGGTAGTCGTACTGCTCGTAGGCCGCTTGGTAGGCCGCGATCGAGATGACCCGGGTCTCTCCGGTCGGGTTGCCGACGAGGATCGCGGACGGGAAGACGCTGAAGGCCAGGACGAAGGTGAGGCAGAACGTCGTCGCGAGTCCGGGAGCCAGCAGCGGCAAGGTGATTCGCCGGAACCGCGCCTTCCAGTCAGCGCCTAGCGTCGCGGCCGCCCGCTCGAGCGTCGGGTCGATGCCGGACAGGTAGCTCAGGATCAGCAGGAACGCGAACGGGAACCCGGTGATGACGAGCGAGAAGAACACGCCCCAGTAGTTGTTGATGAGCCGGAGCGGCTGGTCGATGAGGCCGATCGCCTGGAGGGAGCGGTTGAACCATCCGGCCGGGCCGAGGAAGTTGAGCAGGCCCTCCGCGGTCAGCACCGTGCCGAGCGTGATCGGCACGACGAGCAGCGTGGTGATGAGCCGCTTGCCCCGGAACCGGCCGCGCATCCGGTAGGCGATCGGCACCGACGCGAGGACGTTGAACAGGGCCGCCGGGATGGCCAGCCGCAGCGTCTTCCAGATCGTGTCGCGCTGGAAGGCGTCGCTGAAGAACCGCTGGTACTCCGCGAACGGGCCGCCCCCGTTCGCGGGCTGGAAGGAGAGGCCGAGGCCGTAGAGGAACGGGTAGATGAACAGCCCGATCACGAAGATGAGCGCCGGCACGAGCAGGAGCAGCTGGCTGTCGATGCCCCGCTCCGCGAGCCGGTGCCGCCTGCTGAGGCCGGTGCCGGGTGGCGTCGTCCCGGTCGTGGCGGTGCTCATGTCGAGCCCACCTCGCTGAGCGACGGCTCGGACCGGTCGAGCTCTGCGGCGGGCGGCCGCTCGTCCCCGCGCGGGAAGACGAGCAGGCGCTCTGACGGGATCACCAGCGTCACCTCGTCACCGGGCGCGACGCGCTCGGGGGTCTTCACGTGGAAGGCCACCCCGGACGGGGTCCGTGCCTCGACCGCGAACTCGCGACCGTGGTACTCGACGACCTCGACGGTCGCGGCGACCGCGTTGTCCGAGGCGGGACCGGCGCCGGTCACCCCCGGCGTGCCGGGGACGACCTCGATGTCCTCGGGACGGATCCCGACGACGACCGGCTCGCCCGCCGAGACATCCGGGGCGCCCGCCCCGGTGAGGCGCAGCCCGCGGCCCTCGACGACGACGCCGCCCTGGTCGGCCCGGGTCGCGTCGAGCTCGAAGAGGTTGCGGAAGCCCATGAACCCGGCGACGTGCCAGTTCGCGGGCTGGGTGTGCAGCTCCTCCGGCGTGCCGATCTGCTGCACCTTGCCGCTCCGCAGGACGACGAGGCGGTCGGCCATCGAGAGGGCCTCCTCCTGGTCGTGCGTCACGTAGACCGTCGTGAGGCCGAGGCTCTGGTGGATGCGTCGGATCTCGGTGCGCATCTCGAGCCGCAGCTTGGCGTCGAGGTTGGACAGCGGCTCGTCCATGAGGACGAGCGAGGGCTCGAGCACGATGGCCCGAGCGATCGCGACGCGCTGCTGCTGGCCACCCGAGAGCTGGCCGGGCAGCTTGCCCACGTGCTCCTCGAGCTGGACGAGGCGGATGGCGTCCGCCGTCCGCTTGGCGATCTCCGCCTTCGGCAGCCGCCGCATCTGCAGGCCGAAGGCCACGTTGCTGCGCACCGTCATGTGCGGGAAGAGCGCGTAGTTCTGGAACACCATGCCGAAGCCGCGACGCTCGGGTGGCAGGGTGTCGATGCGCCGGTCGTCCTGCCAGATGCTCCCCGAGGTGAGGGGGAGCAGCCCGGCGAGACAGTTGAGGGCGGTCGACTTGCCACACCCGGACGGCCCGAGCAGGGCGATGAACTCGCCCGCCCGGATCGTCAGGTCGAGGTCCTGCAGGGCGTCCTGCCCGCCGAAGCGGCGCCCGACGTTGTCGAGCCGCAGCTCCTCGAAAGAGTCCTTCTTGTTCACTGCTTCTTGACCTTCGATCCGCCGATCTCACGGTCCCACTTGTCGAACGCGGCGACGAGCGCCTTGTTGTCGAGGGGGACCTCCTTCGGGTTGTTCGCGATGAGCTGCTCGTACTCCGGGCGGCCGAACTTGTTGATCGCGTCCTGGCTCTTCTGCGGGGCCATCGAGAGCGGGACGTCCTTGATCGCCGGGCCGGGGTAGAAGTAGCCCTCGTCGTAGGCCTTGGCCTGCTGCTCCTTGGTCAGCATGAACTGGACGAGCTGGAGCACGGCGGCCTGCTGGTCGGCCGAGGCGCCCTTGGGGATGACGGCGTAGTGGGCGTCGGTGACCCAGTGGAAGCCCTTGAGGGTGCTGACCTTGGCGCTCTCGGGCACCGTGCCGAGGACGCGGGGGTTGATGTCCCAGCCGGTCGTCGTCGCGAGCATGTCCACGGTCCCGTTGCCGAGGTCCTTCATCGTCGCGGTCGTGCCGGTCTGGTAGGTGTCGATGTACTGGCCGAGCTCCTTGAGGTAGGCCCAGGTCTTGTCCCACCCGTTGATCGGGTCCTTCGGGTCCTTGTCACCGAGGATGTAGGGCAGGCCCATCAGGAAGGTGCGGCCGGGGCCGGAGTTGGCCGGGCGGGCGTACTCGAACTTGCCGGGGTTCGCCTTGGCCCAGGCGAGCAGCTCCTCGGCGGTCGTCGGCGGGTTCTTCACCTTGTCGGGGTTGTACTCGATGAGCGGCCCGGACGGGTAGTACGTCACCGTGACGCCGTAGCCCTGGGCGAGGTCCTGCATCTTGGCGGCCGGCTCGAGGTAGTTGTCCATGTTGGACAGGCGGTCCTTGTACTTCGGCAGGACCTGCTCCCATAGGCCCTGCTCGGTGCCGGCGGAGAGGCCGTCGGTGCCGGTCAGGACGAGGCCGATGTCGACGCGGCCGGCGTTCTGCTGCGCCTTGATCTTGCCGACGAGGTCGGGCGCCGGCGCCTTCGAGTAGGTGACCTTCGAGATGACGTCGGGGTGCTGCTTGACGAAGTCGTCGATCATCCCCTGCGTCAGCTGGAGGTTGCCGGCGACGTCGAGGATGTTGAGCACGACCGGCTTGGCCGGCTTGTCCGGGACCGGCCCGGTGCCGCCGCCCCCTTGGGTCGGCGCGGCGGGCGCGCCACAGGCGGCCACGAGGCCACTGAGGAGCAGGGTCCCAGACGCGAGAAGCACGATCCTGCGTGGGGTGGGCATAAGGCGTCCCTTCTTCGGTGTGGTCACGCCGGGGTCCGTTGGGCGGCGCGTTGGTTGGGTGGTGCGGTGGTCTGGCGGACGGTGAGCTGGCAGGTGATGGTCTCGGCCCGGGGGGCCCGGGGGGCCCGGGAAGTCCGGTGGTCGAGCACGTGGAGCAGCAGGTCGACGGCCATCCGGCCGGACTGCTCCTTCGGCACCGACAGGGTCGTGAGCGCGGGCTGGACCATGGCCGACATCGGGATGTCGTCCGTGCCGACGATGCTGATCTGACCCGGCACGTCGACCCCCTGCTGGCGCAGCGCGTTGAGCAGCCCGAGCCCGATGAGGTCGTTGTAGGTCACGACCGCCGTGACGCCGGAGAGCAGCACGCCCTCGGCGGCGGCCTTGCCCCCCTCGGGGGTGGGGGCGAAGTGGCCGATCTCGTCGAGGGTGATCCCGTGCGCGGCCGCCGCCTTGTGGATCCCGGCGAGCCGCTGCCGCCCGGACCAGCTGCGACGGGGCCCGGACACGAAGCCAATGTGCTCGTGCCCGAGGGTGGCCAGGTGGTCGACGGCCTGACGCATGGCGTCGCCGTTGTCGATGGCGACCGAGGGCAGCCCGCCCGCGCGGCGGTGCACGAGCACCGTCGGCGAGATGGTGGCCGCCTCGGCCAGCTCCGCCGGCCGCATGCGGGGGGAGCAGAGGATCATGCCGTCGACCTGCTTGGCGAGCGAGCGCACGAGGCCGAGCTCGACCGTGGGGTCCTCGTCCGTGTCGACGACGAAGACCTGGTACTCGGCGAGGTGCGCCTGGTGTTGGATCCCCTTGACGATCGACGGGAAGAACGGGTTGGCGAGGTCGGGCAGGAGCAGGCCGAGGTTGCCGGTGCGGCCCGTGATGAGGCCCCGCGCGGCCCGGTTGGGGCGGTAGTCGAGGTGGGTGGCCATCCGCAGCACCCGCTCACGGGTGGCCGCCTCGACGATCTCGGGCTGCGTGAAGCACCGCGAGACCGTGGAGGGGGACACGCCGGCGGCTCGCGCCACCTCGCGGATCGTCACCACCGACGTTCCTCCTCCTCGTCACTGAGTCATGGGATTCAGAGGAGTATGAAACCGTTTGCAGAGCCCCGTCAACCCCTTGGCGGCATCGTGATTGCCCTGTGACCACAAGAGTCTGAGATGAAAGGCTTTGCAGAAACGGCGCGCCTTCAGCGCTCCGATGGACACGGACAGCGTCGTATGCCGCTCAGCGGGCTTGAGTGCCCTGCTGTCCTGCTCGGGTGGTCGGCTCGAAGAGCACGGCGCGCCAGCCGAACTGGGCTGCCGCCGTGACGTTGTCCGCCCGGTCGTCGGTGAACCAGACGGCGGCCGGATCGAGCGGGCCCAGGTCCTCTTCGATGGCTCGATGGGCGGCGGCGTAAGCGGCCGGGTCAGGCTTCGCCACGCCGAAGTCGGCCGAGTTGAGGACGCGGTCGAACAGGTCGGCCAGTCCGAGCAGCTCGAGCTCCTCGGGGATCAGGTCCGTGCCGTTGGTGAAGACGTAGGTGCGGTGGCCCTCGTCGCGAAGCGCCCGGATGCGCTCGACGGTCTCGTCGACCGGCGAGCCGCGGTGCGTCCGCCACTGCGTCATGTGCTCGCGGACCCGGGCCGGCTCGGGGACGGCGCCCTCGAGCGCGAGGCAGACGGCGTCATACCACTGCTCGAAGGTCCGCCGACCCGTGATGACCGGCTCGATGAGGTCGGGACGGAAGGCGAGGCCGGCCAGCCCTCCTGCCGGCAGCCCGAGGGCAGCCTCGATGAGGCCGTCCGGGCTGCCCGGGGCGAAGTCGCGGACGACGCCGTCGAGGTCGAAGACGTAGGCGGCGGGCTCCGTCACGGACGCGGCTGCCGGCGCGCGTCAGCGCCGTTGCTGCCCTCGTCCGCCCACTCCGCGGTGCCCCGGGAGACGCTGCCCTCCGCGCGACCGGTGACGACGTCGGCGACCGAGGGACGGTTCTGCTCACGCCACCCTGCCTCGCGGCGGCCCAGGTCCTGGTCGCGTGCCTCGAGCTCCTCGCGGCGCGCGGTGAGCTCCTCCTCGCGTCGCCTCAGGTCCTCGTCGCGCAGGCCGGCCTCCTCCATCCGGCGCTCGTGCTCGGTGCGCTCGGCGGCGGCGGCCCGCTCGACGTCGGCGATCCGCTCCTCCTCGCGCTGCTCCCGGCGGATCCGCACCCGCCGCCGAGCCCACGCGGCGAGGCTGGCCCAGCCGAGGCAGAAGAGCAGCACCGCGGCTCCACCGGCGATGACGAGCTCGATCGCGTGTGAGTCACGCTGCAGGCCGAGGGCGGCGATGTGCACGAGGCTGCTCGCGCCGAGCGCGGCGATGACGGCGACGACGCCGATGGCGATGCCGAGGATCAACAGGATGATGCCGACCAGGATCATGCCGGTTCCCTTCTGGTACGCGGGTCCGTCTGTCTCTGGACCCTAGCGGTACCCGGCTGAGCGCGGCCGAACCACGCGGTGCGGGGGAGAGCCCATCCCTCGAGCCCCGAGAAGGGCTCAGTTGGTGATGTCCTTGCCGGCGAACCTGGCCCACGCGAGCAGCCAGAAGACGACGGCGTAGGCGAGGTCGACGGCGAGGCCCTGCCAGACCGTGTCGAGGAAGGGCGGGTCGCGCAACAGGTCCGTGAACGCCATCCAGCGGTCGACGAGGAGCCACGGGTGCAGCCAGTCGATCTGCGGCACGGCGTCGGCGATCCACGACAGGATCGTGAAGATCATGAGGGCGACCGTGGCGGCGAGCGGCTGCTCGGTGAGCGTCGAGATGAACAGGCCGACGGCCGCGAGGGCGGCGAGGCCGGCGGCGAGGTAGAGGCTGACGAGGACGACCCGCCAGACCGCCGTCCAGAACGGCAGCTCGGTGCCGGACAGGGTCAGCATCGGTCCCGTCCCGAAGATCGCGATGCCGACGAGGGCGCCGGGGATGACGATGACGGCGACGCCGAGGATCGCCCCGACACAGAGCGAGACGTACTTCGTCACGAGGAGGCGGGTGCGCCCGACCGGGACGGTGAGCAGGTAGCGCAGGGTGCCCGTGTTCGCCTCGCCGGCGATGGCGTCGCCCGACAGCATCGCGATGGCGAGCGGCAGGAAGAGGCCGATCTCGACGCTGAGGGCGGCGAGCGGGACGAAGAGCCCGTTCGACGTGATCGACGAGAGCAGGTCCGGGCCGCCGCCCCGGCGCCGCGGCGAGCTGAGCTTGACCGCGAACGCCATGAGGATCGGCACGGCCGCGAGGACGAGCAGGCCCATCTGGTTGCGTCGCCGGCCGGCGATGAGGCGGATCTCCGAGCCGAGCAGCCGGAACGAGCGGGACCACGCAGCCGGACGGGGCGTGAGATGGGACGACGGTGCCACCGCAGTCGCGGTGGTCGTGCCGGCCG
>DASSTN010000180.1:0-5814 GCA_035707905.1 Intrasporangium sp.
GCGGCGGCGAGCGGCCCGGCCGCGAGGAGGGCGCCGAGCTGCCCGAGCAGGCCCGTCACCTGGGTCACCATGGGTGAGCGTCTCGGGGAGAACCAGAGCGCGACGATCCGCATGACGGAGATGAAGACCATCGCGTCGCCCATCCCGAGGAAGACCCGGCAGACGAGGGCGGCACCGAGGGTGTCGACGAAGGCGAAGGTGAGCTGGGCGGCGGTCATGAGCGTCAGGCCGACGCCGAGGAGGCGCTTCGAGCCGTAGCGGTCGAGCAGCGCCCCGACCGGCAGCTGCATCGCGGCGTAGACGGCGAGCTGGACGATCGTGAAGAGCGACAGCTGCGAGCTGCTGATCTCGAACCGCTCGGCCGCCTTCAGCCCCGCCACCCCCAGGGAGGTGCGGTGGAAGACGGCGAGCACGTAGACCGCGATCGCACTGGCCCAGACGAGCCAGGCGCGACGGCCGTCGATGGCGTAGCGCTGGACGCCGCCCAGCGCCCCGCTCACCGTCGCCACCGCCGCGCCAGCCCGGCTCTCACGAGGTCATCGGGATGGACGGCTCCGGTGCCTTCGGGACGCAGTCGACGATGGCCTTGGCGACGGTCTTGCTCATGTCGGGGTGGAACACGCTCGGGATGATGTAGTTGGGGTTGAGCTGCTCGTCGGTGACGACGGAGGCGATCGCCTCGGCGGCCTTGATGAGCATCTCGGTCGTGACGTCGGTGGCCCGTGCGTCGAGCAGGCCCCGGAAGACGCCGGGGAAGGCGAGGACGTTGTTGATCTGGTTCGGGTAGTCGCTCCGGCCCGATGCCACGACCGTGGCCCGCTGGGTCGCCTCGAAGATGTCGACCTCGGGGTCGGGGTTGGCGAGCGCGAAGACGACCCGCTCGGGCGCCATCTCTTCGATCCACTCCGGCTTGAGGATGCGCGGCGCGCTGACGCCGATGAAGACATCGGCGCCCTGGATGCCGTCACGCAGTGTGCCGCGCAGCCCCCGAGGGTTGGTCTGCTCGGCGAGCCGGCGCCAGGCCGGGGCGAGCGACTCGTCCTCCTTGTTGAGCAGGCCCGGCCGGTCGAAGACGGTCACGTCGACCGCGCCGGCGGCGAGGAGCAGCTGGACGATGGCGGAACCGGCCGCGCCGCCGCCGGAGACGAGGATCTTGGCCTCGGGCAGCGGCTTGTCGATGACGCGAAGGGCGTTCGTGAGGGCCGCGAGGACGACGATCGCGGTGCCGTGCTGGTCGTCGTGGAAGACCGGGATGTCGAGCCGCTCGCGCAGCTTGGCCTCGATCTCGAAGCACTTCGGGGCGGCGATGTCCTCGAGGTTGATCCCGCCGAAGCCGGGCGCGATGAGCTCGACCGCCCGGACGATCTCGTCGGCGTCCGTGGTGTCGAGGCAGATCGGCCACGCGTCGATGTCGGCGAAGCGCTTGAAGAGGGCGGCCTTGCCCTCCATGACGGGCAGCGCCGCCTGCGGGCCGATGTTGCCGAGGCCGAGGACCGCGGTGCCGTCGGTGACGACGGCGACGGAGTTGCCCTTGATCGTCAGGCGCGGCACGTCCTCCGGGTGCTCGTAGAGGGCCATGCTGACCCGGCCGACACCGGGCGTGTAGGCCATCGCGAGGTCCTGCCGGTTGCGCAGGTTGACCTTGGGCTCGACGCTGATCTTGCCCCCGAGGTGCAGCAGGAAGGTGCGGTCCGAGACCTTGTGCACCCGAACGCCCTCGAGCGTCTCGATGGCCTCGACGATCTCGGCGGCGTGGTCGGCGTCGGAGGCCGAGCAGGTGAGGTCGATGACGAGTCGGTCGGGGTGCGAGTCGACGATGTCGAGCGCGGTCGTGATGCCGCCGCTGTCGGCCACCTTGATCGCGAGCTGTCCGATCACGGCCGGGTCGGTCCCGGCGTGGATGCGGACAGTGATGGAGTAGGAGGCGGTGGTGGCCTTCGCACGCTGGATCGACTCAGTCACGTCCCACATGTTCCCACCGCGCGCGAGTGACTCGCGAGTCCGTCCGTATGCCGCTCAGCCCGTCTCCCGGGACGGCGCGGTCGGCGCGTGGTGACCCGTGCGCTCGCAACTCGCCCCAACCGTCACACCCCTTGCCGGATGCCGCGACAATGGCGGCGTGACGACACCCGGCGACCAGGTCGACCTCAGCACCCCCGTCAGGCGCGACAGCGGCCTGACGCGTGCCGAGGTGGCCGAGCGCGTCGAGCGAGGCCAGACGAACGAGCTGCGCGAGCGCACCTCGCGTTCCCTGGGGGAGATCTTCCGGGCCAACGTGCTGACCCGGTTCAACGCGATCCTCGGCGCCCTCTTCGTCCTCGTCATGACGACAGGCAGCTTCGCCGACGGCCTCTTCGGCATCGTCCTCGTCGTCAACTCGGCGATCGGCATCGTCCAGGAGTACCTCGCCAAGCGGAAGCTCGACCGGCTCGCCCTGCTCAACGCCCCGCGGACCCGGGTGGTGCGCGAGGGCCGACTCAGCGTCATACCGACGAGCGAGGTGGTCCTCGGCGACCTCATCGAGCTGCGGACCGGCGACCAAGTGCCGGCGGACGGGGTGCTGCAGAGCGCAACCGGGCTCGAGCTCGACGAGTCGAACCTGACCGGCGAGGCCGACCCCGTCCACCACGTGCCGGGCGACGAGATCCACTCCGGCACAACGGTGGTCGCCGGGATGGGCCGCTTCCATGCGAGCGCGGTCGGGGCGGACGCCTACGTGCACCGGATCGCGGCCGAGGCACGCCGCTTCCGGCGCACCCACTCGGAGATCCAGGCCTCGATCAACCGGCTGCTCACCTACATCACCTGGGTCATCATCATCGCGCTCCCCCTGCAGATCTGGTCGCAGTGGCGCGCCGTCGGCGGCGAGGGCTGGCGCTCCGTCGTGATCCGCTCCGCGGCCGGCCTCGTCGGGCTGGTGCCCGAGGGGCTGGTCCTGCTGACGTCGATCGCCTTCCTGCTGTCGGCGGTCCAGCTGACCCGCAGGCAGGTCCTCGTCCAGCAGCTGCCGGCCGTCGAGGGGCTGGCCCGGGTCGACGTCGTGTGCCTCGACAAGACGGGGACGCTGACGGTCGGCGACATCGCCTTCGAGGACGTCGAGGCGCTCGACGGGCTGCCGGTCGAGCAGCTGCGGGTCGCGCTGGGCGCCCTTGCCGACGACCCGAACCCGAACGGCACCCTGACGGCCGTGGCCGCAGCGATCGGCCCACCCGACGGGTGGCGGCGCACCGGCACCATCCCCTTCACCTCGGAGCGCAAGTGGAGCGCGGGGTGCTTCGGCGAGCACGGCACCTGGCTGCTCGGGGCGCCCGAGGTCCTCCTGGCCGACGGTGCGCCGGGCCGGGACCGGGCCGCCGAGCTGGCCGCGACCGGCCGCCGGGTCGTCGCCCTCGCCCGGAGCGACGAGCACCTGACCGAGCCGGTCCTGCCGGACGACCTGCGGCCGGCCGGCCTCGTCCTGCTCACCGAGCAGGTGCGCGACGACGCGCACGAGACGTTGCGCTACTTCGCCGAGCAGGACGTCGCGATCAAGGTCATCTCCGGTGACAACCCGCAGACGGTCGCGGCGGTCGCTCGTCGCGTCGGGCTCGAGGCGGGGGTCCCGGTCGACGCGCGCACCCTCGGCGACGACCCGGAGTCATTGCGCGAGGTCGTCCGGGCGACCACGGTGTTCGGCCGGGTGACCCCCGAGCAGAAGCGCGCCCTGGTGCACGCCCTGCAGGCCGAGGGTCACGTCGTCGCGATGACCGGCGACGGGGTCAACGACGCTCTCGCCCTCAAGGACGCGGACATCGGGGTCGCAATGGGCAACGGCGCGCAGGCGACGAAGGCGGTCGCCGAGCTCGTCCTGCTCGACGGGCGCTTCGCGCACCTGCCGACGGCCCTGCAGGAGGGGCGCCGGGTCATCGGCAATGTCGAGCGGGTGGCGAACCTCTTCGTCGCCAAGAACGCGATGAGCCTCGTCGCCATCGTCGCGACGGCCGCGATGGCAACCGCGTTCCCGTTCCTGCCGCGGCACCTCACCCTCGTCTCGGCGGTGACGATCGGCATCCCGGCCTTCTTCCTCGCCCTCGGCCCGAACCGGCGTCGCTACGAGCCGGGGTTCCTGGGCCGGATCCTCCGTTTCGCCGTGCCCGCCGGTGCGATCGCCGGTCTCGCGGTCATCGCCTCCTATCTCATCGCGGGCAGCCACTACGGCGTGCCGAAGGACCAGTTCCTCGACCAGTGCGCCCTCGTGACAGGTCCGGTCGCTCCCGCCTGCTGGGAGCCGGGCACCGGGGCGACCATCACCCTGCTCGTCGTCTTCTTCGCCATCCTGTCGGTCCTGTCCCGGCCGTTCCGACTGTGGAAGGCGCTCCTGCTCGGCTCGATGGCGCTCCTCGCGTTCCTCGCCTTCGCCGTGCCCTTCGCCCGTCAGTTCTTCACCTTCAACGCGCCGGCCGGCCTCGTCTGGGAGTCGCTGGCGGTCGGCCTCGTCGGCGCCGTCCTCGTCGAGGTCGTGCATCGCCTGGCCCGTCGCCGCCACCTGTAGAATGGGTGCCGTATAGGGCTGTGGCGTGACCTGATGGGCGGGAAGGCACGCGCTCGATCCGCCCACCCGTCTAGGAGCGCCTTGTCCCCCCTGCAGTCCTATCGCCGCCTGTTCGGCCTGACCGGCGCGACGTATGTCGTCATCGCCTTCCTCGCCCGGCTCCCCCTCGCCATGAGCCAGCTCGGCGTCCTGCTCCTGGTGGCCACGGCGACCGGCAGCTACGGTGCCGGCGGCGCGAGTGCGGGGGCCCTCGCGATCGCCAACGCGGTCGGCGCACCGCTCTGGGGGTCACTCGCCGACCGGGTGGGCCAGCGGCCGGTCGTCCTCGTCCAGTCGATCGGTGGCGCGCTCGGTCTCGCGGGGCTGCTCGCCACCGTGCACAGCGGCGCGCCGTGGGGTTACGCAGCAGCGACGAGCGCGGTCGCCGGCTTCCTGCTGCCCCAGATCGGGCCGCTCGCCCGCGTGCGCTGGCGGCCGATCACGGCCGGCACCGGCGAGCACCAGCCCCGGCTCGTCGCGACGGCCTTCTCCTACGAGGGCGCCGCCGACGAGGCGTCCTTCGTCCTGGGCCCCGCCCTCGTCGGGCTGGGGGTGTCGGTCGCGAGCCCCACCGTCGCGCTCGCCGCCGCCGCGACCGTGCTCGCCCTCTTCGGTGCCTGGTTCGCGCTCGACCCGACCGCCCGGCTCACCGACGCCGCCCGGGCCGCGAGGCTCGGGGTCACCGGCCGCCTGCTCACCCCGGCCCTCGTCGTCCTGTGCCTCGCGCAGCTCGTCATCGGCACGGTCTTCGGCTCGGTCCAGACCGGCACCTCGGTCATCGCCACGGCCGCGGGCCAGCCCGGCCTGACCGGCTACTTCCACGCCCTGCTCGGGGTCGGCAGCGTCGTCGCCGGCCTCGGCATGGCCGCTGTGCCGGCCCGCTTCGCCCTTCCGACCAGGCTGCGCTGGTTCGCCGTCGCCCTGCTCGTCCTCGCGGCCCCGCTCCTGCTGGTCGGGTCGCTGCCCACCCTCGCGCCGGTGCTGCTCGTGCTCGGCTTCAGCGTGGCGCCCTACATGATCACGACCTTCATGCTCGGCGCACGGGTCACGCCCCCGGCCCGCACCGGTGCCGCGATGACCCTCCTCGCGGCGGCGACCGGGCTCGGCTACGCGCTCGGGGCGGCGGTCGCCGGCCGGCTCGCGGACTGGGGTGGCCACACGCCGGCGTTCGCCGTGACGGTCGCGGCCGGGGTCCTTGCCACCGCGGTCTCGTGGGGCGCCGGCCGCGTCCTCAGCCGCGCCGA
>DASSTN010000181.1:0-4115 GCA_035707905.1 Intrasporangium sp.
GGGTGGCTTCGGTGGCCCGGGCGGTTTCGGCGGCGCTGGCGGCTTCGGCGGTCGGGGTGGACAGACGGGCGGCAGCGACGTCGGCCAGCAGATCGCCTCCTGGGTCCAGGAGCACTTCACCGCCGTGCAGATCGGCGGGCAGACGTTCTATGACCTGACGCAGCCGCTGTCGTGACGGCCTCTCAGCAGGCGCCGGTCGGCCCGTCGGCGGAGGCTGATGCGGGTGCTCGTCGCGAGCTGCGCGGACAGGTGGTCCGCTTCGCCGGGGTCGGCGTCCTCTCGACCGGCCTGCACCTGGGGCTCTTCGTAGCTCTGGAGAGGGCTGGTCTGGGCGGCCAGCTCGCCAATGGCGTCGCCCTCGTCATCGCGACGGTGTGCAACACCGCGGCGAACCGGTGGTGGACGTTCGGGGTCGTCGGTCGGGACAGGCTGGTGATGCACCACGGCCAGGCCCTCCTCATCTTCGCCATCACCTGGGTCGCGACGACCGCGGCCCTGGCGGTGCTCGATGCGGTGGCATCGAGGTCGTCGACGCTCACCCAGACGATCGTCGTCGCGGTGGCGAACGTGCTGTCGACGGCGGTGCGCTTCGTCGCCATGCGTTCCTGGATCTTCCGCAGCCCTGCCTGACCGTCGGCGCCTGCCTCAGGGCTCGCCCTTCGCCGCCTCCTGCTCGCTCGCCGAGTAGGCGCCACGCACGACATACGTGATGCCGGTCGCGAGGAGTGCCCCGAGGAGCGGGCCGAGGACGTAGATCCAGACGCTGTCCCACTCTCCGCTCACGAGGACGGGCCCGAGCGAGCGTGCCGGGTTCATCGAGGCCCCGGTGAGGCGCCCGGCGATGAGGCCGTCGAGGGCGATCGCGATCCCGACGGGCAGCGCCGCACCCGGGCCGACAAGGCTCTCCCGGGTCGAGACATTGAGGATGACGGAGACGAGAACCGTCGTGAGGATCACCTCGGTCGCGAGGGCCAGGCCGGCGTCCACATGTGGCCGGCTCGCCCCCAGTGATCCGGCCGTGCCGAACCGCAGCCGGAACAGCAGGGCAGCGAGGACCGCCCCGACGAGCTGGGCCACGACGTAGGCCCCCACCCGGCCCCATGGGAAGGCGCGGCGGAGCGCGAAGGCAGCGGTGACGGCCGGGTTGATGTGGGCGCCGCTCACGTCGCCGATGGCGTAGATGACAAGCGCGACGGTCATGCCGGGCGTGACCGCCTTGACGACGTCAGGGACCGAGATGCCGAGCGACGCGGTGAAGACGTCCGGGGCGATCGAGACCGCCGTCAGCAGCCACGTGCCGACGGCCTCGGCCAGGAGCCGCCGGGGGAGCGGTGGTGGGGGGCGGTCCTCCGACTTCTCCACACCGGGGGTCGCGGCGGGGTCGGTCGGGGTCATGCTGCTTCTCTACCCACCCAGCCGACCGGTGCCGTGACGCGCTGTCGAGGGAGCCGTCGCACTGCCCCCTGGAAGGCGTGGGCTCCCTGAGCGGCATACGCCTTCAGTCGTGGTCCTCCGGGCCGGCGGCCGCGAGCCACCACGGCTCGCTGAACTGCTGCGCGACGGATGCCGGATCCCCGGCCGCGACGTCGACGCGCTCGCCCACCTTGGGGGTGATGACGGGAACGTCGACTGCCCGGGCAGCCCGCAGGGCGCGGCGGATCGGCTCGCTCCACCAGTGCATCGCAAGGTTGAAGGTCGCCCAGTGGACGGGCAGCATGACGGAGCGCCGGGCCGTGGCAAGGGCAGCCCGCGGTGTATTGCCAACGGCAGCCTCGGCGCCGCCCGGGTTGACGTCGCAATGGGCGGCCACGGCCTGCTCGGGGTTCATGTGGATGTCGGGCCAGAAGTCGTCGTAGGCGCCGATCGGCACGAGCGTCAGGTCGAAGGGACCGAGGTCGGCTCCGATGTGGGCGAACCGCTTCGAGGTGCCCGAGTCGCCGGTGAACCATGCGCTGTGGCTCGGCCCGTGGAAAGCCCAACCGGCGAAGAGCGAGACGCTCTCGACCAGGCCCCGGCCGGAGTTGTGGCGGGCCTCGGTGCAGGTGAGCCGGATCCCCTCGACGTCTATCGCTTCTCGCCAGTCGAGGGCCGAGATCCGCTCCGGGGCAACGCCCCAGGCCAGCAAGTGCAGGTCGACGCCGAGCGGCACGATGTATTGCGGCCGGTGCGAGCGCTCGAGCCGCATGACCGAGTCGTGGTCGAGGTGGTCGTAGTGGTCGTGCGAGATGACGACGGCGTCCAGCGGCGGAAGCTCCTCGATCTCTCCCGGCACCGGGTGCATCCGGCGTGGCCCCCGCCCTCGCAGCGGGGAGACACGCTCACCGAAGACGGGGTCGAGCAGGAAGCGGCGCCCGTCGAGCTCGAGGAGGGTCGTCGCGTGGCCGTACCAGGTGACGGCCAGCTCTCCCGGCTGCTCGGGCAGCTGCGGCTTCACGATGGGGATCGGGCCGGCTGCCCGGCCCCGCTTGTGGTCGTGGAGGGCAGCGAGGGCGGCGCTGAACTGGACTGCCACCCGTGGACGCTGAGACGGCTCATCGAGGCGGAACCGCCCGTCCCGGAAGTTCGGGGAGTGCCGCACGTGCTCGACGATCGCACTGGGAGACGCGCCCATTCGGATGAAGACGCGGATGAGCTGGCGGGCCCGGGAGCGGGAGCTGACCCTGGCGAGGGTCCGGGAGAGGGCCCGCGCCACGGGTCGCTCCGAGGTGGCGAAGCTTCGCATAGAGGTCATCTTCGCCGACGGCGGCGACAGGGCCGGAACCGGCTCCACGCGCGACGTGACGCAGGTGGTGTCAAATGTGGTGTTGACATGGCGTCACTATGACGCCAGGATGGTGGGCATGGACATCACCGAGTACGTCGACACGCTTCGCGCGGACCTCGTCCAAGCGGCACGGGCCATGGGCCCGGAGATCGAGCAGGCGGCCGAGCGGCTGTCGTTCGCCCTCGACTCCTCGGCTCGCCTGGCCCTCATGGACGCGCTGTCACACGCCGCGGCCGAGATCACCAACGAGCTCGACGGCACCTCCGTCGAGGTCCGGCTCCAGGGCCGCGAGCCGGTCTTCGTCGTCGTGCGCAGCGCGCCGGCCCCGACCCAGCCGATCCCGACGGGCGAGGACGCCGCCGACGATGACGGCGAGACGGTGCGCATCACGCTCCGGCTCCCCGAGTCGCTCAAGACGAAGGCCGAGGAGCTCGCCTCCGGTCGCGGCCAGTCGCTCAACACCTGGCTCGTCAGTGCGGTGCGGGCGGCGACGACCCCCGGCCTCACCATCAACGTCGGCCCCTTCGGCGCCGGCACCCCCAACCCGCCCGGCACGAGCCGGATCCGAACCAACAAGCGCGTCCAGGGCTGGGTCCGCTGACCCCCCGAGCAGCACGAGGAGACTCATCATGGAGCACACCTTCACCACCCCCGGCCCGATCCGACTGCGGATGGAGCTGCTCGCCGGCGACGTCACCGTCCGGGCGACACAGACCGACCTGACCACGGTGCGGCTGACCCCGCGAGGCCGCGGTGGCGACGAGCTCGCTGAGCGGTTCATCATCGAGCAGCGGGGCGACGAGGTCATCGTCCAAGCGCCCAAGCTGCGCGACTCGATCTTCAGCTTCACCAAGGGGTCGGTCGACGTCGACGTGACCCTGCCCGAGCGGAGCGTCCTCGACGTCAGGTCCGGTTCGGGGGACATCGACGTCACGGGCCTCATGGACCGGGCGCATGCGGCGACCGGCTCCGGCGACGTCACCCTCGACGAGTTCAACGGCGGCGAGCTCAAGTCCGGCTCCGGCGACATCGAGGCCCGGGTCGTCCGCGGTGACCTCACACTCAAGACCGGCTCCGGTGACGTCAAGCTCGACACCACCAGCGCCCCGGTCGAGCTGGTCTCCGGCTCCGGGGACGTCACGGTCCGCCGCGTCGACGGCCCCCTCCGGGCCAAGACCGGCTCCGGCGACCTTGTCATCGTCGCCTCCTCCGCCGATCTCGACCTCATGACCGGCACCGGCGACGTCAAGCTCGTCGCGGTGCACGCCGGCGAGATCCGGGCCAAGACCGGCACCGGTGACGTCGTCGTCGCGATCGCGAACGGCGTCGCGACCTACCTCGACCTCAACAC
>DASSTN010000182.1:0-5310 GCA_035707905.1 Intrasporangium sp.
GGGGAACTCGATCTCGGCGACGGTCGATGCCTTCGTGAACCGCGGCGGGCGGTGGACTGTGCGGAAGCCGTCGACGACGATCGATGCCGCAGGGGTCACGGGGACGAGCCGGTGCACGAGGGTGGTCGAACCGAGACGCAGCCGCTCGCCCGGCTCGAACGGCGTGGCCTCGCTGCCGAGCGGCGCCCCGCCGAGGGTCGAGCGGTTCGTCGGCGACAGGTCTCGTGCCGTGACGCCGGTTGAGGTGACGCACAGCTCGAGGTGGTGTCGGGAGACCGTTCCGTCCGCCAGCCGGACGGCGCATCCGCCGCTACGCCCGACCACGTGGACGCCCCGTCCAAGGGGTACGACCTGGCCTGCGCCCGGCCCGCCCACGACGTCGAGACTGACGACGGCTTCGGGGGTGAGCGGCATACCGGAGGAGGCGGGTCGCTCGAGTGTGAGGATCGCGCCATGTAGGAGCGGTGGCTCCCCCAAGGGGTGCGAGGCCTCCAGACTGCGCCCCTCAGCGCGGAAGGCCAGGTGCTCCTCCCGGCAGCCGACCTCTCGCCGCAGGTCGTCCGAGACGTCCGCCAGGGTCGTGCCGGCCGGGGCCTCGATCAAGACGTCCCGACACCTTGGCCCCTCGCGGCGGGGGTCGACGACGGTCACGAGCAGCCGCACCGCAACTCCTTCCTCTCTCCTGGGTCCATGGCAGCAGATAGCGTGACGTCCGTTTTCAATTGTCCACAGCAACTCGGACCAGCAAGGGTTCGGTTACGGCTTTTCCACAGCAGCGGCACGCGTTTGCTGCGCCTGCGTCACATCGGCGCTAGTTTCGACGCGCGCCTTCCCACGTTCGAGGGCAGGATGGCGCTCGGCATCGGATGCAGGGGGCTCAATGACGACACAGGAGGCCGTCGCCCAGATCGAGGGGGACGTCCGAGAACTGATCCGGAGATCGGGCATCGACCCGGCGCGGGATCATGTCGAGATCCGTCAGCTCGTGGTCGACGCCGTCCAGGAGTACGACGAAAGATCGCTGCACGGCGGGATGCCGGTCCTCGGCGATCCTGGGGACGCCGTGCGCTCGATCCTCTCAGTCGTCGCCGGGTACGGCCCCCTCCAGCAGTACTTCGACGACCCGGCGGTCGAGGAGATCTGGATCAACGAACCCTCCCGCGTGTTCGTCGCGAGGGGCGGCGCCGCGGAGCTGACGTCCACCATCCTGACCGCTGAGGATGTCCGCGACCTCGTCGAACGGATGCTGAAGAGCAGCGGCCGGAGGGTGGACCTGTCCTCGCCCTTCGTCGATGCCACCCTTCCCGACGGCTCGAGGCTGCACGTGGTCATTCCGGACATCAGCCGTGAGCACTGGCAGGTCAATATCCGCAAGTTCGTCGTCAAGGCAGAGCATCTGGATGACCTGGTTCGCCTCGGCACCCTGACGAAGCAGGCCGCAACCTTCCTCCAGGCGGCCGTCGCGAGCGGTCTCAATATCCTCGTCGCAGGCGGGACGCAAGCAGGCAAGACCACAATGCTGAACTGCCTCTCCGCGGCCATCCCACCGCGCGACCGGGTGGTGACGTGCGAGGAGGTCTTCGAGCTGCGCATCCCCCTTCGGGACGTCGCTGCGATGCAGTGTCGCCAGCCGAGTCTCGAAGGCACTGGTGAGGTGCCGCTACGTCGCCTCGTCAAGGAAGCGCTGCGCATGCGGCCCTCCCGCATCATCGTGGGCGAAGTGCGCCAGGAAGAGAGCCTCGACCTGCTCATCGCCCTCAACAGCGGTGTTCCCGGGATGTGCACCGTCCACGCGAACAGTGCCCGGGAGGCGGTGACGAAGATGTGCACCTTGCCGCTCCTCGCCGGCGACAACGTCTCCAGCCGCTTCGTCGTGCCCACCGTGGCAGCGTCCGTCGACATCGTCATCCATGTCGCGCTGGAGAGCGACGGGAGCCGCAGGGTGCGGGAGATCCTCGCCGTGCCGGGCCGCGCCGAGGGCGACGTCATCGAGACCGCCGACCTGTTCGTCACCCGAGCCGGCCGCCTCGAGCGGGCCGACGGGTTCCCGCCGCACCGAGAAGCCTTCGAGCGCGCCGGCTACGACCTGGCCTCCCTCCTTGCCCAAGGGGACGGCTGATGTCACCTCTCATCGTCGGCATCGTCTTCGGGCTAGGTGTCTTCTGCATCTACTGGTCCTTCTGGCCCCGGGAGGAGCGGCCCCGACGGGTGCGAGACGGGGGCGTCGTCGCCCAGCTGCGTGACCACCTGACCCAGGCCGGCTATCCGTCCGTGTCCCCGAGCAACCTGATCGTCGGCTCCATCGTCCTGTTCGTCCTCGTCTTCCTCGCAGTCATGCTCTTCGTGGGTGTCGTGCCGATCGCCCTGTGCTTCGCGGTGATGGCCGGCTTCGGGCCGGTCACCCTGGTCCGGTCCCGGGCCCGCGCCCGGCGCAGCAAGCTGCGCGACCTGTGGCCGGACGCGGTCGACAACATCACCTCCGGAATCCGTGCCGGCCTGGCCCTGCCGGAGGCCCTCGCGCAGCTGGCCGTCCGAGGGCCCGAGGAGCTGCGGCCGGCCTTCGCGGCCTTCGCAGAGGACTACCGGACCACGGGCCGTTTCCACGACTGCCTCGACCGGCTCAAGGACCGGCTGCGGGACCCGGTCGCCGACCGCCTCATCGAGTCCCTGCGCATCGCCCGGGAGGTCGGCGGCAGCGAGCTCGGCACCCTGTTGCGCACGCTCTCGTCCTTCCTCCGGGAGGACGCTCGCACTCGCTCCGAGCTCGAGACGAGACAGAGCTGGACGGTGGGCGCTGCGCGCCTCGCCGTTGCAGCCCCCTGGGTCGTCCTGGGGATGCTGGCAATGCGGGGCCAGTCGCTCGTCGCCTACTCCCGCCCGGTCGGCTGGGTCATCCTGATGGTCGGTGCCGGGATCTGCCTCGTGGCCTACCGGGTCATGATCTGGATCGGCCGGCTGCCGGAGGAAGAGCGGGTCCTGCGGTGAGCCGGGCATCGGACGTCCTCGCGCTGTTGCCCGGGTCCGGTTGGTCCTGGGCCGGTGCCGCCGTGGGCGTGCTCGGCCTCGCCGGGCTGGCCCTCGTCGTCGCAGGGCTGCCGATGATGCGCCGGCCCGGCCTCGACGAGCGGCTCGAGCCCTACCTCCGAGACACCGTCCGTCCCTCCCGGCTGCTCGCCACGCCGTCCAACGTTCCGGCCTTCTTCGGTCTCGGGACGCTGGTGGCTCCCTACGTCAAGAGACTCGGCGCCCGCGTCGACGGGCTGCTGGGAGGGTCGGCGAGCGTCGTGCGACGCCAGCTGCGGGCAGGACAGGCGCCGGACCTCGAGGGATTCAGGGCCGAGCAGGTTGTGTGGGGGTTCGGCGGGGGAGCGCTCGCAGTCCTGGTCACTGGCCTCATGGCCGCCTCGAAGGGGCGCCTATCCGTCGTGCTGCTCGTCCTGCTCGTCTTCGTGGGGGCGGTCTCGGGGGTCGTCGCCCGTGACGTCCAGCTGTCGAGGGTCGCGCGCCGGCGAGAGCAGCGCATGCTGAGCGAGTTCCCGACCGTCGCTGAGCTCCTCGCCCTCGCCGTCAGCGCGGGTGAAGGTGCGACCGGTGCGCTCGAGCGGGTGTGCCGCCTCTCACGTGGGGAGCTGTCCGACGAGCTGCGGCGGTGTCTCGCGGACGCGCGGGCCGGTGCCAACCTGCCCACGGCGCTCGAAGGGCTGGCTCGCCGGACCGGCTTGCTCAGCCTGAGCCGTTTCGTCGACGGCATCGTCGTCGCCGTGGAACGTGGTACCCCGTTGGCCGACGTCCTGCGGGCCCAGGCTCAGGACGTGCGCGAAGAGGGCCGACGGGCCCTCATGGAGGAGGGTGCCCGGAAAGAGATCGCGATGATGGTCCCGGTCGTGTTCCTCATCCTGCCCGTGACCATCCTCTTCGCGCTCTATCCCGGAGCCAGCTTCCTCAACTTCTCCCTCTGACCATGACAACGACACATGTCCCGCACTTGATAGGAGCACCACGATGGACAGGATCATCGACGCGATGGAGCGGTGCCGCCGCGGAGCCGTCGCCGCCCTCCTGGGCCGGCTGGGCGGTCGCCGCGACCGCGGTGACGTCCCGGGCTGGGTCCTCATCACCCTCATGACGGCCGGGATCGTCACCGTGCTCTGGGGCTTCGCTGGGGACCGCCTGCTCGAGCTCTTCGGCGATGCCATCGGCAACGTCACCGGCCCCGGCCGCTGACGTCGCTTCATCCAGTGATGCCGGTGCACCGGCAGCCGCGGGGACGGCGGGACCGGGGCTCCGCGGTTGCGGAGTTCGTCATGGTCGCAGGCCTGCTGCTCTTCGTCGCCATGGGCGTCTTCCAGCTCGGGCTTGCCCTGTACGTGCGCAACAGCCTCATCTCGGCTGCCTCGGAGGGCGCGAGGATCGCAGCCCGTGCCGACGCCACCCCACAGGCCGGGGTCGAGAGGACGACGCAGCTCATCACCGCTGGCCTCAGCACGCGCTTCGCCGAGGACGTCACCGCGGCGGAACGGGTCTCCGACGGCGTCCTCGTCGTCGAGGTCGTGGTGAGGGCGCCGTTGCCGGTCATCGGACCGATCGGGCCCGCGGGGAGCCTGGTGGTCAGTGGGCGCGCCTTCAGCGAGCGCCAAGTGGCGGCGGGGGCGTCATGAGCCGCCGAGCCTTCCGCCGTCTCTGGCAACGTCGGGACGAGGGCCGCGCCATCGTGGAGTTCATCGTCCTCGGGATCGGCCTCCTGCTGCCTCTCGTCTACCTCGTCCTCACCGCCGCGCGGATCCAGGCCGGTGCGTTCAGCGCGTCGCTCGCCGGACGGGAGGCCGGGCGCGCCTTCGTCACCGCAGCCACCGATGAGGAAGCGGAGAGCCGTGCCCGGTCCGCGGCCGCCCTGGCCTTCAGGGACTTCGCCTTCGACCGCGGCACCGGTCTGGAGCTGCGGTGCGACGGAAGTCCCTGCCTCCGGCCTGGCGGCGAGGTGACGGCGACGGCCTCGATCACCGTGCAACTGCCCCTCGTCCCCGACTTCATCGCGGACCGGGTGCCCTCGTCCGTCACCGTCTCCTCGACCCACGTCTCGGCCGTCGACACCTTCGTGACCCGGTGAGGAAAGGAGGAACAGCCGTGGCCGAGACCACCACCCGCATGTGCGTGCCAAAGACATGGTGGCGTCGGGTCTCGCAGGCAGGGCACCGCGACGAGGGGCAGATCGGGCTGCTCATCCTCGGGCTGTTCTCGATCGTTGCCCTGCTGATCGTCGGCGCGATCGACGTGACCGCCGCCCAGCTCGCCAGGATGAGGATCCTCGAC
>DASSTN010000183.1:0-4718 GCA_035707905.1 Intrasporangium sp.
AGCCGCGCGCGGCGGGCGCGGGCGGCCCGGCGCAGGTCTGCCTTGGCGGTCACGGGCCCCATCGTAAAGTGACCCTATGAGCGACGAGGGGCTACGTCAGTCGATCGACCGCATGCGCGCACGGGGAATCACCAACGAGGCCATCCGCGTCTTCCGGCACTACTACCACCAGCTCGAGGACGGCGCCCTCGGCGTCATCCCCGAGGCGACCATCGAGCCGCTGCGCGACATCCAGCGGCTGCAGTCGGTCGAGGTGAGCGACGAGATGGCCCGCGAGGCGCTGTCGCAGACCGCGATCATCAAGCTCAACGGCGGGCTCGGCACGACGATGGGCATGAACGGTGCGAAGTCGGCGCTCCCCGTCGTCGGCGGCCTCAGCTTCCTCGACATCATCGCCCAGCAGACCCTGGCGCTGCGCAAGCGGTGGGGCGTCGACGTGCCGCTCATCTTCATGAACTCGTTCCGCACCTCGGTCGAGACCCTCGAGGCGCTTCGGTCCTATCCCGACCTGGAGGTCGACGGCGTGCCGCTCGAGTTCCTCCAGAGCGCCGAGCCGAAGCTGCGGGCGCGCGACCTGTGCCCGGTCGACTGGCCGGCCGACCCGGAGCTCGAGTGGTGCCCCCCGGGGCACGGTGACGTCTTCGTCTCGATGATGACCTCCGGTCTGATCGAGACGCTCCTCGACCGGGGGATCCGCTATGTCTTCATCTCCAACGCCGACAACCTCGGCGCGACGTGCGACCCCGACGTCGCGGGGTGGATGGTCGACCACGACCTGCCCTATGTCGCCGAGGTCTGCGAGCGCACGGCGAGCGACCGCAAGGGCGGGCACCTCGCAGTGCGCAAGGCGGACGGCCGGCTCGTCCTGCGCGACCTCGCCATGGTCTACCCCGGCGAGGAGGAGTACTTCCGGGACATCGAGCGGCACTCGACCTTCCACGCCAACAATATCTGGATCAACCTCGAGGGCCTGAACAAGCGGATGGCCCAGCGCAAGGGCGTGCTCGGCCTGCCGATCATCATCAACCGCAAGACCGTCGACCCGTCGGACAAGACCTCGCCGAGGGTGGTCCAGCTCGAGTCGGCGATGGGCGGCGCGATCGAGATCTTCGAGCGGTCCGAGGCGCTCCTCGTGCCGCGAACCCGCTTCCGCCCCGTCAAGACGACCAATGACCTGCTCGTGATGCGCTCTGACTTCTTCAGGCTCGACGACGACTACCGGGTCGTCGCCGCCCGGCCGGGTCCGGAACCCTTCGTCGACCTCGACGACACGTGGTTCAAGCTGATCCCCGGCTTCGACGCGCACTTCCCGCACGGTGTCCCGTCGCTGCGTGAGTGCACGAGCCTCACTGTCCGCGGGGACGTCACCTTCGGCCGCGACGTCCGCTGTGTCGGCGACGTCCTCGTCGAGGGCACCGAGCACGTGCCGGACGGCGCCGTTCTCGGGGAGGGCTGATCGTGCGGACCGCGACCGAACACCTCAACGCGATCCTCGGCGAGCTCAAGGTCGCGCCGCGCCAGCGGGTGCCCCTCGCCGAGGCGGTCGGGCTCGTCCTCGACGAGGACGTCACGGCCGTCGTCGACCTCCCCGGCTTCGACAACTCCTCGATGGACGGGTATGCCGTGCAGGCGGCCTCGCTCGCCGGTGCCGACCGCGAGCCGGTGCGCCTGCGGATCGTCGGCGAGCTCGCGGCCGGTGGCACGGGGGACGTCGAGGTCGGCCCGGGCGAGGCTGCCCGCATCATGACCGGCGCCCCGATGCCGGCCGGTGCGGACGCGGTCATCCCCGTCGAGCAGACCGACGGTGCGGCCGACGGGCTGGTCACCTGCCGCGCCGAAGTGGTGCCCGGACAGTTCATCCGGCGCCGGGGTGAGGACGTCCGTGCCGGCACCGCGGTGGCGTGGACCGGCGACGTCGTGGGGCCGCGGACCGTGGCCCTCATCGCCGCCAGCGGGCACTCGGACTGCGCGGTCCACCGCCGTCCGCACGTCGTGGTCGTCCCCACCGGGGACGAGCTCGTGGCCCCGGGAGAACCGCTCGGCCCGGGACAGATCCACGACTCGAACTCCGCGATGCTCCAGGCCGCCGCCGTCGCGGCCGGGGCCACGGCGGAGATCCGCCCCGCCGTCGGCGACGACGAGGACGAGCTGATCCGGGTGCTCGACGAGGCCATGCTCGACGCCGACGCGATCGTGACGACCGGCGGGGTGTCCATGGGCGCCTACGACGTCGTCAAGTCCGCGCTCAGGGACAAGGGGGTCGACTTCGTCTCCGTCGCGATGCAGCCCGGCAAGCCGCAGGGCTTCGGCCAGCTGGTGCGGTCCTCACCCGAGCGCCGGGTGCCGATCTTCGCCCTGCCCGGCAACCCCGTCTCGTCCTACGTCTCCTTCGAGCTGTTCGTCCGGCCCGCGCTGCGCCGCCTCATGGGCCTCGAGCCGGAGACCCGACCGCTGCACCTCGCCACCGTGACCCAGCCGATGCGCTCGCCGGCCGGCCGCGAGCAGTTCGCCCGGGCCGTGGTGCAGCGCGACGCGGTGGGCCACCTCGTCGCCGAACCGGTTGCGGGCCAGGGCTCGCACTTCATCGCCGACCTCTCCCGGGCCAACGCCCTGCTCGTCGTCCCCGCCGCGGTCACGGACGTCGCGCCCGGTGACCAGTTCGACGTCATCCTCCTCGACGGGGAGGGCCACCGGTGACCGCAGAGAAGGCCCGGCTCACCCATGTGCGCGGGGACGGCACGGCCCACATGGTCGACGTGTCCGCGAAGCCGGTCACGGCGCGACAGGCGAGCGCGGCCGGGCGCGTCATGCTCGGCCCGTCCGCCATCGCGGCCCTCCGTGAGGGCAACGTGCCGAAGGGCGACGCGCTCGCCGTCGCCCGCATCGCCGGCATCCAGGCCGTGAAGCGGACCCCCGACCTCATCCCGCTCGCCCACCCGATCGCCGTCCACGGCGTCGAGGTCGACCTCGTCGTGGAGGACGACGGCGTCTCGATCACCGCCACGGTCCGCACCGCGGACCGAACGGGCATCGAGATGGAGGCCCTCACCGCCGTCACGGTCGCGGCGCTCGCCCTGATCGATATGGTCAAGGCGGTCGACAAGCACGGTCGGATCACTGACGTGCGGGTCACGGCAAAGTCCGGCGGACGGTCAGGAGACTGGAGTGAGTGAAGACCCGATGGGGGAGGGCCGGCGCGCCGTGGTCCTCGTCGCCTCGACCCGTGCCGCGCGCGGCACCTATCCCGACCGCTCCGGGCCGATCCTCGTCGAGCGGCTCCGCGAGTGGGGCTTCCAGGTGCCGGACCCGATAGTGGTCCCCGACGGCGACGAGTTCGGCCGCGCCCTGCGGGTGGCCCTCGCCTCCGAGCCCGACCTCGTCCTCACGTCCGGCGGCACCGGTCTGACGCCCACCGACCAGACCCCGGAGATGACGGCTCCCCTCATCGACCTGATCGTCCCGGGGGTGGCCGAGGCGCTCCGCGCGGCGGGTATCGCCAAGGGGGTGCCGACGGCGATGCTCTCCCGCGGGCTGACCGGGCTGGCCGGGCGGACCTTCGTCGCCAACCTCCCGGGCTCCAAGGGCGCGGTCGTCGACGCGCTCGAGGTCCTCGAGCGGGTGCTCGCCCACATCCTCGTCCAGATCCCCGGCAGCGACCACGAGAGCGCCTGACGGGCGGGACACCTTGTCGTGAAGCTGCACTGGAGGCCGCACCGGGGGGCCGGCGCGCCCTGGCCGCTCGTGCTGACCGACGAGGTCGGAACCCCGCCGATCACCCTGCGTCCCCTACGGGTCGGCGACGAGGACGACTGGCACCGGATCCGCTCCGACAACGCCAGCCACGTCAAGCCCTGGGAGCCGACGCTCCCACCGGGCGTCCGGGCCCGGCCCGCGGTGTCGTTCCGGCAGTTCGTCAAGGACCTCGACGCCGAGGCGCGGGCCGACCACCTGCTGCCCTGGGTCGTCGACGTCGACGGCCACATCGTCGGCCAGGTCCACATCTTCGGGATCGTCCGTGGGGCGCAGCAGTCGGCGGCCGTGGGCTACTGGCTCGACCGCTCCGCAGGGGGACAGGGCATCGCGACCCGGGCGGTGGCGCTCGCCATCGACCACGCGCTGCGCGGTGCCGGACTGCACCGCATCGAGGTCAACATCCGACTCGACAACGACCGCTCGCTCGGCGTGGTGCGCCGACTCGGCCTGCGCGACGAGGGAATTCGTCAGCGGTTCCTCCACATCGACGGCGCCTGGCGGGACCACCGGACGTTCGCCGTGACGGTCGAGGAACTGGGCCCGGGAGGGCTGCTCGGACGGTTGTCAGATCGATAGCCGCCGACTCTTGCGCGACACGCAACGAATGTGCAAGGTGTGACGGATGTGACGGCCTACGGTTGGTGCCGTGCAAGTGGGCAGCCTGATCTTCGTCGTCATCGTGGCGACCTGGGCTGCCTACCTCCTCCAGCACTGGATCCGACGCCGTGAGGACGCCGCGGCGAGCGACTCGGTCGAGCGGTTCTCGGAGGCGATGCGGGTGCTCCAGAAGCGCGCCCCGGCGCCGGCCCTCGCCACGCCCGAGTCGCCGTTCGTGGCCCGCCGCGTGACCCCGACCGCCCACCGCACCACTGCAGAGGTGGCCCCGATGAGCAGCTCACCCGCCCCCGGACCGCACCGCGCCGACCGGGCGGACCGTCGCCAGCCCCGCCCGGCCCCGGCCCCAG
>DASSTN010000184.1:0-3246 GCA_035707905.1 Intrasporangium sp.
CCGGACAGCTGGGCCGGGTAGCGCTTCGCCAGGTCGGGCTCGAGGCCGACGAGCTCGATCAGCTCGAGGGCCCTGCTGCGTGCCTTGGTCTTGCTCCAGCCGAGCAGTCGCGGCACCGTTGCGACGTTGTCGACCACGGTGCGGTGCGGGAAGAGGCCGGCCTGCTGGATGACATAGCCGATCCCGCGCCGCAGCTGGGTCAGGTCCATGGTCGCCGTGTCGACGCCGTCGATGGAGACGGTGCCGGACGTCGGCGTGATGAGGCGGTTGACCATGCGCAGAGTCGTCGTCTTGCCGCAGCCGGATGGACCCACGAGGACGGTGATCTGCCCCGTCGCGGCCTCGAGACTCAGGTGGTCGACGGCGGGCGGGCCGGCGCCGTAGGTCTTGGTCACGCCGTCGAAGCGGATCATGCGACCTCACGCTACCGACGTTCGCCGACAGAACCGTCACTCTTTCCTGTCGAGATGCCACTTCGACAGTGCGCCTATCCCAATCGACAGTGCGCAAATCGCGGTCGAGAGTGCACAAATCCCCATCGACCGTGCGGTAATCCCGGTCGACAGTGCACAAATCCCGGTCGACAGTGCACAAATCCCGGTCGACCGTGCGACGAGTCCCCGCATCCGGTCCTCGGGCGAGGTTCAGATCTCGTAGATGCCGGGATCGCTGACGGCCTGCTCGGCGATGGAGCGCGCCGGTTCGGGGCCCGGCGGCGTGGCACCGCCGAGGGCGTCCGCGAGGCCGGCGATCACGACGTCGGTGATGAGCCGCGACCAGAGACCGGCTCGGATCAGCATGGCGTGGTCGGAGCGGGCGACCCTGATGAGGGAGGCGTGGCGGCCCTCGGCGCGCAGCTTCTCGACCGTCTCCCGCGAGGCCCAGAGCGGGCAGATGGTGTCGCGGTCGCCGTGGATGAGCACCGTCCTCAGGTCGGCCTTCGTCGGCAGCGCGTCGTCGGCCTCGATCCACGGTGAGAGGCCGAGAAGCAGCCGCACGTCCGGCTCGTCCGCGACGTGGAGCGCTGTGCGTCCACCCATGGAGTGGCCGATCAGCGCGATCGGGCGACCCGGGTAGCGGCTCCGGACCTGCTCGAGACCCCACAGGGCGTCGGCGACCGGTGACCGTTCGTCGCCGTTCCAACCGCGCCAGCGGAACCGGAGCCGGGCGACGGCGAGGGGTGCTGGCGTCGCAGAGGCGGCGACCGCACGGCCGAGCGGGTAGATCCGGGCGACGTTGTGCGACCACGGCCGGTTCGCCTGGCGCCCCTCGACGGCGCCCCCGTGCAGGAGCAGGGCGACGGCGCCGGCCGAAGCGGGAGCGGCGTCCCAGGCGAGGGAGGTGAGCGGCATACGGCCTCGGGTCAGACGTGCGTACGGTGGAAGTTCTGGAACGAGCGGCTCGCGGTCGGACCGCGCTGGCCCTGGTAGTGCGAGCCGTAGGGGCCTGAGCCATAGGGGTGCTCAGCGGGCGAGGTGAGGCGGAAGAAGCAGAGCTGCCCGATCTTCATACCGGGATAGAGCTTGATCGGGAGGGTCGCGACGTTCGACAGCTCCAGCGTGACGTGGCCGGAGAAACCGGGGTCGACGAAGCCGGCCGTCGCGTGGGTGAGCAGGCCCAGCCGGCCCAACGAGCTCTTGCCCTCGACGCGCGCGGCGAGGTCGTCGGGCAGCGTCACCGTCTCGAACGTCGAGGCCAGGACGAACTCACCGGGGTGCAGGACGAACGCGTCGTCCTCACCGCCCACCTCGACGAGCCTCGTCAGGTCCGGCTGCTCCGCCGCGGGGTCGATGTAGGGGTACTTGTGGTTGTCGAACAGCCGGAAGAACTTGTCGAGCCGCACGTCGACGCTCGACGGCTGCACCATGTCGGGGTCCCACGGGTCGAGCACGACCCGCCCCGAGTCGATCTCTGCGCGGATGTCCTTGTCTGAGAGCAGCACGACCCGAGACTAGTGGAGCGAGTATGGCGTTCGGCCGTGCACGCCCGGTGGGGTGCCCTAGCGTGACCACATGAGGGACGACAGGGCGGTCGCCGCGGGTGACGAGGGGCGCGTCGGCGCAGGTGACGAGGGGCGCGTCGGCGCAGGTGACGAGGGGCTGGTCGACTTCATGCGCCAGTTCCGTCGCTTCGTGCAGACGGCGCTGGAACGGTTCGGCGATATGGAGGAGCCCGGGGAAGGCCTGGCAGATGCCCTCTCAGGTCACCTCGGCACGGACGCCCGGCGCCTTCCCGTCGTGGCGGAGAAGGTCCCGCCCCATCGGGTCGTCGACGCCGACATCGCGCTGGCGGAGCTGGTCGGCGCCGACGGCGAGTCCCGGCTGATCGGGATCGCGGGGGACATGCGCCACCACATGACCATCGCCGACCTGCTCCAGGTGGGCGGCCCCTGGGGTGGCGGGGTGCACGTGGGCGCGGTCGACTATGCCCAGCTGCCCACCGGCCCGGGCGCCAGCGATCGCAGGCAGGTCGTGTCGTCCGGAGTGCACCTCTTCCGGTGGGAAGGGACGCCCCTCGCCGTCCGGGTCATGGGGTACGCACCTCAGTTCGGCCGGGAGGAGGCCGTCCTCGAAGTCATCGCTGCGGAGCGCTCCGTCGCGGAGTCACTCATCGACCGGCTGCGGGCCCTCATGGACGAGCGGAGCGTGCTGCGCGGCCAGATCATCACCTTTGGCTCGGACCCCTACGGGCGCGGCATGGCCGGGGTCACCTTCGTCGCCCGCCCCTCGCTCTCCGCGTCCGACGTCATCCTGCCCGAGGGCGCCCTTGACCGCATCCGCGCCCACGTCGTCGGGATCGGCGAGCAGCGTGAGCGCCTCCGCACCTTCGGCCAGCACCTCAAGCGGGGTGTCCTGCTCTATGGCCCGCCAGGCACGGGCAAGACACACACGGTGCGCTACCTGCTCAGCTCGACGCCGGGAACGACCGCCGTGCTCCTCAGCGGCGGCGCCCTCGGGCAGATCCATGCCGCGGCCAAGGTCGCCCGCGCCCACCAGCCTGCCATCGTCGTCCTCGAGGACGTCGACCTCGTCGCTGAGGACCGGTCGTTTGCGATGGGTCCACAACCGCTCCTCTTCGAAGTGCTCGACGCCCTCGACGGCCTCGACGCCGACGCTGACGTCGCCTTCCTGCTCACCACCAACCGCGTCGCCGACCTCGAGGTCGCCCTTGCACAACGGCCCGGACGGGTCGACCTCGCCGTCGAGATCCCCTTGCCGGACGGGGCCGGTCGGCTCGCGCTCTTCA
>DASSTN010000185.1:0-4794 GCA_035707905.1 Intrasporangium sp.
CCCTCGCCCCTGCTGGTCGGGGTGCAACGCATACCCGATGGTGCCCTCCCACTCGTGCGTCGGGACATGGGAGATGCTCTGGCTCGGCTCGAGCGACAGCATGGCGTCCCCGACGACCGTGCCGCGCTCCTCGACGACGAGTCCGAGGCAGGGGCGCTCGGCATCGACGGACGCTCGGCGCAGCCGGTCGGCGACCCGCGCCACCACGTCATCCCTCGTCAGGACATCGTGGCTCATGTGGCGCACCACATCAGGCAGCCGCCGGAAGCCGTGGATGGCGTCGACATCGGCGAGCGTCGCCGGTCGGAGCACGAGGCGAGCAGTGCGACGCGGCCAAGACAGGACCGCGAGGTCAGGCGTCGGCATCAGTGCCACCCGAGGTCGTCGATGCCGCCCGGGACGTCGGCCGCCGGATCGTATGGCGTGCGGGTGAAGCGGAAGGATGCGAGGTCGAGGTGCGAGACCGTGCCGTCGGCGCGACGGACGACGCGCAGCGGCTCGCCGGTGTAGTAGCCGTCGAGCCCCACCCACTCGTCGGGACCGACCGGCGCGAACCGGGAGCCGCGGGCCTGGCCGGGCTCGCCGAGGACGAAGTGCGGACCGTCGATGCGCCCGGTGACCACCCCGGCCCCCCAGTGCCACAGCCCCGTGAGGTCGAGGAGCCGGGCGTCTCCGTCGGCGTGCCAAGGCTGGGGCAGACGGGGCTCGCGCTGGATGAGCTCGGTGAGGAGGCGCTCCGTCGTCGGGCCCAGCGCCGCGCTCGTCGAGTTCGTGAACGCCACGACGCCGTCGCCGCCGTCGAGGGCGACCCGCAACCCCGCCAGGAAGCCCGGCATCGAGCCGGTGTGACCGGCGAAACGCAGGCCACCGACGTTCCAGAGCTGCCAGCCGAGCCCGTGCGCGCCGGTCCACGGCAGCCCTGGCAGGTCGACAACCGCGTGCGGCTCGAGCATCTCGGCGAGCGTGTCGGTGGAGAGCAGGTCGCCGGTGTCGCCCGCGACGAAGGCCGCCCATTTCGCGAGGTCCTCGACGGTCGTCCACAGCTGGCCGGCCGGGGCCATGGCACCGGCATCGTGCTCCGGCTCGTGAAGCAGCAGGTCGGCAAAGGGGTGGACGGCCAGCCCGACGGCCGCCGGGCCCGTCGGCCGCGTCGTGGTGCGTCGCATCCCCATCGGCTCGAGCAGGTCACGCCGTACGACGTCGAACCAGCCGACGCCCTGGGCGCGCGCGAGGAGCTCGCCGAGAGCGGCATACCCGACGTTCGTGTAGTGGAACCGGCGCCCGGCCCGGAACCGCTGGACGACGGGCGAGCCCACGAGGTCGTCCCAGGACCCGCCCGGGGTACGTTCCCACCAGGGTCCGTTCGTCTCCGCCTGGACGCCGCCACCGTGCGAGAGCAGCTGCGCGATCGTGGCGCCGCCCAGTGCCGAGCCGGGCACGTGTTCCTCGAACCGGTCCGCCAGGTCGAGGCGCCCGGCGTCCCGGAGACGCATGACCGCGACGGCCACGAACGTCTTCGTGATCGACCCCATCCGGTACTGCGTGTCGCTGTCGGCCGCCTGACCGCCCGCGCGGCCGTCGAGCGTCCCGATCGCATCGGACCAGACGAGCCGCCCACCCCGCACGATCCCGGCGGCCACTGACGGCAGCCGCTGCTCCCGCTGGGCAGTCGCCAGGAGCTGGGTCAGGTGACGCGTTGTCTCGGGCTCAAGGTCAGGGTCGCTGCTCACCCGGCCACCCTAGGGCGGTCCGACGACCGCGCCATCGCACTGTCGATCGGGAATGGCGCACTGTCGATCGGGAATGCCGCACTGTCGATCGGGAATGGCGCACTGTCGATCGGGAATGGCACACTGTCGATCGGGGTGGGTGACGCGTCTCATGCGTTTGGTGTAGTCGACCGTCCATCCTCGGGGTGATCCCCAGGGCCCGTCGACGGCGCACGCTCGAGGCATGAGCGCTCCCGTCGTCACCTTCCTCGGCCACGCCGGTCTGCGGATCGACACCCCCGACCTCACCATGCTGTGTGACCCATGGGTGTCGCCGGGCGGCGCGTTCCTCGGGTCGTGGTTCCAGTTCCCCGACAACTCCCACCTCCGCCGGCCGGACGTGCTCGAGGCGGACTGGGTCGCGATCTCCCACGAGCATCTCGACCACCTCGACCTGCCGTTCCTCGCCTCACTCCCGCCGTCCGTGCGGATCGTCATCCCGCACTACCCGGCGCCGGAGATGCTCAGCCGCATCCGCGCCGCCGGCATCGACAATGTGGTCATCGAGCTGGACAGCTGGGAACGGTTGACCCTCAATGCTGCTGGTGACTGGGTCACCGTCATCCAGGAGCAGTCGCCGATGTGCCACGACTCGGCGATCCTCATCCATGCCGGCGGGCACGCGATCCTGCACACCAACGACGCCCGGCTCAGCGTCGCCCAGCTGCGCCGGGCGGCCACCGAGTGCGGCCACCCGATCGACGTCATGGGGGTGCAGATGTCCGGGGCGTCGTGGCACCCGATCTGCTACGAGTACCCACCCGAGGTCATGGCGCAGATCAGCGCCGACAAACGGATCGGCAAGTTCAAGTCCGTCAGCCGGCTGCTGCGCTCGGCCCCGGCCCGGCTCGTCGTCCCCTACGCGGGACCGCCGTGCTTCCTCGACCCCGCGCTGTTCCACCTCAACGCCGGGATGCGGCCACCGGGCATCTTCCCGGACCAGGGCCAGGCGGCGGCCTTCCTCCGCGAGCGGCTGCCGCGACAGCACACGGAGACGCTGATGCCCGGTGACCGGCTCGAGGTCGCCAGCGGCTGCATCGATCGTGACCCCCACTGGGCGGGCTTCGACTACGGCGACACCGAGGACTACCTGCGTGACTACGCCGCGCGGCGCCACGACGAGGTGGCGGCCATCCACGCCGCCAATCCCGACCCGCCGGCCGGCAGCGGCCTCCCGGACCGCTTCGCGGAGCACTTCCTCGAGCTCGCGAAGCTGTCCGACTACTTCGTGCACCGCATCGACATGACGATCCGGTTCGTCGTGGACGGCGCCGACGGGGGCATCTGGGACGTCGAGCTCGGCTCGGGGCGCACCCGAGTGGACCTGGACGGCGGAGCCGGCCCAGCGGCATACCGGATCCGCGTGGCGGGGCGGTGGCTGGACGCCGTCCTGACCGGCCGGGTCCGCTGGGAGGACCTGCTGCTCTCGCTGCGGATCTCGGCCTGGCGCGACCCGGACCACTACAACGACTACCTCGTCGGCCTCCTCAAGCATGCCGACGCCACCGCGCTGGAGGCCGTCGAGCGCTACGAGACGAGCAGGGACCCCAACGAGACCGTGACCCTCACCTCCGGCGGTCAGGCGTGGGAGGTCAGCCGCTACTGCCCGCACGCCGGCGAGGACCTCACCCACGGGGCGATCGTGTCCAACGGGGTGCTGCGCTGCCTCGGACACAACTTCGACTTCGACCTCGAGACGGGCAGGTGCCTCAACGCCCGCTGCGACCCGCTCGTCAGCCGCCCGCTGGCCGGCATACCGCTCGCCAACCGACCCCTATGACGACCCGCGCGTCATCGCCCCCGCTCGACGACGGTCCTCTCACGCCGTCGGAGGCCGCCCGGTGATGACGTAGACCAGCGTCTGCACCACGACTCGGACCGTGGCCGGCAGGGACGCCGCGCGCAGGAACGACTCGTCGAGCGCGACCCGGGCCGGCACGATGCGCTCGACGTACCACCGCTCAGGGTCCCGGACATCGGGCGGGAAGCAGACGTGGTCACGCAGCCGCAGCTGGGCGGGGCCGGTCAGGCCGGGCGTCGCGTGCAGGACGAACTGCAGCTCCGGCGGGTACTGGGCGGCGAGCGCCGGTGTCTCGGGGCGGGGCCCGACGAGGGTCATGTCGCCGCGGAGCAAGTTGAACAGCTGCGGCAGCTCGTCGAGGCTCGTGCGCCGCAGCACCGCGCCGAGCCGGGTCACGCGGCTGTCCCCGGGCACCGTGAACTCCGGCCCTCCGCGCGTGACCGTCATCGTGCGGAACTTGTAGATCGTGAACTCGCACCGGCCCGTCGTCAGCCGGACCTGGCGGAAGAGCACCGGCCCCTTGCTCGTCAGCCGGACGAGGAGGGCGATCACGAGCAGCAGGGGTGCGAGCCCGACGATGCCGGCCACGGCGGCGACGACGTCGAGGGTGCGACGAGCCGGTGAGACCGGGCCAGGGATCAGCCCGTCCCAGAGGCGACCAGGATCGCATCGAAGATCCTCGTCGCCGCGGAGACGTCCTGCTCCAGGCCGCGCTGGAGTGACGACGGCGTCATGTGCGTCCACAGCTTCGCTCCTTTCGTTCGGCGGGCCTCCAACGCCGTGATGAGCGCGTTGCCGCCCAGCCCGGGGTCGGTGAGCTGGTAGGTGGCGTCCTTGTACGGCTGGCTCCACGTCCACACGTCGACGGCGGCGGCACCGTGCGCGAGGGGGATGTCGACATAGGTGTGCACGTCCGCCTCGGCCGTCCGGGCGTCCCCCCGGTAGGCCCCGGGATGGGCCAGCGCCTTGCGCGCCTGGAGGGTCACCTTGGTGCCCCACCGTCTGGACGCCTCGTCCCAGATCGCGGCCATCGCCGCGTCCCGGGTCGTCCCCCACTCGAGGTACTTCTGGTCGTCCTGCAGCCCGGCGCTCAGGTCGACGATGTCGAGGCCGCCCTGGGCCACCTCGGCGTCGACGGACGCGAGCGCCGCGGCCGGGTCCTTCGCACGTGCGGTGGCCGCACAGGTGCGCTCGGCAGCCAGCACCGCTGACGCGGATGCCGTC
>DASSTN010000186.1:0-8357 GCA_035707905.1 Intrasporangium sp.
ATCTGGATCGTCGCGGCGGCCATCCTCATCGTCCTGCTCGCCCTGCGCGGCATCGGCGTCGACGGGCGCCGCGACCACGGGACGAGGCGCCGGGATGCCTGACGTGCGAACCGTCCTCGTCCCGGAGGGGCTCGAGGGCGAGCGGGTCGACGCCGCCATCTCCCGACTCTTCGGGCTCTCCCGCACGAGAGCAGCCGACCTCGCCGGAGACGGGCACGTCGTCGTCGACGGGAAGCCGGTCGTCAAGTCGGAGCGGCTCACCGCCGGGTCGATGCTGGAGGTGGCGCTCCCGAGCGAGGACTCCGGCCCCCGTGTCTCTCCGCGGGCCGAGCCGGTCCCGGGGATGCGGATCGTGCACGACGACCACGACATCGTCGTCGTCGACAAGCCCGCCGGCGTCGCCGCTCACCCGAGCGTCGGCTGGGACGGTCCCGACGTGGTCGGTGGCCTCGCCGCGGCCGGGTTCCGGATCTCGACCTCGGGTGCCCCCGAGCGGCAGGGGATCGTCAGCCGACTCGATGTGGGCACCTCCGGCCTGATGGTGGTCGCCAAGAGCGAGGTCGCCTACTCGCGGCTCAAACAGGCCTTCCGCAGCCGGAGCGTCGACAAGACCTACCACACCCTCGTGCAGGGCCTGCCCGACCCGGTCGTCGGGACGATCGAGGCGCCGATAGGCCGCCATCCCGGCTACGACTACAAGTTCGCGGTGATGAGGTCCGGCAAGCCGTCGGTCACGCACTACGAGGTGATCGAGGCGTTCCGGCACGCGAGCCTGCTCGAGATCCACCTCGAGACCGGCCGGACCCACCAGATCCGTGTCCACATGGCGGCCCTCAAGCACCCGTGCGTCGGCGACCCCCTCTACGGCGCCGACCCCAGGCTGGCGGCCCGCGTCGGTCTGGACCGGCAGTGGCTGCATGCGGTCGGGCTGGGCTTCGAGCACCCGACCACGGGGGAGTACGTCCACTTCGCGAGCCCCTATCCCGAGGAGCTGCAGCACGCGCTGGACGTCGTCGCCACCTTCTGAGGGCACCCGCGGCGCGGGCAGCGAGAGCCCGCTGAGCGGCATACTCCGAGGGTTGCTTGGCCCCCACCCGACGGCCAGGTCGACACCCGCGGACGACACGCCGAGGAGTGTCGCCGACGCGGCTTAGACTCTCCCCGATGTCCACCGAAACCGCGCCCGACAAGAGCTTCGTCCACCTCCACGTCCACACGGAGTACTCGATGCTCGACGGTGCGGCGCGGATCGGCGACCTCTTCACGGAGGCGGCGCGCATGGGCATGCCGGCCCTCGCGACGACCGACCACGGCTACGTCTTCGGGGCCTACGAGTTCTGGAAGAAGGCGCAGGGGACGGGCGTCAAGCCGATCGTCGGCGTCGAGGCCTACATCACGCCGGGCACCCACCGCACCGACCGGACGAAGGTCAGCTGGGGCGACGGCGGCCGCGACGACATCTCCGGCGGCGGCGCCTACACCCACATGACGATGCTCGCCGAGACCGTCGAGGGCATGCACAACCTCTTCCGGATGAGCTCGCACGCCTCGCTCGACCAGGTGTACACGAAGTGGCCCCGCATCGACCGGGAGCTGCTGCAGACCTACGGCACGGGCATCATCGTCACGACCGGCTGCCCGTCGAGCGAGATCCAGACCAAGCTGCGCTTCGGGATGTACGACGAGGCACGGCAGGTCGCCGGCGAGCTGCGCGAGATCTTCGGACGCGACAACGTCTTCTGCGAGCTGATGGACCACGGCCTCGACATCGAGCGCCGCGTCCAGCGGGACCTGCTCCGGCTCGCCAAGGATGTCGGCCTGCCCCTCGTCGCGACCAACGACCTGCACTACACGAGGGCCGAGGACGCGAAGGCGCACGCTGCCCTGCTCTGCGTGCAGTCCGGCTCGACCCTGATGGACCCCAACCGGTTCAAGTTCGACGCCGACGACTTCTACCTCAAGTCCCCGCAGGAGATGCGCCACCTGTGGCGTGAGCTGCCCGAGGCCTGCGACAACACCTTGCTCATCGCCGAGCGGTGCAACATCGACTTCACCGAGGGGGAGGGGCGCTACATGCCCCGCTTCCCCTGCCCGCCCGGCGAGGACGAGACCTCCTGGTTCATCAAGGAGGTCGAGACCGGGCTGCAGCGCCGCTTCCCCGAGGGGGTGCCCGACTATGCACGCAAGCAGGCGGCCTACGAAGAGGACGTCATCGTCTCGAAGGGCTACCCGGGCTACTTCCTCGTCGTCGCCGACTTCATCAACTGGGCCAAGCGCAACGGCATCCGGGTCGGGCCGGGCCGCGGCTCTGGAGCAGGCTCGATGTGCGCCTACGCGATGGGCATCACCGACCTCGACCCGATCCCGCACGGGCTGATCTTCGAGCGGTTCCTCAACCCCGAGCGCAAGTCGATGCCCGACTTCGACGTCGACTTCGACGAGCGCAGGCGCGGCGAGGTCATCAAGTACGTCACCGAGAAGTACGGCGACGAGCGGGTGGCCCAGATCGTCACGTACGGCACCATCAAGGCCAAGCAGGCCGTCAAGGACGCGGCCCGGGTCATGGGCCACCCGTTCAGCGTCGGCGAGCAGCTGACCAAGGCCATGCCGCCGGACGTCATGGGCAAGGGCGTGCCGCTCTCCGAGATCTACAACCCCGAGCACAAGCGCTACAACGAGGGCGGCGACTTCCGGGCGCTCGTGCAGACCGAGCGGCACTTCCAGGAGGTCGTCGACACCGCCAAGGGCCTCGAGGGCCTGAAACGGCAGTGGGGTGTGCACGCGGCCGGCGTCATCATGAGCAGCGAGCCGCTCATCGACGTCATCCCGATCATGCGGCGCCTCCAGGACGGGCAGGTCATCACCCAGTTCGACTACCCGAGCTGCGAGTCGCTCGGTCTGGTCAAGATGGACTTCCTCGGGCTGCGCAACCTGACGATCCTCGACGACGCCATCGAGAACATCAGGGCCAACCGTGGCGAGGAGATCGACCTCGACGCGCTGTCCAAGGACATGACCGACAAGGCGACCTACGAGCTGCTCGGTCGGGGCGACACCCTCGGCGTCTTCCAGCTCGACGGTGGCGGCATGCGCTCGCTGCTCCGGCTCATGCAGCCGGACAACTTCGAGGACATCTCCGCCGCCCTCGCGCTCTACCGGCCCGGACCGATGGGCGTCAACGCCCACACGAACTTCGCACTGCGCAAGAACGGCAAGCAGGAGCTCATCCCGCTCGACCCGCAGCTGAAGGGCAAGCTGCAGCCCGAGATGGTGTCGGCGCTGGAGCCGATCCTCGGCACGACCTACGGCCTGGTCATCTACCAGGAGCAGGTCATGGAGATCGCGCAGAAGCTCGCCGGCTACACGCTCGGCAACGCGGACCTGCTCCGGCGCGCGATGGGCAAGAAGAAGAAGGAGGTGCTCGACGCCGAGTACGTCCCCTTCTCCGAGGGCATGAAGGCCAACGGCTTCAACGAGGCCTCCATCGCCGCCCTCTGGGGAGTGCTCGTCCCGTTCTCCGACTACGCGTTCAACAAGGCCCACACCGCCGCCTACGGTGTCGTCTCCTACTGGACCGGCTACCTCAAGGCGAACTACCCGGCCGAGTACATGGCCGCGCTGCTGACGAGCGTGCGCGACGACAAGGACAAGTCGGCGCTCTACCTCAACGAGTGCCGCCGCATGGGCATCAAGGTGCTGCCGCCCGACGTCAACCAGTCCGTCGCGAACTTCGCGGCGGTCGGCACCGACATCCGGTTCGGGCTCGCCGCGATCCGCAACGTGGGCCTGCCTGTCGTCGAGGCGATCATCAAGGCCCGGGAGGAGAAGGGCGCGTTCGCCTCCTTCAAGGACTTCCTCGCCAAGGTCCCGGCACTCGTGTGCAACAAGCGCACCATCGAGTCGCTCATCAAGGGCGGCGCGTTCGACTCGCTCGGAGAGAGCCGGCGCGGCATGGTCGAGGTGCACGAGCGCTACATCGACGCCCTCGTCGAGGTGAAGAAGCAGGAGGCGATCGGACAGGACAGCCTCTTCGGCTCGTTCGCCGCCGACGACGCGGCCGGCGGGGCAGACGCCTTCGACGGGCTGCCGCCCGTCCCGCCGCTCGAGTGGGACAAGTCGACCCTGCTGTCCTTCGAGCGCGAGATGCTCGGCCTCTACGTCTCCGACCACCCGCTCTTCGGCATCGAGCACATCCTCGCCGCGCACGCCGACACCACCATCGCCTCGCTCGTCGGCGACGAGGGCAAGCCCGACGGCACCAACGTCACCGTGGCCGGCCTCATCACGAGCCTGCAGCTCAAGCGGACCAAGAAGGGCGACCTCTGGGCGATCGCGACCGTCGAGGACCTCGACGGCGCCATCGAGTGCCTCTTCTTCCCGTCCGCCTACATGACCTACTCCACGATGCTGGCCCAGGACACGGTCTGCGCCGTGAAGGGCCGGGTCAGCTCCCGTGACGACTCGATCTCGATCTTCGCCCAGGAGCTGCTCATCCCCGACATCAAGGAGGGCCCCCGTGGTCCCGTCGTGCTGACGCTCCCGCTCAGCCAGGTCAACCAGGCTCGCGCCGAGCGGCTCAAGGAGATCCTCCGGGAGCACCCGGGCGCGACGGAGGTGCACGTCAAGCTGACCCAGCCGGGTCGCTCCGTGCTCATGTCGCTCGACGACACGCTGCGCGTCAACGCGACGTCCGCGCTGTTCGGTGACCTCAAGGCCCAGTTCGGCCCGTCGGTCCTAGGCTGAGGACACCCACCCGTATGCCGCTCACGGCCCTCCCGACGGACCCCGCCCTCCTCGCCGGGTGGCGCCGGCAGCGGCTGTCCGGTCTCGCCATCGAGCCACCGCTCGGGACCCTCGAGCGACCGGCGTCCGCCGCGGACCTCCTGCGCAGGGTGGGGGCGCTGCAGGCGCAGGACTACGGCAGTGGCGCCTGGTCGTTCGGCCTGCGGACCGGCCTGACGGCAGCCGAGGTCGAGCAAGCCGTCGTCGAGTGTGAGATCGTCCGGACCTGGCCGATGCGCGGCACCCTGCACTGGGTGCTCGCCGAGGACGCCCGCTGGATGTGCGAGCTCTTCGGCCCCCGCGTCCTCGGCTCCCTCGGCCGGCGCTTCGACGAGCTCGGCATCGCTGAGACCGACGTGAAGCGGGCCGGGGAGGTCCTCGCGGAGCACCTGACCGAGCCGATGAGCCGCCCCGACGTCGTCGCCCTGCTGGCCCGCCACGGCATCGACCCGGCCGGGCAGCGGGCCTATCACCTCGTGGGCTACCACTGCATGACCGGGCTGCTCTGCCAGGGCCCACTCATCGGCAGGCAACCGAGTTTCGTCCTCATCGACTCGTGGGTTCCCTTCTCTGCCAACCCTGCTCGCGAGGAAGCGCTCGCCACGATCGCCGACCGTTACCTGCGCAGCCACGGCCCCGTCACCGAGCGCGACCTCGCGGGCTGGGTCAACCACGGGCTCGGACTGGCGCGCGAGGCCCTCGCGCTGCTGGGAGACCGCGTCGAGCGTCACGAGGTCGACGGTGAGGTCTGGCTCCGGCACGCCGACGATTCGCAGGCGTCGACGGAGGCAGCTGCACCAGGTCCGTCGCGGACGCAGTCCGGCGCGACGGGGCCCCGCGTGCACCTCCTGCCGCAGTGGGACGAGCTCCTGCTCGGCTACAAGACCAGGGATGTCGTCCTGCCACCGGAGCACCTCGTCAAGGTCGTGCCGGGCCGCAACATGGCGTTCCGCCCGACCGTCGTCGTCGACGGTGAGGTCGCCGGAGTCTGGCGCCGCGGGTCGTCCCGCAAGCGGACCATCGTCGAGGTCGAGCTCTTCCGCCGGCCGGCCGCGCGCGTGCGCCGGGCCCTCGAGGCCAGCACAGCGGCATACGGGCGCTTTCTCGGGCAGGAGACCGATCTGCGCGTCGAGGGCAGCTAGGTGGCCCGCGGCGGGATCCCCGCGTCACCCCTGCCGCCGCGGCACGGCGTCGACGCGCAACGCATCCGGATGCCCCAGGGCGGGCCGTGGATGACGTTGCGAGAGCACCTCGTCGAACGGCTCGCGACCGGTCTGGCGCCGGACGAGGTGGACCGCAAGCTGCGCGATGGGGAGTTCGTCGACGCTTCCGGGACGCCGGTTCCCGTCGATGCGCCGTTCGTTCCGCGGTCGGTCGTCTGGACCCACCGCGACCTGCCCGACGAGGTGCCGGTGCCCTTCGAGCTCGAGCTGCTGCACCGCGACGAGCGGCTCGTGGTGGTCGACAAGCCGCACTTCCTCTCGACGATGCCGCGCGGCCGGCACGTCGTGCAGAGTGCGCTCGCGAGGGCGCGCGTGCTGACCGGTCTGCCCCGGCTCACCCCCGCGCACCGGCTCGACCGGCCGACGGCCGGGGTGCTGCTGCTGACGACGGAGCAGCGCTGGCGCGGGGCCTACCAAGGCATCTTCGCGGCAGGGGCGGTGCACAAGGAGTACCTCGCGGTCGCCCCGATCCGTGAGGACCTCGATCTGCCGCTCGTGCGGTGCAGCCACGTGGCCAAGGAGCACGGCGTGCACCAGGCCCGGGAGGTGCCGGGCGTCCCAGCGAACGCGGAGACGCTGGTCGAGCTCCTCGACCGGCGCGGCGGCCTCGGGCTCTACCGGCTCACGCCTCGGACCGGGCGCACGCACCAGCTGCGCTGCCAGCTGCACGGCCTCGGCATCCCGATCCTGAACGACCCGCTCTATCCCGTGGACCGGGAGCCGGCTGACGACGACTTCTCGCGGCCGCTCCAGCTGCTCTCGGCCGTGCTCGAGTTCGACGACCCCGTCGACGGCCGGCGGCGCCGGTTCGAGACCCGGCGAGGTCTCAGCGCCTGGCCGCACGAGTGACGACTCACCACGGGATGCGGCCGGTCACCCGCTGACCTGCAGCACGAGGCGGCCCGGTCCTGCAATGCCGGACTCCATGGCGGCGTGCGCCGCGGCCGCCTCCTCGAGCGGGAGAACCTCCGGCGGCCGGACCCGCAGACCGCCGTCCGCGACGACGGCGTTGATGGCGCGGGCCGCCTCCGCGAGGTCGGCGACGGACGCGTTCGAGATGACGAAGCCGACCAGGGAGGCATCTCTGACATAGAGCTCGCCCAAGGTGAAGGCAGCCCTGGCCGCCGTCCCCGCCACGACGACGAGCCGGCCGCCGAGCGCGAGCCGGCTGAGCGGCATACCGAGCTCGCCGCGCGCCGAGTTGTCCCACCACACGTCGACGCCGTCCGGTGCGGCGGCAGCGACCGCCTCGGCCACCCCCGGGTCGTCGTGGTCGAGGACCACGCCGGCGCCGCACGTGCGCACCCAGTCCATCGAGGTCCGGCTCGTCAGGGCGATGACACGCGCCCCCGCACGTGCGGCCAACTGCACCACCGCGCTGCCGACGGCGCCCCCGGCGCCCATGACGACCACCGTCTCGGCGAGCCGCAGCCGCGCGTGCCGGAACAGCCCGAGGTGGGCCGTCGCGGCGGGGTGCACGAGGGCGGCGAGCTCGACCGGGTCCGCCTGCGACGGCAGGGGATAGAGCCGCTCGGCCGGCACCGCCACGAGCTCGCTGGACGTCCCGGGGCGCCCGCCGTGGCCCATGCTGTTGCTCCACACCGCCTGGTCCGGCTGGAGTCCCTCGACTCCCGGCCCGATCGCGGCGATCGTGCCGACGAGGTCGCGGCCGATGACGAAGGGGAACGGCGTCGGGGTGGGGTACCGGCCCGAGCGGACGAACGTGTCGACGTGGTTGACGGGCGCGTAGCCGACGCGCACGACGACCTCCCCCGTCCCCGCCACCGGGTCGGGCAGGTCGCCGACCTCGATGACCTCGGGGCCACCGAGGCGGGTGACGTATGCCGCACGCATCGTCGTGCTCCCTGTGCCGGGCCGCTCTGCAACCGTCAGCGGCGGCCCTCCTGGCGGGCCACCGTCCCGCGCCGCAGCACGAGCGTGATGACGAAGGCGAGGACGAGCGCGGCGATGACGCCGAGGTTGGCGTAGGCCCACGTCCCGTCCTTCCCGCCCAGCCCGAGGGGGCCGAGCAGGAAGCCCTGCCAGTTGTTCCACGACGCGTCCTCGGCGAAGAGGTTGATGACCAGACCCCAGCCGAAGACCGACGTGGCGACCATCGTGATGATCGAGGTCCAGTCGAAGGCCCCGTAGCGACCGCGGGGGTCGAAGAGCGCGTCGTCGTCGTAGTCGCGCTTGCGCAGCACGAGGTCGGCGATCATGATCCCGGCCCAGGCGGCGAGCGGGACGCCGAGGGTGATCAGGAAGCTCTGGAAGGGGCCGAGGAAGCTCTCGGCGAAGAAGACGACCCAGATCGTGCCGAGGGTGAGGATGACGCCGTCGACGAAGGCCGCC
>DASSTN010000187.1:0-17144 GCA_035707905.1 Intrasporangium sp.
TCGCGGCCACGAAGGTCGCCGCGGAGCGCAAGGCGGCCGAGTACTACCGCGACTCGACCGGGCACCTGCCCAAGCACCTCGTCGAGACGAAGCTGACGAAGAAGGAGAAGAAGGCCCACAAGAAGCTCGAGAAGGCGCGCACGAAGGCCGAGAAGCAGGCCCAGCAGCTCGCCTCCTGAGCCGGTCGCAGCCAGCAGCGCCGGGGGCGCCGGGAGCGCCGGCGTCGACCACGCCACACTCGCTGCGGTTCCGCCTCACGCCGCTCCGCCCGACGCGATGATGGCCGCAGGAGGTGGCCATGACCACGCAGCCGATGCCTGCCCTGACGTTCCTCGGCGCGGCCGGGACGGTGACCGGCAGCAAGTTCCTCCTGGAGCGCGACGAGCGCCGTCTGCTCGTCGACTGCGGCCTCTACCAGGGCGAGCGGGAGTGGCGGCGCCGCAACTGGGACGCGCTCCCGGTCGACCCGGCCTCGATCGCGGACGTCGCCCTCACGCATGCGCACCTCGACCACTGCGGCTACCTGCCGGCCCTGGTCCGCGACAGGTTCTCGGGCCCGGTCCACGTCACCGCGGGGACCGCCGAGCTGGCCGCGATCATCCTGCGCGACAGCGCGCACCTGCAGGAGGAGGACGCCGAGAACGCCCGCCGCTTCGGCTGGTCGAAACACGCCGAGCCGCGTCCGCTCTACACGAGCGGCGATGCCGAGCGGGCCCTCCGGCTGATGCGCCCCTGCCCGCCGAGTCGCGTCGTCGAGATCGACGGTATGACGCTGAGCTTCCTTCGCGCCGGCCACATCCTCGGCTCGTCGTCCGTTCATGTGGCCGGCACCGACTGGTCGGTCCTCTTCTCCGGTGACCTCGGCCGGCCGACGCACCCGATCCTGCGTGAGCGGGAGCGGCCCCCCGCAGCGCGCACCGTGGTGCTCGAGTCGACGTACGGCGACCGCGCGCACCCCGAGGTCGACCCCGACCACACGGTGATGGCGGACACGATCCGGCGCACGGTCCGGCGTGGCGGCTCGGTCATCATCCCGGCGTTCGCCGTGGACCGGACCGAGGTCGTCCTGCTGGCGCTCGCGGAGCTGCTGGCCCGTGACGCGATCCCCGACGTGCCGGTCTGGGTCGACAGCCCGATGGCGCTCGCCACGCTCTCGGTCTACCGGGACCCAGCCCATGCCGACGAGGTCGACGCGACCGCGCTGGAGGCGCTCGCCTCGATGCACGACCTGCGGGCGGCCCGGACGGCGGAGGAGTCCATGCGGCTCAACGCCCCGGGTAGCCCGTGCATCATCGTCTCCGCGTCAGGCATGGCGACCGGGGGCCGGGTCGTCCACCACCTCAAGCACCTGCTGCCGCAGGCCCGCAACACGGTGCTGCTGACGGGTTACCAGGCCGTGGGGACGCGCGGCCGTGACCTCATCGAGGGGGCGCGCGAGGTCAAGATCGCGGGCCGCTACGTCCGGGTCCGGGCCGAGGTCGTGCAGCTCGATGACTTCTCGGTCCACGCCGATGCGGACGAGCTCGTCGCCTGGGTCGCCGAGCTGCCGGAGCCGCCCGGGACCGTCCACGTCGTCCACGGCGAGCTGGAGGCGAGCCGGGCCCTGGCCGCCCGCCTGCGGGACGAGGTCGACTGCGCGGTGAGCGTGCCGCACTACCTCGAGCGCGTGCTGTTGGACTAGGGCAAGCGGCCCCCGGCGAGTTGTGCATGGTTGGGTCCCAAGGCGACCAGAACCGCGCGCAACCGCTGCGATCCCCTTCCGCTCGGGGCGGCGACATGGTGTGCTGGAAGCACCGGGACAGTCCCAGGGAGGTAGGGATGAAGGCGAAGGTCGGAGACGCCATCACGATGACGACAGAGCACGTCGGACAGCCGAACCGGCACGGGACCATCCGCGAGGTCCACGGCAGCGACGGGGAGCCGCCCTACCTCGTCGAGTGGTCCGACGGCCACACCGGGCTGATCAGCCCGGGCCCCGGCTCCGTGCTCCGCGTCGAGTCGCAGCAGGCGGGCCAGTCCGCGACCTGACGGTCCGCCTCAGGACTCGACGGCGCCGGTCTCAGAGCTCGAGCGCGCGCACGATCGGCACCCCGGGCCGGTAGCTCAGGTGCAGGTGGCTCGGCGCGTCGATGACCGCGAGCTCGGCCGGCCGGCCCGGTGCCACGGACCGGTCGAGCCCGAGCGAGCGGGCCGCGACGGCGGTCGCCGCGTGCAGTGCCTCGGCCGGTGTCAGGCCGAGGTCGCGGACCGCGAGGGCGATGACGAACGGCATCGACGACGAGTAGCAGGTGCCCGGGTTGCAGTCGGTGGCGAGCGCCACGTCGACGCCGGCGTCGATGAGCCGTCGGGCGTCCGGGTAGGGCGAGCGGGTCGAGAACTCGACCCCGGGCAGGAGGGTCGCGACGGTCGTGCCGCGGACCGCGGCGAGAGCCTCGACGTCGTCGTCGGCCAGATAGGTGCAGTGGTCGACGCTCGCGGCGCCGAGCTCGCAGGCGAGCTGGACACCCGGGCCCGGCCCGAGCTGGTTGCCATGCACGCGCAGGCCCAGCCCGGCGGCGCGGCCGGCCTCGAGGATGGTGCGCGCCTCGTCCCCGTCGAAGGCGTGCGCGGAGTGGGGCTCGCAGAAGACGTCGATGTATGCCGCTGTGCCCGGTCCCGCTGCCTCGATCGCCTCGAGCATCGGCCCGGTCACGAGCTCGACGTAGGCCTCGCGGCGGTCCGCGTACTCGGCCGGCACGACGTGCGCACCGAGGAAGGTCGTGTGCGGGGTGAACTCGCGCGCGATCTGTAGGGCGCGCAGCTCGTCCTCGACGGTGAGGCCGTAGCCGCTCTTGATCTCGACCGTCGTGGTGCCCTGGGCCCGCATCTCGGCGACCCGGCCACCGACGAGGGCACGCAGCTCGTCCTCCGAGGCGTGCCGGGTCGCGTCGACGGAGACGCGGATGCCGCCGCCGTCGTAGCGGGTGCCGCTCATCCGGGCCGCGAACTCGGCAGACCGGTCGCCGGCGAAGACGAGGTGCGTGTGCGAGTCGACGAAGCCCGGGATGACGGCGCGCCCGCCGAGGTCGGTGCGCCGGTCGGCGTCGGGGGCCAGGACCTCCGGCCCGACCCACTCGATGACCCCATCGGTGACGACCAGGGCGGCATCGCGGATGATCCCGAGCAGCCGGTCGCCAGGGTCGGAGCCCGGTCCGGAATGGGCAGCGGAGCGCTTCGGGTCGTTCGTCGTCAGCTCGGAGATCCCCGTGATCAGGTGGCTGGTCACTGGGCGGAGTCCCCGATCACGCGGTGGATCGAGGCTCCGAGGAGACGGCCGACGTCGCCGAGCCGGTGCCGCCCCTCGGCGACGACGACCTCGCCGCCGACGACGACCGTGGAGACGTCCGAGGCGACGCCGGCATAGAGGATCTGCTCCGGGGCGGCGCCGGCGGTGTTGACCGTGTCGGTGCGGACCGTGATGAAGTCGGCGAGGGCGCCCTTCGACAGGTGGCCCCCGTCCGACCAGCCGAGGGCTCGATAGCCGTTGAACGTGGCCGCGAGCAGCAGGTCGGGGGGCGAGAACCGGTCGCGCTCGTTCGACACGAGCCGCTCGTGCATCTCGAGGCCGCGCAGCTCCTCGAAGGGGTCGATGACGACGTGCTGATCGGTGCCGAGGCTGATCGGTGCCCCCGCGTCGTGCAGCGCGCGCGCCGGGCCGATCCCGTCCGCGAGGTCCCGCTCCGTCGTCGGGCAGAAGCAGGCGCCGGTGCCCGTCCCACCGATCAGCTGGATGTCGTTGTCGGTCAGGTGTGTCGCGTGCACCGCGGTGAGGCTGGCACCGAGGGCCCCGGCCTCGTCGAGCAGCTGCGTCGGCGTGCGGCCGTAGTACATCTCGCAGGCGAGGTTCTCGCCGGGCTGCTCCGACAGGTGGATGTGCAGGGGCATGTCGTGCGCGGCGTCGACGACCTTGGGCAGATCCTCTCGCCGCACCGCGCGCACCGAGTGGATGGCCGCCCCCAGCCGCACGCGATCGGTCTCGAGCCGCCGCGCGGACATCCGCTCGGCCCAGGCCTCGACCGAGCCGTCGCTGAAGCGGAGCTGCCCCGGATGCAGCTCGACGTGGCCGCTGCCGTTGAGGCCACCCTCGAGGTAGCACGTGTCGAGCAGCGTCATCCGGATGCCGGCCTCGTCGGCGGCGTGTCGGAGCGCGAGGCTCATCGCGTTGGGGTCGCCGAAGGGCTTGCCCCCGGGACGGTGGTGCACGTAGTGGAACTCCCCCACGACCGTGATCCCCGCGGAGACCATCTCGGCGAAGACGGCGCGGGCGAGCGAGAAGTACGTGTCGGGGTTGAGCTGGGCGGCGACCGCGTACATCTGCTCGCGCCAGCTCCAGAAGTTGCCCCCGCCCCCGTTCACCCGGCCCCGGAGCGCGCGGTGGAAAGCGTGGCTGTGCGTGTTGGCCATCCCCGGCAGGGTCACCCCGTCGAGGCACACGTCGTCGGGCTGCGGGTCCACCCCGCTCTGGATCTCCTTGAGGATCCCGTCGACCTCGACCAGACGCACCTTGTGGGCGAAACCGCTTGTCAACCAAGCATGTTCGCACCAGTATGCCGTCATCGCGCATCGTCCTTCCGTCGGCAGAGATCGGCGACGACCGCCGTCAGGGCCGCCACTCCATGCTCGCAGTCGCTGGTCTCCGCGCGCTCGGCGGGTGAGTGGGACACGCCGGTCGGGTTGCGCACGAAGAGCATGGCGGCCGGAATTCCGTGGCTCGCGAGGATGCCGGCATCGTGCCCGGCTCCGGTCGCGAGGTGGGGAGCATCGGGGAGTATGCCGCTGAGCCGGGCCACGAGGTCGGTGTCGAAGGTGGTGGGCGGGGTCCACGACTCCTCGAGCGTGGTCGCCCCTGCGCTCGCGGCCTCCTGCTCGATGTCGGCGACGGTCGCCCTCACCGCCGACTCGTCCGCCCCGCGGGCGTCCAGCCAGGCGGTCGCGTGGCTGGCGATGGCGTTGACGCCGCCGGGCTCGACGCGCACCTTGCCGACCGTGGCGACGCAACCGCGCTGAGCGGCATACGTCCTCGTCGCCTGGACGACGCCCGCGAGCCCCAGCATGGCGTCGTGACGGTCCTCGAGGCGCGTCGTGCCGGCATGGTTCGCCTCGCCCGGGATGTCGATGCGCCAGCGGCCGTGCGGCCAGATGCCCGTGCCGATGGCGACCGCGCGGGTCGGGTCGGAGAGGTCCTCGCTGCCGTCGGGGGCCAGCGCGAGCGCCTTGCCCTGCTCGACGTGGAGCTCGACGAAGGCGCCGACCCGGCGGAGCGCCTCAGGGTCGGGGCCGAGGGTGCCGGGGTGCCGGCCCGCGGCGCGCCAGGCGTCGGCCAGGCTCGTGCCGTCGGCGTCGGTCAATGCGAGGGCCCGGGCCGGGGAGAGGGCGCCGGTGATGAGGCGGGAGCCGGCGCAGGCGATGCCGAAGCGGGCGCCCTCCTCGTCGACGAAGTTGACCACCCCGATCGGCACATCGGGGGTGACACCCGCGGCACGGAGGGCGTCCACGGCGAGCAGGGCGCTGACGACCCCGAGCGGGCCGTCAAAGGCGCCACCGTCCGGCACGGAGTCGAGGTGCGAGCCGATGACGACGCCGGGGGTGGTGTCGGGGTCGCCCCACCACGCCCACTGGTTGCCGGCGCGGTCCTCGGTGAGGTCGAGGCCGCGGGCCGCACATTCACCGGCGAACCACTCGCGCAGCTCCTGGTCGGTCGACGTCCAGGCGAAGCGCCGGTAGCCCCCGGAGCGTGAGTCACGCCCGATCGGGTGCAGCGCGGACCACAGCCGTGTGAAGTCGCTCCCCATGGCCCCCATTCCACACTGTTTGGCGCCGCTCGGGTGGGATCGGCCCCGCCGAATATGTCTCAGTTCTGAGACAACCGCTAGACTCGCACCCCATCACTTCCTCGTCGAGTGATCGCTCCGCCCCACGCCTTCCTCGTCGAGTGATCGCTCCGCCCCACGCGCCCCACCGCCCTCCTCGTCGAGTGATCGCTCCGCCCCACCCGTCACCCGCCCCCAGCACTGGGACGCGTTTGCTCGCGGGGCGCCTCCGGTCGCAGAGTCGGGGGGTGCCCGCACCCGCCGACTCCCAGCCGTTCGGGGGCTACCGCACGACCGACCCGGAGTACCGCAGGATCTCCGTCGCCCTCTTCGCCGCGGGCGTGGCGACCTTCGCCCTGCTCTACAGCACCCAGGCGCTCCTCCCGGAGCTCGCGGCGGCCTTCGGCGTCTCGGCCGCCGAGAGCACGCTGTCGCTCTCGGTCACCACGGTCGGGCTCGGCATCGCACTCCTCGTGGCCGGCGCACTGTCGGAGGTCGTCGGTCGCACCCGGCTCATCCACCTCTCGCTCGCCGTCTCGGCCCTCGTCGGCGTCGGGTGCGCGCTCGCCCCGGGCTGGCACGCCCTGCTCGGGCTGCGCCTGCTGCAGGGCGTCACGCTGGCGGGCCTCCCTGCTGTCGCGACGGCCTACCTCCGCGAGGAGCTGCACGGCGGCGTTCAGGCCCGCGCCGCCGGGCTGTACATCGGTGGGACCGCACTCGGCGGCATGACCGGCCGACTCCTCACGGCAGGGATCGGCGAGGCAGCAGGCTGGCGGTGGGCGCTCGCCGCCATCGCGGCCGTCGGGCTCACCTGCGCCCTGACCGTCCGCCTTCTCTTGCCGGCGTCCCGCAACTTCACCCCGGCCCCGGCAGGAGTCGGCCACCTGCTGAGGCTGATGCGGGGAGCACTGTCCGACCGAGCCCTCCTCGCGCTCTATGCAATCGGCGCCTGCTCGATGGGGGCCTTCGTCGCGACCTACAACGCGATGGGCTTCCGGCTCGTGTCCACGCCCTTCGGCCTCGGCCTCGGCGCGGCGGGCCTCGTCTTCCTCGTGTATCCGCTCGGTAGCGTCGCGTCGACCCTGGCGGGCAGGCTCGCCGACCGCTACTCCCGCCGAGCGGTCGTCCCAATCGGTTGCGCCGTCTTCGCCGCCGGTCTGGTGCTGACGCTGCCCGACTCGCTCCCGCTCGTGGTCCTCGGTCTGGCCGTCATGACTGCGGGGTTCTTCACCGTTCATGGCGTCGCGAGCGGCTGGGTGCCCGCTCGGGCGTTCGCCGGTGGGGTGGCGCCGGGCCCGGCGGCCTCGCTCTACCTCTTCGCCTACTACCTCGGCTCGTCCGTCTTCGGCAGCCTGTCCGGCCAGGTCTGGTCCACGGGTCACTGGCGCGGGGTCGTCGTCCTCACTCTCGGCCTCGTCGCCGTTGTCGCGGTGCTCACCGTGCTGCTGCACGTCACGCCGTCGCTCGACCCGCACCGCCGTTGACCCCGAAGGCCGCGCCCTAGAGTGGCAGCGTGACCGATGAGCCCGCTGCCCAGACGCCCGAGCGCGCCGGCAACACCGAGACGACCCCCGCGATCGAGGCGGCGACGGCCGCCGGCATCGACTTCGACGTGCGGCGGATCGGCCGGGTCCGCAGCCTGGAGGAGGCGGCCGCCGCCTTCGGCATCGAGCCGTGCGACCTCATCAAGACACTCGTGGTGCGCAAGTCGGAGGGCGAGCACGTCTTCGTGCTCGTCCCCGGCGACCGGGTGTTCTCCTGGGCCAAGGTGCGTCAGCTGCTCGGCACAAACCGCATCTCGATGCCGGACGCGGCGGCGGCCAAGGAGGTCACCGGCTACGAGCGCGGAACCATCACCCCGTTCGGCGCCAAGGAGCGGCTGCCCGTCATCGCCGACACGCACCTCGTCGGCCGGCGGATCAACCTCGGCGGTGGCGGCCACGGCGTCGGCCTCACCGTCAACGGCGACGACGTCATCCGGCTCTTCGACGCGACGGTCGCCGACATCTCGGACCCGCCCACGAGCTGAGCGCGCCCTTGCTCGCGACCGAGCTCAGCGGCATACCGCTCGGTCCCGCCCGGGTGGACGAGCTCGAGAGGGTATGCCGCTGAGCCCACGAAAGCGGGATGCGCCCTGCCGCTCAGCCCTCCTGCATGGGGACGCGCACGCCGCGGTCCCGGGCGACCTCCTCGGCCCGCTCGTAGCCGGCGTCCACGTGACGGATGACGCCCATGCCCGGGTCGTTCGTCAGCACCCGGGCGAGCTTCTGGGCCGCGAGGGGCGTGCCGTCGGCGACGGAGACCTGGCCGGCGTGGATCGAGCGGCCGATGCCGACCCCGCCGCCGTGGTGGATCGACACCCAGGACGCCCCGGAGGCGGTGTTGACCAGCGCGTTGAGCAGGGGCCAGTCGGCGATGGCGTCGGAGCCGTCTGCCATCGCCTCGGTCTCGCGGTAGGGAGAGGCGACGGACCCTGCGTCGAGGTGGTCACGGCCGATGACGATCGGAGCCGAGATCTCGCCGGAGGCGACCATCTCGTTGAACCGCAGACCGGCCTTGTCGCGCTCGCCGTAGCCGAGCCAGCAGATCCGAGCGGGCAGGCCCTGGAAGGCGATCCGTTCCTGGGCACCGTGGATCCACTTCGCGAGCCGCTCGTTCTCGGGGAAGAGCTCGAGCACCGCCCGGTCCGTCGCCGCGATGTCCTTGGGGTCGCCGGAGAGGGCAGCCCAGCGGAACGGGCCCTTGCCCTCACAGAACAGCGGCCGGATGTAGGCAGGCACGAACCCGGGGAACTCGAAGGCCCGCCCATAGCCGCCGAGCCGTGCCTCGTCGCGGATGGAGTTGCCGTAGTCGAAGACCTCTGCCCCTGCATCCTGGAACTCGACCATCGCCTGGACGTGCTTGGCCATCGACGCCCGTGCCCGGTCGGTGAACTCCTCCGGCTTCTTCTCGGCGTACTCGTGCCAGTCGTCGAGGTCGATGCCCTCCGGCAGGTAGGACAGCGGGTCGTGCGCCGAGGTCTGGTCGGTGACGATGTCGATCGGCACGCCGCGGCGGAGCAGCTCGGGGAAGACTTCGGCGGCGTTGCCCACGACACCGACGGACCAGGCCCGCTTCTCCTCCTTCGCACGCACGGCGATCTCGACCGCCTCGTCGAGGGAGTTCGCCACCTCGTCGAGGTAACGGTGCTCGACACGGCGCGCCAGCCGACCCGGGTCGACGTCGACGATGAGGCAGACGCCCTCGTTGAGTGTCACCGCGAGGGGCTGCGCTCCGCCCATGCCGCCGCAGCCACCGGTGAGCGTCAGCGTGCCGCGCAAGGTGCCGCCGAACCGCTTCTCCGCCACTGCAGCAAAGGTCTCGTACGTGCCCTGGACGATGCCCTGGGTTCCGATGTAGATCCACGAGCCGGCGGTCATCTGGCCGTACATCGTGAGGCCGAGGTGCTCGAGCCGGCGGAACTCCGGCCAGGTCGCCCAGTCGCCGACGAGGTTCGAGTTGGCGATGAGCACCCGGGGCGCCCACTCGTGCGTCTGCATCACCCCGACCGGCTTGCCGGACTGGACGAGCATCGTCTCGTCCTCCTTGAGCGTGGTCAGGGTGCGCACCATCGCGTCGTACGCCTGCCAGCTGCGTGCCGCGCGTCCCGTGCCGCCGTAGACGACGAGGTCGTCCGGCCGCTCGGCGACCTCGGGGTCGAGGTTGTTCATGAGCATCCGCAGCGGGGCCTCGGTGGCCCACGACCGCGCGGTCAGCTGGGTCCCTCGATGTGCTCGGACCGGACGTGCACCTTCCATGTCAGTTCCCTTCTCGTTCAAGCCGTTTCACAGATTCAAAAGACGTCGTTAGGCGGGTGAGCCCCGACGTATGCCGCTGGGCTCGCCGTATGCTGCTGAGCTCGCCGCCAGCCCCTCTCCCCGCCCGCTCGCCCCTCGCCCATCGAGAGTGCGCAATTCCCCATCGAGAGTGCACTTCTTCGCATCGACAGTGCGCAATTCCCCATCGAGAGTGCGCAATTTCCCCTCGACAGTGCGCAATTTCCCCTCGACAGTGCGCAATTTCCAATCGAGAGTTCACGCCATCGACGGCAGCGTCCGGGGCCAACCGGATTCCCCCACTGTCGATTGCGAATTGCGCACCGTGGATCGAAAATGCCGCACTGTCGATCGGGAATGCCGCACTGTCGATCGGGAATGCCGCACTGTCGATTGAGGATTGCGCACTCTCGATTGAGGATTGCGCACTCTCGATTGAGGTTTGCGCACTCTCGATTGAGGTTTGCGCACTGTCGATGGGCATGGCTGGGTGGAGCGCCTTCAGCGGAGGGGGCCGGTCACGGACTCGGCGGCCGCAACCACGGAACGGTCCATGACCGCCCTCCACGCCCCCTCGATGTCGGGGGCGAGGAACCGGTCCGGGCCCGGCTCGGTGCGGGTCGAGGCGTCGAGCGCGCCGATGACCGCCGCAGCCGCGGGACCAGGGTCGAGCGGAGCGCGCAGCTGCAGGCCCCGAGCAGCGGTCAGCAGCTCGATGGCGAGGACCCGCGACAGCGCGTCGACGGCCCGTCGGAGCTTGCGAGCCGCCGACCATCCCATCGACACGTGGTCCTCCTGCATCGCCGAGCTCGGGATCGAGTCGACGGAGGCGGGGACCGCGAGCCGCTTCAGCTCGGAGACCATGGCCGCCTGCGTGTACTGGGCGATCATGAGCCCCGAGTCGACGCCGGGGTCATCGGCCAGGAACGGCGGCAGCCCGTGGTTCCGGGCCGGGTCGAGGAAGCGGTCCGTCCGACGCTCCGACATCGACGCGACGTCGGCGGCCACGATGGCGAGGAAGTCGAGCACGTAGGCCACCGGGGCACCGTGGAAGTTGCCGTTCGACTCGACCCGCCCGTCGAGCGTCACGACCGGGTTGTCCACGGCCGAGGCGAGCTCCACCCCGGCGACGCGGGCGGCGTGGGCCACGGTGTCGCGAGCCCCGCCATGCACCTGAGGAGCGCACCGCAGGGAGTACGCGTCCTGCACCCGGGTGCACTCGTCGGTGCGGTGGGACTCGCGGATCGGCGAGTTCGCCATGACGGCAAGGATGTTCGCCGCCGAGGCGAGCTGACCGGGGTGAGGCCGCAGCTCGTGCAGGTCAGCCTGGAAGACATCGTCGGTCCCGAGCAGCCCCTCGACACTGAGCGCAGCCGCCACGTCGGCGACCTTCAGCAGCTGCCGGAGGTCGTCGATCGCGAGGACGAGCATGCCGAGCATCCCGTCGGTGCCGTTGATCAGGGCGAGGCCCTCCTTCTCGGCGAGGGCGACCGGCTCGATCCCGGCCGCCGCAAGCGCGTCGGCCGCGTCCAGCTCGACACCGGCCGAGTCGCGCACGACCCCCTCCCCCATGACGGCGAGCGCGCAGTGGGCCAACGGTGCGAGGTCGCCCGAGCAGCCGAGCGAACCGTATTCGTGCACGACGGGGGTGATCCCGGCACTCAGCACAGCGGCATACGCCCTCGCCGTCTCGAGCCGCACGCCCGTGCGACCGGTGGCGAGCGTCGACAGCCGGAGCAGCATGAGGGCCCGGACGACCTCCCGCTCGACCTCCGGCCCGGTGCCGGCCGCGTGCGAGCGGACGAGGGACCGCTGCAGCTGCGCCCGCCGCTCGACCGGGATGTGCCGGGTCGCCAGGGCGCCGAAGCCCGTGGACACGCCGTAGTGCGGCTCGACGTCGTCCGCGAGCGCCTCGATGACCGCGCGGCTCGAGGCGATCGCGGCCTGCGCCTCGGGGGACAGCTCGACGTGAGCACCCCCACGGGCCACCGCGATCACGTCGTCGAAGGTCAGGGGTCCCACACCGACCGTGACGGTCGAGGCGGGCCGGTCGAGTTCGGCTGTTGCAGTCGTCATGCCTCCATCGAACAAGGCCGCCCAGGGCCTCACCAGCACCCGACGGCGCACTACTGTCTGGGATGCGAGACAATCGCGGACCTATCCGAGGGCCTGTCCCCGGTCCTACGATCGACTCATCAGACTGACGGAGAGAGCCCATGGCGAACGCCCCGGCCGCGGCCAATGCCCTCGACGTGCTGGAGCACCTGTCCCGGCACGCGGAGCCGGTGCCTGCGGCGGCGATCGCGCGGGACCTCGGGCTGCCGCGCTCGTCGGTCTACCACCTGCTCAAGGTGCTCCATGGCCGCGGCTACGTCACCCACTACCCCGAGGAGCGGCGCTTCGGGCTCGGCTCGGCGGCCTACGAGCTGGGCTCGGCCTACCAGCGTCAGGCGCCGCTGGCCCGGCTGGCCCGAGCGGCGATGCGCCGTCTCGTCGACCAGGTGGGCCGTAACGCGCACTTCGCCACCCTGGACGGGCGCGACGTCATCTACCTGCTCGAGGAACGCGCGGCCGGCCAGCCGACCCTGGTCACCGACGTCGGGGTGCGGCTGCCCGCGCACCTGACCGCGAGCGGGCTCGCCATGCTCTCCGCGCTGCCGCAGGCGCACGTGCGCGCCCTCTACCCGGAGCGCGGCGCGTTCACCCAGCGCAACGGCACCGGCCCCCGGTCGCTCACCGAGCTGCGCAGCCTCCTCAGTCGCACTCGGGCCGACGGCTTCGCCCGCGAGGACGGCACGGTCACCCCTGACCTCTCCTCGATCGGGGTGCCGGTGCTCGACCGGTCGGGGAGGCCGCTCGCCGCGATCGCCGTCACCTTCCGCTCGGAGGACGGGTCACCCGAGCACCTCGCCGACCTCGTCTCCCGCACCCGGGGCGCCGCCGCGGACATCGCGCGACGGCTGAGTCCCGCTCGCCCATAAGGGGTATGCCGCTCACTCACTCCCAGCCGGCCGTGGCCTCCGCTAGCTGGGCCAGGCCCTTGCGGGCCATGACCTTGCCCCGCTCGACGAACGCCGCGGCAAGCACGGCCACGAGTCCCACGCCCGCGATGAGGACCCACAGCGCCGCCCCCTGCCACTGCGGCAGCAGGTCGACGAGCGGGACCGCGACGAGCAGGAGCACCGCGAGCAGGACGGTGGCGACGCCGGCGGCGACACGGCGGCGCACCTCGGTGACCACACCCCATCCCGCAACGGCGAGGCCGAGGACGAGGGCCGCCACGGCGTGGCCCGGGCCGACGGTGACGGCCGAGGCGAGCGAGGGGCCAACGATGAGGGCGATGCCCGCCAGCTCGAGGACGACGACCTCGGGCGCGATCATCGCCTGGCCGCGCAGCGCCCGGTCGCGGCGCCACAGCGCGACGGCGACGAGGGCCGCGAACCCCGCCGGGGCGGTGACCCACTCCGGCCTCGGGTCGAGCGCCTCGAACGCGAAGGCGAGCCACGCCGCACAGGCGAAGGCCGGGGAGAGCATCTGCAGCCCGGGTCGCCGCCACACAACGCCCGTCGCGGCGGCCTGGAGCGAGGCGACGGCAAGCGGCACGGCGAGCGCCCCATGACCGGCTGTCGCACCGGCCACGAGCGCCCACGCCGTGGCCGGCACCCCCAGCACGAGGAGCGGGCGCCGCCACTCCGCCCACGCGCTGCTGCTAGCCGCGAGCAGGGCCACCGCGGTCCCGGCGCCGACCGCACTCGTCGCGAAGCTCGCGGCCCGCATCGACAGGGCGGCAGCGCCGAGGGCGACGACGAAACCAACGAGCAGGTATGCCGCTGCCCCCTCACGCAGCCACCCGAGTCCCACCGGCGTTGCGGCAAGGGCGAGGGCCGACGCGGTGACGACGAGGCCCGCCGTGACCGGCCAGCTGGCCGTCGGTGCGTCGAAGGACGGTGGCGTGAGCACGGTGATGGCAAGGACGGCCTCGACCACCGCAGCGGCGCCGCCCCAGCTGAGCCACCACGCGCGGTCCAGGTCCGGCACGACCCGAGCGAGCACGGTGATCACCGCGATGACGGTGGCCGCCGCGAGAGCTGCGGTGTCGACGGAGCGCTGGGGCGACCAGGCGAACCAGTCGAGGGCCACGGCCGCCGCCGCAACCGCGGAGACCGCCCCGCCGGCTCGGCAGGCGAGCCCGGCCGAGCCGGCGACCCGGGTGCCAAGCACGGTCAGGGCCACGGCCTGGACGAGGAGGGCCAGGGCGAGCCATCCGCTGCCGGCGGCCCCGGCGCCGAGAAGCACCAGCGCGGTCCCGAGCACCCCGAGGGCAACAGCAGGGCTCGGGTGCCGACGCAAACCCGCCGCCACGGCGAGGGACTGCACGCCGGCCGCGGTCCAGCAGAGGCTCTCGGCGGGCGTCCCGACGCCGAGCAGCAGGGCGGTCGCCGCAACCGGAGCCGCGGCGACGAGAACGGGTGCGTCCCACCGGCCCCACCACCGCTGCGGCTTGCCGTTCGCCGGTGTGGTGCCTGCCGGGGTTGGTGCCAGGACCGACAAGGCGTACGCCACCAGGAGCAGCGTGGCCGAGACGACCAGGGCAAGCCAGGGACGGACTGCGATCTGGGGACCCGCAAGCAGCAGGGTCGCCCACCACCCGAGGGCGACCGCGACCCCGCCGAGGACGCCGAGCCGGGACAAGACGCCGGCGAGGAGGACCACGAGCGCCACGGCGGCACAGAGCCACCCGGCCACGAGACCCGTCTGGTCGACGACGCCCATGGCGAACGCCGCGGCGACCTCGAGCGCGCCGATGGCCAGGGTGACCCCGGTCCACGGCACGGGCCGCAGGGCAGGTCGCCGGCGAGCGGCAAGACCACCGAGGAGGAGGACCGCGCCCACGCTGACGAGTGCGAGGGCGGTCCACGCCGACTCCGTGAGCCACGCTGGCCGGGGCCAGAGCTCGGCTCCGAGCAGGTGGACGATCGGCGCGGGAGCGATCCACGCCGACCAGGTCATCGGCGCGATCCGGTGCTCGCGCGGCATGACGGCCACGGCCGCGATGAGAGCGGCGAGCCCGAGAACGGCGGGCATCCGCTCCGTCGTGAACAGTGGCGCGGTGACGGCGAGGAGGAAGCCGACCCGGGACAGTGCGCGGCCGACACGTGCCGGCATCGGCAGGCCGGCCACAGCGGCATACATGGCGCCGAGGACGGACAGGACTGCCGCAGACCAGGGTGAGGTGAGCGGCAGGAGGCCCGTCCGGTCGAGGAGGAGCGAGAACGTCACGGGGACACCGATCGCCGCGAGCACGAGGGGCAGGTCGGCGAGCGACGGCTGGACGGTGCGAAGCGCGGCCCCGACGGGAGAGATACCCCGGACCTCCCGCCAGCCCGTGACCCACCAGGCGGCGGTGGCTGCCGCGGCGACACCGACGAGCCCCCACCGCGTGTCGTGGGCCGCCACCACTGTGACCGCGCCGAGCAGGTGTCCCGCCAGGCCGGTCGCCGCCGCAGCCTGGCGCCGATAGCCGGACGTGTCCGGCGCGGTGTCTGCAGGGGTGGGGAGGCCGCGGGTGAGGGCGACGAGCGCGAGGCCCCCGACAGCGAGGACCGTCCAGCGCAGGTCCTCGGAGAGGGGGATCGGCTGGGTAGCCATGAGCCACGAACCGGCACCGAGAGCGGTCGCGACGACCGGGCGCGCAACGGCGGACAGCGGGCCGACGAGGGCACCGAGCATGAGCAACGCCAGGGCCACGGCACCGGACCACAGCTCGAACCGGCCGGGAGCGCGGTCCCACAGCGACAGGCAGAGCACGACGACCACGACGAGGCCGCCCGACCACCACAAGCGCCCGAAGCGCCCTTCGGGCGAGCGCTCCAGCCAGCCGCGGCCGGCCGGGACAGCGGCGGCGAGCAGGACGACGGCGGCGACGAGGACAGCGACCGCCCCGCCGCCTGTGTCGTCGGCAGCGATGAGTGCGGCAAGGGCGGCCAGGGGCAGGACCACGGCTGCGAGGTCGAGCAGGGCCGCAGCCCGGGGTGCCGGGAAGGGCGCCGTCCGACGAGCCATCGCCCAGACCCCCGCAGCGGCGAGGACGCCCGCCGCCCACCGGGGGTCACCGGACAGGGTGGACGCGAGCGCGAGGGCTGCTCCCACCGCGGGGAGACCGAGGGAGATCCCGGGCCGCCGACGTGCCGCGGCCAGCTCGAGGATGACGACGAAACCCACAGCCGCGACGGCGTTCACTGCATCCTGACCGACCGAGGTCGCCGCGGGCCCGGACAGAGCAACCCAGACGACGGCCCACCAGGCGGGTTGGAGGAGTCCGACGATGAGGGCGGACAACCGTCGGCCGAGGAGCTCGGCCGCCGCAAGCAGGGCAGTGCCGGACACGAGGATCACCGCTGGCGGCCAGCCGTCGGACGCCCAGGTGAGGACGGCGAGCCCGGCGAGGACCCCGACGGCCGGCAGTGCGGACGTCGTGGTCGGTCCGACGAACCGGCCGTGGGGGCGGAACCGCAACCACACGAGGGTGAGGGTCAACGCGACCGCCATGGCTGCCACCTGGACTGCGCTCGGCGTCGCCACTGCCTTGCCCGACGGGATCTCGCGCCCGACGCCCATCGTCGCGAGGCCCACGGCGAGCCAGCCGACCGGCGCCAGGAGGAAGCGCAGCGCGCTCGCGGGGTGCCGGCGGGACCACGCGGCATACCCGAGGGCCAGAGCCGCCATGAGCAGCGTCAGCGTGACGACGAGCGCGATTCCGGACAGGTCGGGCGGGAAGGCCACCTCGTCGAGCAAGGAAGTGACGAGCATGATCGGCAGGACGAGTCCGCCGGCCAGCTCGAGGGACCGGCCGACCGCCTCGGCCCGACGGCGTCGCAGCAGGGCGCCGGCGGCGAACGGCGCCGCCGCGATGACGACCTCCGCGACCGGCCGCAGCCCGGTCGCGACGTCGGCGAAGGCGAAGGCGACGAGCCCGAACGCACCGACGAAGAAGAGGAGCACACCGAGGTAGGCGAGACCGTGCACGGCGAGGTCCGACCCGATGGCGCGGACGGTGCGCGACCACCACTGCCGGAGAGGCGACGGGGGTCGCGGCGCTACGGGGGCAGAGGGAGGAGGAGACGGCAGGGGCGGTGCCAGCCGGGTGGACGCGGCCGGGGGCGGCGGGACCTGAGGGGCGACGCTCCGGCGCTCCAGCTCGGCGAAGGATGTCGGCGCCGCCGCGGGAGGTAGACCGATGCCCGGCCACTGGTAGGCCCCGCCGGAGGCTGGGTCGGAGTCGGCAGCAGAGGCGACCGCTGAACGGGTCGGTGGGGCCGCGGCTCCGGCTTCGGCGACCAGCTCGCGGACGAGGCCCTGGAGGGCGGCGTCCTGAGGGAAGCCGACGAGCCGGCGCTGGATCGCCTCGGGCAGGAACACGTGCTCGACGAAGTCGAGGTGCGCCAGGTCGGTCACGGTCAGGGAAGGTCGCCCCGCCTCG
>DASSTN010000188.1:0-4275 GCA_035707905.1 Intrasporangium sp.
TGGGCTGCCCGAATCACCGTGGTACGCCGCCATGCCGACGCTGACGGCCGCCGCCGGGGTGACCAACCGGATCGGGCTCGGCACCTTCGTCTCGACGCCGAACACCCACGAGCCGGTCCAGTTCATGCGCGAGATCCTCGCGCTCGACGACATCTCGGCGGGCCGGTTCCTCCTCGGCATCGGCAGCGGCGCCGCCCTTGACTCCGGGATCCTGGGCCAGGACCTGACGCTCCGGCAACGCGTCGACCGCTTCCACGAGTTCACGCACCTGCTCGACCGGCTCCTTCGGGAGGACCATGTCAGCGTCGACGGCCACTACTACTCGGCGCGCGACGTCCGGACCCTGCCCGGCCCGGTCCGGGGCCGTGACGAGCCGCCACGGGTGCCGCTCATCGTCGCGGCGAACGGTCCCCGGACGATCCGGCTCGCGGTCGCAGTGGCCGACGGCTGGATGACCTATGGCACCCCGGCCGACACCGTCGAGGAGTGGTGGGCCGGCCTCGCGGAGGTCAGCCGGCGCTTCGAGGCCACGCTCGAGGAGAAGGGCCGTGGGCGGCATACGCTCACCCGCTACCTCAACACCGACGCGATGCCGACGTTCGCGCTCGAGAGCGTGGCCGCCTTCGAGGACGTCGTCGGCCGCGCCGACGAGCTCGGCTTCACCGACGTGGTCGTCCCCTGGCCCCGTCCGACCGAGCCGTTCCGCGGCGACGTCGGCACGCTCGAGGCGGTGGCCGCCACCGTGCTGCCGAGGTGGCGCGACTAGCCTGCCGGGCATGCCACCCCGTCGCCGCACGCCCGTCACCGAGGGCCGCGCCGCGGTCGAGGTATGCCGCTCAGCGGGCTTCGACGCGGACCGGACCACCACCACGACGGCGGTCCGCTACACGCTCGAGGAGCTCGGCGAGGTGGCCCCCGGCCGCACCGTCGAGGTGCGGGTGCCGCCGTACGGTGCCGTCCAGTGCATCGCCGGGCCGGTGCACCGCCGGGGCACGCCTCCGAACGTCATCGAGACCGATGCCACCACGTGGTTGCGGCTCGTGACCGGTGACCTCGAGTGGTCCGCAGCGGTCGAGTCGGGGGCGGTCCGGGCGAGCGGCCAACGGGCACACCTGGAGGGACTGCTGCCGCTGCGGTCGCTTACCCTTGAGGCGTGACCACTCAGCCCCGACGCATGCCGAACTTCACCCGATTCCTCATCACCGGTGCGGTGCTCGGGCTCATCGTCGGTGCGCTCATCGGGGGATTCGGCACCCACGCGCCGAACTACGACTCGGGCACCGAGGTCGCCTACCTCGCCGCCTTCGGGCTGTTCATCGGGCTCGGGCTGTCCGGGCTGGTGGCAATCGGCCTCGACGCCTGGCTGCGGCGGCGCTCGGGCGACTGACCACTGCGACTGGAGTGACGTAGCGCTCACTCGACGGGTAGGGCGGGCGTGTACTTCTCGGTCGAGTGAGCGGTGCGTCCCACCGGCCACAGGTGCCTTGCCGGGCTCGGGCATGATCGGGCCATGACGAGCCCTGCAGACGCGCGCCCCGCAGACGCCTCCGGCCCCAACGACCGCGGCTCGGACACCCCGGCCAGGGGCAACCACGGCTCGGCTGCCCCCGCCTCGGACACCCGTGCCTCCGAGACCCCGCAGCGCAGCGGCCCGCTCACCGGCGTCCGGGTCGTTGAGCTGGCCGGCATCGGGCCGAGCCCGTTCGCCTGCATGCTGCTCGCCGACCTCGGGGCCGACGTCATCAGGATCGACCGACCCGGGCCGTCGCCCCTGCCGTTGCCCATGCCGCCCGACGCCGACCTCCTCCGCCGCGGCCGGCCCTCCGTGGCGCTCGACCTCAAGCACCCCGACGGGCTCGCGACGGCCCTCCGCCTCGTCGACCGGGCCGACGTTCTCATCGAGGGCTATCGTCCCGGCGTGGCCGAGCGACTCGGCCTCGGGCCCGATGTCTGCCTCGAGCGCAACCCCTGCCTGGTCTACGGCCGGATGACCGGCTGGGGCCAAGACGGGCCGCTCGCCCAAGCGGCAGGCCACGACAACGGCTACATCGCGATCACCGGTGCGCTCGCGGCCATCGGCTCCGCCGGCGGACCGCCGCAGCTCCCCCTCAACCTCGTCGGGGACTTCGGGGGCGGCGCGATGTACCTCGTCGTCGGCGTCCTGGCCGCTCTCCTCGAGGCCCGGACCAGCGGCCGCGGGCAGGTCGTCGACGCGGCCATCGTCGACGGCACGTCCCACCTCGCCGCGTTGGTCGTCGGCATGGTCGGCGGGGGAGTCTGGTCGACCCGGCGCGGCACCAACGCGCTCGACGGCGGCCTGCCCTGGTACTCGGTGTACGAGACGAGCGACGGCGGGTGGCTGGCGGTCGGCGCCCTCGAGGACCAGTTCTGGGCCGTCCTGCTCGACCGCCTGGGGCTCACGCAGACCGCGCCCGACCGGCGCGACCCGAGCACCTGGCCCGCCCTGCGATCCCTCCTCGCCGACACCTTCCGCACCCGCACCCGGGACGAGTGGGCCGCGGTCTTCGAGGGCACCGACGCGTGTGTCGCACCGGTCCTCGACTTCACCGAGGCCCCCGCACACCCGCACCTCGCGGCGCGCCGGACCTACGTCGAGCGGGACGGGCTCGTCCAGCCGGCCCCGGCACCGCGCTTCTCCCGCACACCGGGTGCCCTGACCACGCCGCCGCCGACCGCCGGCTCCGGCACCCGCGAGGCTCTCGCAGCCTGGGGGATCGAGGACGTGGACGAGCTCATCGAGTCGGGAGCCGCCGTCCAGGCATGACACGCTGAGGGCATGCGCCTGTTCGCCGCGATCGTCCCTCCGGCGGAGGTCCTCGAGGACCTCGAGGAGCATCTCGCGCCGCGCATCGAGGCCTCCGACGGGATCCGCTGGACCGACCCCACCCAGTGGCACATCACCCTGGCGTTCTCGCCCGCGGCGCCCGACCGCCTGCTCGACGACCTCGCCGAGCGGCTGGAGCACGCCGGCCACCGCACGAAGCGGTTCTCCCTCGCGCTCCTCGGCGCGGGCACCTTCCCGAACCCGTATGCCGCTCGCATCCTCTGGGCGGGGGTCGCTGACCCGGCCGGTGGCCTGACAACGCTCGGTGCCTCGGTCCGCAACGCGTTCAACAAGGCGGGCGCCACCCCCGACGGGACGCGGTTCCACCCGCACGTGACCCTCGGCCGGTTCCGGCGCCCGACCGAGGCGACGCGCTGGATCCGGGCCCTCAGCGCCTACGAGGGCCCGGAGTGGCGGGTGGGGGCGGTCCACCTCATCGAGTCCCACCTCGGCGAGGGCCGAGGCCGGCGACCGCGGTACCAGGTGGTCGGGGAGTTCCCCCTCGCCTGAGCCGCTGAGGGACTCAGCGGCATACCGCGTCGGCCCTCATGGAACGAGGCACGGAGCTGGCTATGGGAGAATCGGGCCGTGGCACGCGGTGACGGTCGGTTGTCCCATGACCTCCTTCCCGGCGAGAAGGGCCCGCAGGACGCCTGCGGGGTCTTCGGCGTCTGGGCCCCCGGCGAGGAGGTCTCCAAGCTCACCTACTTCGGGCTCTATGCGCTGCAGCACCGGGGACAGGAGTCGGCCGGGATCGCGACGAGCGACGGCGACAAGATCCTCGTCTACAAGGACATGGGCCTCGTCTCGCAGGTCTTCGACGAGACGGCCCTGAGCTCGCTGCGCGGCTACATCGCGATCGGGCACACGCGCTACTCGACCACCGGCGGCTCTACCTGGGAGAACGCCCAGCCGACGCTCGGCGGGTCCGGGCACGGCACGACGATCGCGCTCGCCCACAACGGCAACCTCATCAACACCGTCGAGCTGCGCGAGATGGTCGACGACCACTTCGGCGGCGGCCGGGTCACGGGCGAACTCGCCCGCGGCAACACGTCCGACACCGCGCTCGTCACGACGCTCCTCACCGCAGACCCCGACAAGACGCCCGAGCAGGCCGCGCTCGACCTGCTCCCGAAGCTGCGCGGGGCGTTCAGCTTCGTCTTCATGGACGAGCAGACCCTGTATGCCGCCCGCGACCCCTGGGGGGTCCGTCCGCTTGCGCTCGGGCGCCTCGAGCGCGGCTGGGTGGTCGCCTCGGAGACGGCGGCGCTCCAGACGATCGGCGCCGCGGTGATCCGGGAGGTCGAGCCCGGTGAGCTCATCGCGATCGACGAGGACGGGCTGCGGACGCACCGGTTCGCCGAGCCGCAGCCCAAGGGGTGCGTCTTCGAGTACGTCTACCTCGCCCGGCCGGACGCGGTGATCCG
>DASSTN010000189.1:0-16586 GCA_035707905.1 Intrasporangium sp.
CCCGTCGACCCTCATGCTCGTCACCGCCGGCGTGACCCGCTCCCCCCGCGGGAGAGGGCTGCCGAAGGTCCTCATCCAGGCCGCGGCGAAGGACGCGCTGCGGCACAAGGCACGCTCGCTCGACGCGATCGGTGCCCGCCCCGCCGCGATCGGCCACCACCCCTGCATCCCGGAGGCAGCCGCGCTGGAACGAGCGGGCTTCAGGGTGGAGCGGGAGCATCCGACCTATCCGCGGCTCCGGCTCGACCTGCGCAACGCCCTGACGTTGCGCGACGAGGCCGCCGAGATGCTCTCGCGGGCGCTCGCTCGGGTGCCCAAGGTGCACCCGGTCCCGGAGACGCCGCACCCCGATGGGGTGACGCGGGCCCGGGTTCGCGACGGCCACTGACCTCCAGCGGTGTGGCGGCCGCGGTCAGCCGGTGGAGGTCTGGCCGGTCGCCTTCTCGACGCGCATCTCCTCGAGGTGGCGCCGCAGGTCCGCCAGGCGCAGCACGCCGGTGTGGCCCATGTCGGCATCCCCGAGGTACATCCGTTGCAGGGCGACGACGATGCCTTCGGCGATGCGGTCGAGGGTCGCCGGCTCGCGCAGCAGCGCCGCGTCCGCCGGGTGGGAGAGGTAGCCGAAGTCGAGCCGCACCGCCGGCATCCGGGTGCGCCGCAGCAGGGGCCAGGTGCGTGCGTGGGACCGGCAGTCGGTCAGACCCGTACGCGCGACCACCTCGCGCAGCACGAGGTCGGCGAAGCGCTCCCCGATCGTCGACCAGCCGCCTTGGTCGGGGTGGCCGTAAAAGAAGGTCGCGACGCCGTGGCCGGAGGTGTCCGTCGAGTGCTCGCTGTGGAGCGACAGGACGAGGTCGGCGCCGCAGGCGTTGGCGAGGGCGGCCCGCTCCTCCTCGGAACCGGCCGCCGTGCGGCCGGTATGCGTGAACACCACGTTGGCACCGTGAGCGGAGAGGCGGCCCTCGACGCGGGTCGCGATGCCAAGGGCGATCGACGCCTCGGTGAGGCCGTCGGAGCCGACCATGCCTGCATCGTCGCCGCCGTGCCCGGGGTCGATCACGATCGTGCGGCCGGCCAGGCTCGGCCCCCCCTGGCGCAGCTCCTCTCGCTCGCGCAGCGCGTTGGCCGAGCCGCCTCGCACGCTTCGCCGGAGGGCCTCGAAGGCCCGCATCGTCTCCGGTCCTACGGTTCCGTCGGGGGGCAGCCCGACGCCGGCCTGGAAGGCCCGCACCGCCGCGTCCGTCTCCGACCCGTGGATGCCGTCGATCTTGCCGACCGTGAAGCCGAGGTCGGCGAGGCGTCTCTGCAGCTGCCCGACATCGTCCCCCTCCAGGGGCCGCTCCGGCAGGTAGCGCAGCACCCGGTCGCCGAGCTGCCAGCGGGCGCCGTCGAGCACCGAGAAGGTCGAGGGCCCGACCGTCCCGTCGACGATGAGGCCGCGGCGCTGCTGGAACGCTCGGACCGCCTGCTCCACAGCCTCGTCGTAGAGGGCAGCGTCCCGTTCGCCGGTCACGAAGGACGGGGGTAGGTCCCCGGTCTGCACCAGCCGGTCGCACACCTCGGCGACGGCGGACCCGCGGTCCCCAGGTCGGAGCACGTCCAGGGGTTGCGACGTCATCCGGACTCCTTCCGCCGCGCCTCAGGGAGGCTGCGCCCGGTGCGGCGGTCCGGTCCGTGGGGCGCGCTGTGCAGCCTAGTACCCGAAAGGGGCGGCACCGCGCACCGCGGTCCCGCCCCTTCTGGCGCAACGTCGTTCAGGAAACGTCACTCAGGAGATGTACTCCTCGAGCTCGCGCAGCAGCTTCGGCTTGGGGTGGGCGCCGACAATCGTCTTGACGACCTCGCCCTTGACGTAGACGTTCATCGTCGGGATCGACACGACGCCGTACTGGGCCGTGGTGGCTGGGTTCGCGTCGGTGTCGAGCTTGATGACGTCGATCTTGTCGCCGTGCTGGGCCGCGATCTCCTCGAGGATCGGGGCGACCTTGCGGCATGGGCCGCACCACGTCGCCCAGAAGTCCACGAGGACCGGCTTGTCGTTCATCAGCACGTCGTCGGCGAACGTCGCGTCGTTCGTCTCCTTGAGGGCCATCTCATTCCTTTCGTATGCCGCTCACCGCGGCGGGTGCCCGGGTGCGGTCGGCAGCGGGCTGGGTCGCTGGGTCAGAGGCTCGGGGTGGCGCTGGTGGCTTCGGTGGGTTCGTCGATCTCGGCGGCGAGCTCGGCATCGACCTCGGTGGCGATGAGGGCCGCGGCCCGGGGCTCGCCGTGGGACGCGGTGTCGTCGAGGGCCTGCAGGTAGTGCTCGGCGTCGAGGGCGGCGGCGCAGCCGGAGCCGGCGGCGGTGATGGCCTGCCGGTAGGTGTGGTCGACCAGGTCACCACAGGCGAACACGCCGGGGATGTTGGTGCGGGTGGTGCGCCCGTCGACCAGGACGTAGCCGGCCTCGTCGAGGTCGACGACGCCCTTGACGAGCTCGTTGCGTGGCTCGTGCCCGATCGCGACGAACAGGCCGGTTACCGGCAGCTCGCGGGTGGTGCCGGTGCGGGTGTCGCGCAGCGTCAGGCCGGTCAGCTTGCCGGCGCCGTGGATCTCGGCGACCTCGCTGTTCCAGGCGAAGGTGATCTTCGGGTTGGAGTGGGCGCGGTCGGCCATGATCTTGGAGGCGCGCAGCTCGTCGCGGCGGTGGATGATCGTGACGGAGCGGGCGAACTTGGTCAGGAAGGTGGCTTCCTCGATGGCGGAGTCGCCACCGCCGACGACGGCGATGTCCTGGTCGCGGAAGAAGAACCCGTCACAGGTGGCGCACCACGACACGCCGTGCCCGGACAGGTCCTTCTCGCCGGGCAGGCCGAGCTCGCGGTACGCCGAGCCCATCGCGAGGATGACCGCACGGGCCGCATACTGCGCGCCCTCGCCGGTGGTCACGGTCTTGACGTCGCCGTCGAGGGTGACGTCGGTGACGTCGTCGGTGATGATCTGGGCGCCGAACCGTTCGGCCTGGGCGCGCATGTTGTCCATGAGGTCCGGGCCCATGATGCCGTCGCGGAAGCCGGGGAAGTTCTCGACCTCGGTGGTGTTCATCAGCGCCCCGCCGGCGGTGACGGCGCCCTCGATGAGCACCGGGTGCAGGTTGGCGCGGGCGGCGTAGATCGCGGCGGTGTACCCGGCCGGGCCGGACCCGATGATGATGACGTTACGGACGTCGGACATGCTGCTCCCAGGTGCGTGACGAGGCGAGTCCCTGAGTGGGCGTACCCACGGGCTCGTACGGCTCAACCGATCCTAGGGGCTGGTTGTTCCCAACCCACGGGAGCTCACGGCCGCGAGCGGCCTGCGCCCCCGTGACCCCCCGAAAGGCTTCCCCAAGGGAGCCAACGCCGCGAGCGGCCTGCGCCCCCGTGACCCCCCGAAAGGCTTTCCCCAAGGGAGCCAACGCCGCGAGCGGCCTGCGCCCCCGTGACCCCCCGAAAGGCACTCGTGTCCGCCTGACACGAGGTCAGGGGACAGGGGTGGCGTCGCGCAGGATCTGGGCGTTGCCGGGTCGGCAGCTCCGTGTGACGACGTAGGCCGTCGTGCTGCCCTGCCGTGTCACCGCCAGGACGGCCGCGGGGTGGCCGTCGTACGTGGCGAGGTCGGCCAGGACCGCATACGGCGGGAACTCGCCCAGCGCCTCGAGGCAGGACTGGAGCCCAGTGGGGGTGGCGATGGGCCCGAGCGCGGGCGCCTCCGCCTGCAGCTCGTGCAGGGCCGTGTGCGGGTGCGACATGGTCGAGCGCACCTCGGCCGGGAGCATGCCGGGCACGTAATCGGTGTCGCTCAGCTGGATGTGCATTGACGTCGCCGTTCCGGAGGCCTGTGCTGACACGGACGGGCCAGCGCCCACGGCGGCAGCGGGGCTCGCGTCCCTGTGGAGGTGAAGCGCCGACGCACCGACGGCGACGACCACCGCCGCTGCTGCGACTGCAGCCGCGGCGAGCCAGGGCCTGGGCCGCTGGCGCGACCGGATGAGTGGGGCCAGCACGTCGGCGTCGGCGTCCTGCCCGGCGAGGGGGCCCCGTGCCACCCGCAGGCGGGACTCCTCGGCGAGTGCTGTCGTGATCCGCTCGGTCACCTCGACAGGCATCGGCCCCACCTCGCCCAGCCGAGCCAGACGGGCCCGCACCTCCGTCTCGACGTCCGGGGCGAGCGGGCCGGGCTCGGTGTTGCCGGGCTCGGTGTTGCCGGGCGGCATGGAGTCGCGTCCGGAGCCGTCCGGTTCGGTGAAGTCGGCGGGACCGGGCTGGTTCGCGGGCTGGTTCGCGGACTGGTCCACGGCGGTGCCTTTCCAACGGGGCAGTGCTGGCGGTCACGACCCGGGCAGGGGTCTACCCGGTCTTGGACGGCCGGTTCCCCGTCTGCGGTTCCTCAATCGATTCCGAGCAGGTCGGCCAGGGCCGCCCGTCCCCGGTGGCACCGGGACTTGATCGTGCCCTCGGCCACGCCGAGGATCTCCGCTGCCTCCGCGACGGAGACGCCGTGCATGTCGACGAGGACGAGTGCGGCCCGTTGGGCCTCAGGGAGCCGCGCGAGCGCCTCCTCCACGGCGAGGCGGGCCACCGTGCTGCCGTGGTCGTCGTGCCGGTCGGCGAGCTCGTACTCCGGCAGCTGGCTGGTGGGGCGCTGCCGTCGGAGCCGGTCGAGGCACGCGTTGACGATGATCCGGTGCAGCCAGGTCGTCACGGCGGAGTCGCCCCGGAACGAGTCCGCGCGCCGGAAGGCCGAGATGAAGCCGTCCTGGACCGCGTCGGCGGCGAGCTCGGGGTCGCGGGTCGTGCGCAGGGCCACCGCCCACATCCGGTCCCGGTGCCGACGGAACAGCTCACCGAAGGCCTCTCCGTCACCGGCGCAGTGCAGGCTCAGCAGCTCCCGGTCGCTCAGTTCAGTGAGTTCGGCAGCCAACCGGGCCGTCACGGTCAGCGCACCACGACTTCGGCGACCTGGGCCCGGTAGTGGTTCGGCGCCTCCGCCGGAGCGGCCTTGGTCACCCAGATGATGAGCCGCGAGGCTGGCTGCATCCCGTCCGGCGCCTTGAGGGTCGTCGTGCCCGACTGGTCCTGGACCTTGCCGATCTCCTGGGCACCGTCGAGGCTGTCCTTGTCCGCGGCATAGACGGTGACGTCCTCGGCGGCGGGCAGGGTCAGCTCGACCTCCTTGATCGTCACGCTGTCGTTGAGGTCGAGGATGAGACCGACACCGGCGCGGCCGCCGTTGTAGTTGTCGGTCCCGAACCAGCGCGACTCCCAGCTGGTGCTCGGGTCGCCGTCGAAGGCCAGCTTGGCCTTGCTGTCGCCCTGGTTCTCGTGGCCCTCGGGGTCGAAGCTACGGCCGTCGACGATGCTGATCGGACCGGTCGGCGCCTCGCTCGAGGTCGTGGGGGTGGGGCTCGGGCTCTCCGAGGTCGTCGGCGACGAGGCGGTGGGGCTCGGCTTCGGGGTCGCCGAGGAGGCGGCCGGAGCCGCCGCCGGGCCGTCGTGGCGCCCGATCTTCATGACGTTCTGCACCCCGATGAGGAGCGCGACGAGGACGAGGACGCCGACGATGGCGAGGGCGATCCGCGACTGGGTGCGCGACGGCGCCTCGGGGACCGCGTGGCCGAGCATCGGCACCGGTGGCTCGAGGTGCTGCTCGCCGCCCGCCTCGAGGGCTTCGGTGAGCGCGACGTCCTCGCCGTCGAAGGCCTCGTGGGCCGCGCGGCGCTCGGCGGCCCGGGCCGCGGCCTTGTCGGCGGCGGCCCTCGCGAACGAGCCAACCTTGTCACCGATCACGCTCGCCGCGCCGGCCGCAGCCGCCCCCGCCGTGGCGAGGTGGTTCACCCCCTTGTGCTCATCACCGGCGTGGCCGGCGAGGGCGGGAATGACACGGGTCGGGTCGTTGGTCGTGAGGGAGGTGCGGGGGAGCCCGATCGCCGTGGCACCGTCACTGACCGGAGCCTCGTGCGGCCACGGTGCGATCTGGTTCGCCAGGTCCCCCGGGGACAGGGGGCCGGCGTCGTCCGTGAGGGTGAGCCGGCAGATCAGGTCGAGGTCGGCCGGCACGCCGACGGCGATCTCCGAGGGCGCCGCAACGCCACCGACCATCCGCGGCGCCACCTCGAGACCGGGGTAGTGGACCGGCTGGGAGCCTTCCGGGGCGGTCGCAGGCCACCGTGCGGTCAGCCCGGCGTAGATGAGCCGGACGAGCCCGATCGCGTCGAGGCGTGAGCCGAGGTCGTCCTCCGCGGTCTCCGTGTCGTTCAGGGCGGCATCGGTCGCGAGGCCGCGGACCTTCACGGAGCCGTCCGGCATGCGGAGGACCGAGTTGGGGCTCAGCGCGAGGTGGTGCAGGCCCCGGTGCCGCGCCTTCTCGAGAGCGGTCGCCGACTCGCCGACGAGGCGGCGCACCTCCTCGGCCGGCAGGCCACCCCCGTGGAGCAGGTACGACAGCGCCGCCGAGCCGGTCAGCGGCTCCTCGACGATGAAGGACACATCCTTGTCCGAGCCGACGTCGAGCACCCGGACCAGACGGGGGTCCTCCAGACCAGCCGCGCGACGGGCGGCGTCGAGCGCGGCTGGTGCCACCGGCGCGGAGCTCGGGAAGCAGACGAGGACGACGTCTCGCTCCAGGGTCTGGTCGGTGGCGCGCCACCGCTCGTGATGCGGGCCCTCGGACGTGCGCAGGGTGACGGCATACCGACCTGCGAGGACCGAACCCGGACCGACTCCCTGCACGATCCCGTCACCCCTTTCATGGCTGGGTCGCGTCCATCCTAAGTGGACCGGCCCTCCCGGCCGTGCTCCATGTCGTGCGCGTCGAGGTGCGGATCCTGGTCAAGGGTGTGCGCGTCGTCGATCTCCTCGATGCGCGAGGTCCCCCGGACCAGGGAGCGCACGACGCCGAAGACGAGCACGAGTGCCGCCACGATCCCGCCGACCCAGTAGATCGTGGTGTCGAGCGGGTTCGCCGCGACGGGGATGATCGCCGGCTGCCCGATGGGTGTCCCGTCGGAGGTCGTGAGGAAGGCACGGATGTCGGCCTGCCCGGCCGCGACGGCCCGCACGGTCACCTTGACGCTCGTCTTGGACTCGGCGCCGATCCTGATCGGGGGCGGCTGGCGCACGATCTGCATGCGCGGGTTCGTCGGGGCAAGGACGAGCCGGATGTCCTCGATGGCGAAGTCGAGGCCGTTCTCCACGGTGAGCGTGAGGGTGCCCTGCTCGGCCAGGAAGTTGAAGCTGCGCGGCACCACCTGGATCGCGCTCGTGGCGCCCTGCACGCTCGTCGAGACGGACGAGGCGAGGCTGGTCCACGCGGCCGGCGCCCAGCGCCAGCGCGCGCTCGCCAGCTCGTCGAGCACCTCGCGGTAGGTCGCCTCGAAGGTGGCTCCGTCGCGCAGCACGGTCGCGACGCGGCGCAGCGTCTCACGCTCCTCGACCATCCGCGCGAGCCGCGGCGCCGTCAGGGTGGGCCGCGGTGCGGCCGCCGCGACCGGTTTGGCCGGGGTGCCCGCCCGGGTCGCGATGTCGTCTCCGGAGTCGACGAGCAGGGAGTCGGCCGGCACCGGGGTGAGCCAGGGCGCCGCGTCGACCGCGGCGAGGAGGTCTCGAAGCGCCGCGGGGTCCGGGTTGTACTCGCGGGAGCCGAGGACGAGCACGGACCGCTCGGTGCCGGGCCGCTCCCCGAGCAGGGCGAGCGTCTCGGCGAGGAACTGCTGCCGGGGAGCGACACCGGCCTCCGCGCCGGAGGGGAGGAGCGCCGAGAGCGGCGCGTCCCAGCCGAGCAGCCGGGTGCCCCCGGCGCTGAGCCGCCGCGCCGATGGCGTGTATGACGTCGGGCTGGTGATCGCGGCACCGTTGACCACGATGCCGGCCGCCTTGCCGAGGCGCGTGCCCTGCAGCAGGGTCGCGAGCGCGGCCTCGCGTCCGGTGGGGAGCAGGCCGTCCGCGGGCAGGACGACGTCGGCGCGGACCGAGTGGTCGAGCCGGCGGGCGACGACCGACGACCGGTTGACCAGGTCGCGCAGCACCCCGTTGGTGGGGTCGACCTCGACCCCGGCGGCGAGGTCGGCGTCGGCGTAGGGAAGGGCCCAGACCTGCCGACCGCGCAGCTGCGCCACGAGCTGGTCACCGAGCTCGGTCACGGCACGCCCGGCGATGCTCGGTGGTCCCGCGGGGGAGGTGGTGTCCGGTGCCGGGGTGCTGGGCGCGGGGCTGGACGGGGTCGGGATGGGGGAGGCAGCCGCCGACCCAGTGGCTCCCGTCGCTGCTCCGACCGCCGTGGGCGCGCCGGCCGCTCCCGATCCGTCCGCCCCCGGCCCGCTGGAGGGGGCCGCGGACGGGGTGCCCGAGGCCGGGCCGGAGGTCTGCCCGGGGGCCGGCGACGTCCCGGGGGCCGTGGGCGTCGACCCGGAGACCGGCGGTCCCGACCCGGCCACGCTCGGCCCGAAGACGGACGGGTCGACGGCCAGCGTCACCTCGTGCCCGGCCGATCCCTCGATGAGGTGCCGGACCCGGGAGTCGGGGCCGATCGCCGCCTGCCACGCCGCGACTCGCGTGCTCTCGTCGGTGGAGAAGAGCCGGGCGTCGGGGGGCAGCGTCACCGGTAGAACGGTCGCGATCTCGAGCGGCACGTACTCCTTGCGCGACTGCCAGCTGAGGAAGGTGCGCAGCACGCCCGCGGGCTGCGTCGCCGCCTGGGGCGTGACCTCGAGCGAGAGCGGAATCGCGGCGAACGCGGCACCGGAGGCGACCCGGCTCGACGGGATGTCGATGCTGAAGGTCGCACTCTGACCTGCGTTCACCGTCGGCAACTTGAGCGTGCCCACGACTTCTCCGCGCGCCGGGCCGGTCTGCGCGGCCCAGCCCGCCACGGCCCCTCGCCGGTCGAGGTCGGCGGTGCCCCGAACCACCCGGAGGGACGCCCCGAGCAGCGCCCCGACGCTCGGCGCGGTCACGACGCCCTTGATCGTCACCGTCGTCCGCGGCTGGACGACGACCGGGCTGACGACGGTCAGGGTGATGAGGGCCCGGTCGCGTGCGGGCGCGATCCGGGGCTCCGCGCCCAGGGACCCTGTCGGACCCTCGTTGATGGGCTCGGCACCCGCGGTCCCGCCGACCGTGGCGAGCAGGAGCAGGAGCGCGACTCCGAGTCCGGCGAGGACCCGCCGCCACGGGGTCACGCGTCGCCTGCCAGCCGATGCCAGGCAGCCTGCGCGATCCGTCGTTCGTTGGGGAAGGTGAGGCGCCGGTGCACCTCGTCGAGCCGGGTCCACGCGGCGTCGATCGCCTCGCGGTCCGGGTCGTTCTCGACCGTCAGCTCGCCACCGGTCGCCTCGAGGAGGTAGTGGTGCACGAACTTGTGCACCCGCTTCGTCGCCGTCGCGAACCAGTAGTCGATGGTCCCGAGCTCGATGAGCACCCGCGCCTCGATCCCGGTCTCCTCGGCCACCTCGCGCACCGCCGTCTCGACGAGGGTCTCACCGGGCTCGACATGCCCCTTCGGCAGGCACCACTCGACCCGCCCGGCACGGTTGCGCCGGGCGATGATCGGGACGAACGCGAGCCCTTCGCAGATGCGCACCGCGATCCCGCCCGCCGACCGCTCCTCGACCGCGGGCAGCCGCCTGCCCGGGGTCGGCATCGGCTGCGGGAGGGCGATCACATCGCCACCCTAACCAGCCCTTCCATGAGCCGCCCCAAACGCGGCGGCAGGTCCGCGCGGGGCGCCGCTGAGCGGCATACAGCGGTATGCCGCTCACCCGCGCGAGCGTGCACCTGACCGCCCGCTCCGGGGAAGTTCGGGCGCACGTGACCGGTTCGTCCGGATTTGCACCTCAGTTGTCGTGGATCGGCCCACGCCGGGGTGCTCGCCGAGCACAATCGGAGGGCATGAGACCTGCCACGCGCGACCGTGTCCGACGGCTCCTCGCGAGCCTCCTCGCCTTCCCGCTCGCCCTCCTCGTCGGTACCGCGTCGGCGGCATTCGCCGCGCCTTCGCCGGCCGCCGCGGACATGCCGGGGCGCCACCTCGAGGTGATGAGCCGCAACCTCTACCTCGGGGCTGACCTCACCCCGCTCGTCCGGGCCGGATCCCCCGCACAGGTCAGCGCAGCGGTCCAGCAGATCCTGGGGCAGGTCATCGCCTCCGACCCACCGCGCCGGATGACCTGGGTCGCCGACGAGATCGCCACGGAGCGGCCCGACCTCGTCGGCCTGCAGGAGGCGGCGCTCTGGCAGATCCAGACGCCGTCCGGCACGGTGACCTACGACTTCGTCCAGCTCGTCCTCGACGCCCTCGCGGCGAAGGGCCTCAACTACCGGGTCGCGGTGGCACAGACGAACTTCGACTCGGCGGTGCAGCTCGCCGGCGCGGGACTGCCGGCTCGCTTCGCCGACCGGGACGTCATCCTCGTCAACGCCGACGACGGCATGGCCGCGCTCCGGGTGCTCGACAAGGGCGCGGGCCACTACGCGAGCCAGCTGGTCTTCCCGACGCTGCTCGGCAACGTCGACTTCGCCCGCGGCTACGTCTACGTCGACGTGAAGTCGTGGGGCAAGACGTGGCGGTTCGTCAACACCCACTTCGAGGCCTACCCCGGCTTCGGGCCCACGCCTCACGACTACACGGTCGACCAGGCCCGCGAGCTGCTCAGCACGCTCCCCTCCGGGGTGCCCACGGTGATCGCCGGCGACCTCAACTCCCGGCGGGACAACCCGCTGCTCCGGGGCGTTGCCGTCCTCCTCGACGAGGGCGGCTTCACGGACGCCTGGTCGCGGCTGCACCCGGGCGAGCCCGGCTACACGTGCTGCCGGGCCGGCAACCTTGCCGCTGGCACGCTCGACGAGCGGATCGACTACGTGCTGACCCGCGGTGAGGTTGTGGCGACCTCGGCCGCCCTGACCGGAGTGCAGCCGCGGGCCGCGACCGCGCCCCGCTGGCCGTCCGACCACGCCGGGGTGGTGGCGGGCATTGCGGTCGGCCCCCAGCCGAAGGGCATCGACGAGCGCCTGCTCGCGACATCCCGTTCCTGACGCACGGGACGCCCGCCCGTGCCGTCCGCGCGGGCGGGCTCAGCGTCATACGGCGGTATGCCGCTCACCTAGGCTGGGTGCGTGCCTGACCACCCCTCGTCCGCCCCGCCCGCCCAGGTCGCGCTGCTCAAGGGGGCCGTCGCGCGGCTCGCGCCCGTGCTGCCGATGCTGACCGAGCTGGGGGAGCGGTTCGCGGCCCGGGGGCACGAGCTCGCCCTGGTCGGCGGGCCGGTGCGCGACGCGTTCCTCGGGCGGACCTCGCCCGACCTCGACTTCACGACGGACGCGCGGCCGGACGAGATCCTGGCCGCGGTCGACGGCTGGGCCGACGCACATTGGGACATCGGGCGCGAGTTCGGCACGATCGGCCTGCGCAAGGGCAGCCGGATGCTCGAGATCACGACCTACCGTGCCGACACCTACGACCGCACGTCGCGCAAGCCTGAGGTGATGTTCGGCGGGTCGATCGAGGGCGACCTCGTGCGCCGTGACTTCACGGTGAACGCGATGGCCATCCGGCTGCCGTCCCTGGAGTTCGTCGACGTCCACGACGGCCTCGAGGACCTGGCGGCGCGCCGACTGCGGACCCCGGCCCCGCCGCAGGAGTCCTTCGCCGACGACCCGCTGCGCATGATGCGGGCGGCGCGGTTCGCGGCACAGCTCGGCTTCTCGGTCGCGCCGGAGGTCCGCCGGGCCATGAAGGAGCGGGCCGGCACCCTCGAGATGGTCTCGGCCGAGCGGATCCGTGACGAGTTCACCAAGCTGCTCCTTGCGCCGGCCCCCCGGGCCGGGCTGACGCTGCTCGTCGACACCGGTCTGGCCGACGTGTTCCTGCCGGAGCTGCCGGCCCTGCGGCTCGAGGTCGACGAGCACCACAGGCACAAGGACGTCTACCAGCACTCGCTCACCGTGCTCGAGCAGGCGATCGCCCTCGAGGGCCCCCCGGGCGGCCCGCCCGAGTCGGTGCCGGGCCCGGACCTCGTCCTCCGACTCGCGGCGCTGCTGCACGACATCGGCAAGCCCGCGACCAGGCGGTTCGAGCCCGGTGGCGGCGTGTCGTTCCACCACCACGAGGTCGTCGGGGCGAAGCTCGCGGCGAAGCGGCTCAAGGCGATGCGCTACGACAAGGAGACGGTCAAGGCGGTGTCTCGCCTCGTCGGGCTGCACCTGCGTTTCCACGGTTACGGCGGCGGCGAGTGGACCGACTCGGCCGTGCGGCGCTACGTCACCGACGCCGGGCCGCTGCTCCCTCGGCTGCACCGGCTGACCCGCTCCGACTCGACGACCCGCAACGTCCGGAAGGCGCAGCGGCTCTCGGCGGCCTACGACGACCTCGAGGCCCGCATCGACCGGATCGCCGCCGAGGAGGAGCTGTCGAAGGTGCGGCCCGAGCTGGACGGCAACGAGATCGCCGAGGTCCTCGGGATCAAGCCCGGTCCGGTGCTCGGCGAGGCCTACAAGTACCTGCTGTCGGTGCGCCTCGACGAGGGACCGATCGGCAAGGACGCCGCCCGCCAGCGCCTGCTCGCCTGGTGGGCGCAGCGCGGCAGCTGAGCCCGTCTGACCCCGCAGGTGGGGAGTTCTCCCCATCGCCCCCCGAGCACGCCACCCGTACGCTGCTCGCAACAACAGACGGCACACGAGGCTTCAGGGGGCACGATGGCACGGCTCACCTACCCGAGCACGCAGTTCCCGGGTGGACCGCGCGCACGGCTCGAGCTGCCCGAGGGGTGGGAGCCGCTCGCCGTCCCCGGTGCTCTCCTCGCCGCCATCCGGCCGGAGCCTCGCGACGTCTTCAACCCCAACATCGTGGTGACGAGCGAGCCGCAGGCGCCGGGCTTCGAGATCATGAGCGTCCTCGACCTGCTCGAGCGCACGGCGGCGGAGCGGCGGCAGGGTGAGGTCGGGGAGCCCTACGAGGCGATCATCTCCGGCATCGACTTCGTGGGGCGGCCGCTCTCCTGGGTCGACGACGAGGCCGGAACCGTCGTGCAGCTGCACCTCTTCGGCCTCGTCCCCCGGTCCGATGCCGGCGACGGCGACCTGGTGCACGTCACGGGCACGGTGAGTGCCGCCAACGCCGAGCAGGACTACCGCCTCGTCCGGGACATCCTGCGCACGCTCCGCGTCGCCCCATGGTCGGGCTCGCTTGAGGCCGAGCGTGACGGGCACGGCGTCGACGGTCACGGCCGCGACGATCGGAGCACCCCGTGACGACGTACCGGAAGGGGATGGACCCGGAGGCGTTGCACCGCACTGCCGGGCGCATCCGGGGCGCCAAGCACGACGTCGACTCCGTCCGCGACACCGTGGCTCGGGCTATGGACCGGCTCGGCGCGAACTGGACCGGCGGCAACCTCGAGCGGCTCATGCAGGAGTACCGGTCCACCTCGGCCCCGGCGCTCGCACACCTCGGCGGCCGCCTCGACGACATGGCGCGCGCCATCGACCGCAACGTCTCGGCCCAGCGCCGCACGAGCGACGAGCGGGCGACGGCGCTCGCCGGCCCGACCAGCTACGCCCCCGGTGGAGCGAACCCGTTCACCGGCAAGCGGCCGTGGTCGCGGACCAACACCGACGCCGACGGGGGCACCCACACCCGCACCCAGTACGGCCCCTACTCCCGCTACGACACCGAGCGCACGCAGGGCGAGCTGGACGGCGAGGACGGCCGGACCACGACCCGGACGACGGAGTTCCGCCACAACGGCAACGCCGCGGACAACCCGAACCTCTACGAGTCCCGCGAGACCTCGACGACGCGTGGGCACGTCGACGCGAACGGCGAGCACTCCCGCACGACGAGCCGGCGCGACTCGACCCTCTTCGGGCGCTTCAACGAGACGGAGTGGGGCTACCGGAGCACCCACTCCCACGCCTGGGGCGAGAACGAGTGGGAGGACGGCCGCCGGAGCCCGGACTGGGGCAAGAACGTCAGCGTCAAGATCGCGTCCGGTGACATCGACGGACTCAACAGCGAGCACTACGCGAAGACGGTCGGCGGGGACCATGCCAACGTCAAGCTCTGGGGCACCGAGACCAACGGCACCTGGGACGTCAGTGTCAAGGACGGCAACCTCGTCGCAGCCGCCACGGCGGGTGCGGGGGCCTACGCCCTCAAGGCGCACGCCGACGGCTCGACCAAGTTCGGCGCGCTCGGCCTGAACGGCAAGGCCGACGCCGCGGTCGGCGCCGAGGCGACCGCGACCGGCTCCGCCTCCATCGGCAAGGACGGCCTCAACATCGGCGGCAACGCGCAGGCGATGGTCGGCGCCAAGGTGTCGGCCGAGGGTGGTGCGAACCTCGGCCCACTCCATGCCAAGGTCGCGGGCCACGCGATGGCGGGGGCCGAGGCGTCCGCCAACGGCTCGGTCGGCATCGGCCTCGAGGGGGTCAAGGCGCAGGCTGGGGTCGAGGCCTTCGCCGGGGCAAAGGCCGGCGCGGACGGCGAGTTCGGTGTCTCCGGGGTGACCGGCAAGGTCGGTGGTGAGGTCTACGCCGGCATCGGCGGCCACGCCAAGGTCGACGTCCAGGCGAACCTCAACCACATCAAGGCCGACGTCGACGTGGGTGCGGCCATCGGCGTCGGGGGCGGCGTGAAGTTCTCCGTCGACATCGAGCCGAAGCAGGTCATCAACGACGTGTCGAAGGTCGGCGGCGGCTTCGTGCACGGTGTCACGAGCACCGGCGACGTGCTGGGGCACGGCCTGAAGAACGTCTTCGGTTGGTGACCGGCTGACTCCGGACTGACCGGCACGCGGCCTAAGTGCAAGACTGCGATGCGGCCCGACCCTGCCGACGCGAGGCCGACGAAAGGACACCATGACGACCCTGACCCACCCGAGCGTGCTGTTCCCGGGCCCGCCCACGGTGAGCCTGGACGTCCCAGACGGCTGGGTGCCCGTCCACCGCCCGGGACTGCTGCTCGCCGCGAAGCTCCCCCGCGAGGGCGCCTTCGCGCCGAACGTCGTCGTCAACGTCGAGGCGTACGCCCCCGGAGCGGGGGTCGAGGCACCGATGGCCCGGATGCGTGAGATGGCGCAGTCGCGCTCGGGACACGCCTCCGAGCCGTATGCCGCTCAGCTGGGTGACCGCGAGTTCGTCGGGTTGGACTCGAGCTGGCCGGACGACGACGTGGAGACGATCCTGCAGGCCAACCTCTTCCACGTCGTGGAGCCCGAGGACGAGGCTGGGCCGAGGTGGCTCATCCAGCTGACCGGGGCCGTGGGCGGTCCGACGGCGGAGCAGGACTACGACCTCGTGCGTGACGTCATCCTGACGACGCGGGTGACGCCATGGCGTCCGGAGCAGCCCGAGGGCGTGAGGGCGTCCGAGGACAGGGCGCCGTTCAAGGATGGGGCGCGGTCCGAGGGCGGGGACCGCCCGTGAACGCGACGTTGCCAGCGCTCCTCGTGGGTCTCACCTCGCAGGTCGGCGGACGCGCGCACAACGAGGACTGTGCTCGCGCGGGCCGGTCCGTCTTCGTCGTGGCGGACGGGATGGGCGGGCACGCCGCGGGGGAGGTGGCGAGCTCGATCGCCGCCGAGACGATCCTCGAGCTCGACCAGCGCTCGGTGCTGCACCCCGGCGACGTCATCGCGCAGGTGGAGGAGGCCAACCGCCGCATCCTCGCCTCGGCCGCCCACCACCCGGAGCAGACCGGGATGGGTACGACGGTGGCCGGCGTCGCCGTCGTCCATGTCGGCGCGTCGCCACATTGGGCCGTGTTCAACCTTGGCGACTCCCGGGTGTACCGCCTGCTCGACGGGGAGCTGCGCCAGGTGACCGTCGACCACTCGCAGGTGTGGGAGCTCGTGCAACGCGGTGAGCTGACCCCTGAGCAGGCCCGGAACCACCCGGGTCGCAACGTCGTGACCCGCACCCTGGGACGCGAACCGATGGGCCAGGTCGACACCTGGGTCTTCCCGCCCTATGCGGGCGAGCGGTTCCTCATCTGCTCCGACGGGCTGTCCAACGAGCTGACGACGGCGGAGCTCGAGCAGGTGCTGACGACCGTCGACGACGTGCAGGGCGCGGCCGACGAGCTGGTCCGGCGTGCCGTGGAGGCGGGGGCCCGCGACAACGTCACTGCTATCGTCGTGGCCCTGCCGGGCGTGCAGTCGGACCTTGACGAGGACACGACCCCCCGGGAGCAGATCGACAGGGGAGCAGGAAGTCAGGGATGAGCGGGCCGTCCGTCACCGTGCAGCGGGCCCCCGACGGGTGGACCCACATCGGCGGCCCGGGGATGCACCTGCTCATCGCTCTCGACGAGGACGACGAGCGCACGCTCACGGCGAGCGACGCCGCTGACGGGGGTGACCTCGACGACGTCATCGATGTGCTGACGACAGGTGGGATGCGCCAGGCGCACCACTTCGTCGGGGTGCACTGGGAGCCCCGCACCCGGATCGTCGCCCACGGTCCCGTCGCGGCCCGGGTCGTGCTCGCCGACGGCAGCGCCAGGGAGGTGAGACCTGCCAGCCCGCGCGTGTGGACGGACATCGAGCTGGACGAGCACCCGGAGAGCGTCGACCT
>DASSTN010000190.1:0-14495 GCA_035707905.1 Intrasporangium sp.
GGGTGTGAGTGAGCCGGCGAAGGGCAGCGCCGGCGTGGCCCGGTACTACCCGGGAGGGGTCCGCCTCAATCGGCGGACCGAGCTGCGCTGCGAGCGGCAGGAGCTGAGCGGCATACCGAGCCATCGAGGCGCAGGAGCGCACCGGCGTAACGGTTAGGCTTGCGTCCGTGTTTGGAACCCTGTCTGATCGCCTGACCGCGACCTTCAAGAACCTCCGCGGCAAGGGCCGCCTGTCCGAGAGCGACGTCAACAAGGCGATTCGCGACATCCGGTTGGCCCTGCTCGACGCGGATGTGGCGCTGCCGGTGGTCAAGCGGTTCACGAGCCGGGTGCGCGAGCGGGCCCTCGGCGCCGAGGTGAGCCAGGCGCTCAACCCGGCGCAGCAGGTCGTCAAGATCGTCAACGAGGAGCTCATCGGCATCCTCGGTGGACAGACGCGGCAGATCCGCTTCGCCAAGCAGCCGCCGACCGTCATCATGCTCGCCGGTCTCCAGGGGTCCGGCAAGACGACGTTCGCCGGCAAGCTCGGCCGATGGCTCAAGGACAGGGGCCACACCCCCCTCCTCGTGGCCGCGGACCTGCAGCGCCCCAACGCGGTGACCCAGCTCGAGGTGACCGGTGAGCGCGCCGGGGTCCCGGTCTTCGCCCCCGAGCGGGGCAACATGGGCGGCCACGACGCGGTCCTCGAGTCGGGTGAGGGGACGCGGTCCTTCGGAGACCCGGTGGCCGTCTCGCGCGCCGGTGTCCAGGCGGCACGCGACCAGCAGCACGACGTCGTCATCATCGACACCGCGGGCCGGCTCGCCGTCGACACCAACCTCATGCAGCAGGCCGCGGACATCCGCGCAGCCGTCCAGCCGGATGAGGTCCTCTTCGTCATCGACGCGATGATCGGCCAGGCCGCCGTCGAGACGGCACAGGCCTTCCACGACGGAGTGGCGTTCACCGGTGTCGTCCTGTCGAAGCTCGATGGTGACGCACGGGGTGGTGCTGCCCTCTCGGTCGCCGAGATCACCGGCGAGCCGATCATGTTCGCCTCGGTGGGCGAGAAGGTCAGCGACATCGAGGTCTTCCACCCGGACCGGATGGCGAGCCGGATCCTCGACATGGGTGACGTCCTGACGCTGATCGAGCAGGCCGAGAAGGCCTTCGACAAGCGCCAGGCCGACGAGATGGCCCGGAAGTTCCTCGCCGAGGAGGACTTCACCTTCGAGGACTTCCTCCAGCAGATGAACGCCATCAAGAAGATGGGTTCGCTGAAGTCGATGCTGAAGATGATGCCGGGCATGCAGGGCATGCGCGAGCAGCTCGATGCCTTTGACGACCGGGAGTTCGACCGCGTCGAGGCGATGGTGCGGTCGATGACGCCGTTCGAGCGGACACACCCGAAGCAGATCAACGGCTCCCGGCGGGCCCGGATCGCCCGCGGTTCCGGTGTCACGGTCACCGACGTCAACCAGCTCCTCGAGCGGTTCGGGCAGGCACAGAAGATGATGAAGTCGCTGGCTCGCGGCGGAGGTGGCGGCCTGCCGGGTATGCCCGGCCTCCCGGGTGCCGGCAAGCGCGGCAAGGCCCAGCAGCAGAAGCGAAAGAAGAGCAAGAGCGGCAACCCTGCCAAGCGGGCCGCGGAGGAGCGTGCCATGGCTGAGCGCGCAGCGGAGGGTCGTCAGAAGGCGGCCGCCTCGGCGTTCGGGATGCCGGGGGCCGGCGGTGACGGGGAACTGCCGGACCTGGACCCGTCGCAGCTGCCCAAGGGGTTCGAGAAGTTCCTCGGCGGCCGCTGAGTCAGCGGGGAACAGCGCCTCCTGCAGGGCCGCGTTCGCACCACACCGCGCGGGCGGCACGCTGACCTCCACGGGTCGATCGGCCACCGACCGCATGCTCGATAGGGTCTGCCCTATGGATGCGCCGGTGCTTCATGTCCGAGGTCAGGTGCTCGTCGGCCCGGAGGAGACCCGCGACGAGGTCTGGGTGATCGATGGCAAGGTGTCGTTCACCCCTCCCAACAGACCCGCGGATGTCCAGACGATCGAGGGTTGGGTCCTCCCCGGGCTCGTTGACGCGCACTGCCACATCGGCCTCGGTCCCCACGGTGAGGTGCCTCGGGAGGTCGCCGAGCAACAGGCCCTCACCGACCGCGACCACGGGGCGCTGCTCATCCGGGACGCCGGTCAGCCGGGCGACACCCGCTGGCTCGACGAGCGCGACGACCTGCCGAAGATCATTCGCGCCGGACGGCACATCGCCCGGACCAGGCGCTACATGCGCAACTTCGCCCACGAGGTGGAGGAGGACGAGCTCGAGAAGTACGTCCGGCTCGAGGCCCACCGCAGCGACGGGTGGGTCAAGCTCGTCGGCGACTGGATCGACCGTGAGGTCGGCGACCTGACCCCCAGCTGGTCACAGGACGCCTTCGCGAGGGCCATCCGAGCGGCGCACGAGGAGGGCGTGCGTGTCACGGCCCACTGCTTCGGCGAGCAGTCCCTGCGTGACCTGGCCGCGGCTGGCATCGACTGCATCGAGCACGCGACCGGCCTCCAGGAGGACTCCATCGACACCTTCGCGGCGCAGGGCATCGCGATCGTGCCGACTCTGGTCAACATCGCTCAGTTCCCGCAGATCGCGGCGCCCGCCCAGGAGAAGTTCCCGGCCTACCACCGCCACATGCTCGACCTCCATGAGCGCCGCTACGCCACGATCGGTGCCGCCCACGAGGCCGGCGTGCCGATCTACGTCGGCACCGATGCCGGCGGCAGTCTGCCCCACGGGCTGGTGGCGCACGAGATGACTGAGCTGGGCAAGGCCGGCCTGTCGACCCTCGAGGTGCTCCACGCCGCGACGTGGGGTGCCCGCCAGTGGCTCGGGAGACCCGGTATCGAGGAGGGCGAGGACGCCGACATCGTCGTCTACGGCGCGGACCCGCGTGAGGACGTCACCGTCGTCGCGGACCCCAAGGGCATCGTGTTGCGAGGTCGCGTTGTCCTTTGACCCGACACCGGAGCCCCGAGGTCCCCAGCAGCTCTCCCGCGTGGGGGAGCGCGTCGAGGTGCGTCCGCCAACGGCGGCCGACGCGGCGGCCTACGGCGAGGCGGTGACGCGGTCGGCACGGCGCCTGTCCGACTTCGCGATCCCCGACCCCAACAACCTGCGCGACGTCGTGGCGGCACAGTCGCCCACCTACCGCAGCTTCATGATCCACGCCCGTGACCCGGAGGGGGCGCACGGCCTCGTCGGTCGCGTCAACGTCTCCAACGTGGTCCGCGGCGCTTTCCGAAGCGCGACCATGGGGTACGACGCCTACGACCCGTATGCCGGACGGGGCCTCTTCGCGGAGGGGCTCGAGCTCGTCATCGACATCGCCTTCTCCGACGAGCCTGCCGGCATGGGGCTGCACCGGATCGAGGCGAACATCCAGCCGACCAACATCCGCTCGGCCGGCCTCATCCGCAGCCTCGGCTTCGTCCACGAGGGCTTCTCGCGCGACTACCTCAACCTCCCCGGCAAGGACGATCCCCGCCGGGCCTGGCGGGACCACGACCGCTACGCCATGCTCTCGTCCGACTGGCCGGCCGTACCCTACCGACCGCATCGACCCCATCGAATGGCCTTGGTCATCAACGGCGTTCCCGGTGTCGAGGGCAAGCCGCTGGCCAACCTGGTCGCCGCCGAGCTGTCCCTGCCGGTCTTTTCCGTGCGCACCCTCACCGACACGGCCGTGGTCTGGGAGCTGCTCCGGCAGTCGCCCGTGGGTGGCGTCGTCGAGTGCCATGTGTCGCCCGTAGAGCTGCGCGTCGGCATCGCACGTGCGGGCTTCGAGACCGGTCGGGTGCCCGTCATCGAACCGGTGGCCGACCCGGCCAAGCGTGACGTGGTCGACATCGCACTCCGGGTGCGTGCGGCCTTCCGGTGAGGGCTTCCAGCCGCATGGTCCGGAGCGGCTCGGCGATCTGGCAGAATGGTCGGCTGTACCCGCCCACGTCGGGCCCCTCTCGCCAGCCGTGGGTGCCTACACCGAGCATCGGCTCCCCGCGTGTCCCCACCCGGTCTTGCCGTGCTCAACAACCAGAAACAGGAGACACCACACCAGTGGCAGTCAAGATTCGTCTGAAGCGCATGGGCAAGATCCGTGCACCGTTCTACCGCGTCGTCGTCATGGACTCGCGCACCAAGCGTGACGGCCGTGCGATCGAGGAGATCGGCAAGTACCACCCGACCGAGGAGCCCTCGCTCATCGAGATCGACATGGAGCGTGCCGACTACTGGGTCGCCAACGGCGCCCAGCCGACCGAGGCCGTCGCGGCCCTGCTGAAGCTCGTCCGCGAGGGCAACGTCAAGTCCAAGGAGCAGGGCCCCTCGAAGAAGGAGCGCTACGAGGCTGCGGTCGCCGCCGCCGGGAAGAGCCCCCAGGACGCCTCCGCTCCGACGCCGAAGAAGAAGGCCGAGAAGCGCACCGAGGCTCGCGCCGAGGACCCGACGAACGTCGCGGCCATCGAGGACGCGGTCGAGGCGCAGGTCACGACCGAGCTCGAGGCCGAGCGTGACATCAAGGCCGAGAAGCCAGAGTCGCCCAGCGAGGGGTCCTGACCGTGCTCGAGGAAGCGCTCGAGCACCTCGTCAAGGGCATCGTCGACCATGACGGGGACGTCGTCGTGCGTCGCAAGGAGCTGCGCCGCGGCGAGCTCCTCGAGGTGCGGGTGCACCCGGACGACCTCGGCCGCGTCATCGGGCGCTCGGGGCGCACGGCCAGCGCACTGCGCACCGTGATGTCCGCCCTGGCCCAGGGCGAGAACGTCCGTATCGACATCGTCGACACGGATCGCACGCGCTGAGCTCGCTTCTGTCCGAGTGGGGCGTCCTGGCTTCCCGGGACGCCCCACTCGTGCGTTCAGGGGTATGCCGCTGGGGCCGCTCGCGGCGTCGGTGCCCCGGACGCGGGGGCGGGTTGGCGAGCCCCCTCACGGGACTGAAAGGATCCGGGCATGGCTGACGAGAGGGTGGTGGCGCGGATCGGCAAGCCGCACGGTCTGCGCGGCGAGGTGACGGTCCAGTTGCACACCGACGACCCGGACGCGCGCCTTGGCGTGGGCACCGTCCTGGACACCGAGGCGCGACCCGGCTCGGGGGTGCCGCGCCGACTGACGGTGCGCTCGACCAGGGTCCACAACGGGATCTGGCTGGTCGCGTTCGAGGAGGTCCCGGACCGGACCGGCGCCGAGGGGCTGCGCGGCACCCGTCTCGTGCTCGACACCGAGGAGGCCCTCGAGGACGTGGACGACGAGGGCTGGTACGAGGACGACCTCGTCGGACTCGAGGTGCGTGACCCCACCGGCGAGGCCATCGGGACGGTGACCGGGCTCGAGGTGGGTGCGGCGCAGGACCGCCTCGTCCTCGAGCTGAGTGACGGTGTGACGGCCTACGTCCCCTTCGTCGAGGAGATCGTGCCGGAGGTCGGCGAGGACCACGTCGTCGTCGATGCGCCTCCGGGCCTGTTCGACCTCTACCGCAACGGTTGAGGGAGCCGGGTGGCGATGAGGAAGCCGTCCCAACCCTTGGAGCCCACCGTCTGCAGGACCGTCGCGTCGACCACGCCGTCGGACATGGCAGCTGCGACCGCGTCAGTCAGCGCGCGCGTGCCGGCGACGTCGGGATCCCGGCTCTGCTCCCTGATCACGCGCCCCTGGCGGACGACGTTGTCCACGATGACGACACCTCCGGGCCGGGTGAGCCGCAGCGCCCAGCCCCAGTAGTTGGGGTTGTTCTCCTTGTCGGCGTCGACGAACACGAGGTCGAACGGCTCGGCCGACTCCTCCGCCAGCGCGGTCAGGGAGTCGAGGGCTGGGCCGAGCCGGACCTCGACCCGGTCGCTCAGGCCGGCCCGGGCGATGTTGTCCCGGGCTACCCGGGCGTGCTCCGCGGATGACTCCAGCGTGACGAGGTGCCCGCCCTCGGGCAGCGTGCGACCAAGGACGATGGCCGAGAAGCCGAAGAGGGTGCCGATCTCCAAGATGCGGCGTGCCCCGATGGCGCGTGCCAGGACGGAGAGGAACCCGCCTTGCAGGTCCGAGACCTGGATCTGGGGGAGCGCGAGGCCCGCCGTCATGACGTCGACGAGGGTCGCGTCCCTGGGGCGGAGCCGACCAGCGAACCAGGAGTCGACCGCAGTCCACGTGTCACTGTCCATGCTTCTCATCGTGGCCCGCTGACCGCCCTGAGGCGAGCGGCAGCCGGCCACCCGGCGGCTGGCACAATTCCCCCCATGCCCGCGGCCCTCCGGATCGACGTCGTGTCGATCTTCCCCGACTACCTCGCGCCCCTCGACCTGTCGCTCATCGGCAAGGCGCGGCAGGACGGGCTCCTCGACGTGCACGTGCACGACCTGCGCGAGTTCACCCACGACCGTCACCGCACCGTCGATGACACGCCCTACGGCGGCGGCGCCGGGATGGTGATGATGCCGGAGCCATGGGCCGAGGCACTGGAACACGTTGCGGGCCAAGCCAGCTCGTCGGCCAGTTCTCGGCCGCGGCTCGTCGTCCCGGGCCCGGGGGGCGTGCCCTTCACGCAGTCCTTGGCCCGCGAGCTCGCCGCTGAGCCGTGGCTCGCCTTCGCCTGTGGGCGCTACGAAGGCATCGACGAGCGGGTCTACGAGTACGCCCGGGAGGACCTCGGCCTCGACGTCTCGGTCGTGAGCCTCGGGGACTACGTCCTCAACGGTGGAGAGGTGGCGGTGCTCGCCATCGTGGAGGCGGTCGCCCGGCTCATCCCCGGCGTCATCGGAAACGCCGAGTCCCTCGTAGAGGAGTCGCATGAGGACGGCCTGCTCGAGTACCCGATCTACACGAAGCCCCGCGAGTGGCGTGGCCGCTCGGTTCCCGACGTGCTCCTCTCCGGCAACCACGCCGCCATCTCCCAGTGGCGGCACGAGCAGCGACTGGCCCGTACCGCGGCACGCCGCCCCGACCTCCTGCACGCGTCCTCGGTCGGGTCGGAGGTCCACGTCGCGACCGCCACCCCGGGCGACCTGCCGGAGCTCCTCACGGTCCTCCGTGCGTCGGGAGGTACGCCGACGATGGAGTCGCTCCGGGACGAGCTCGCCACCGGCACGACCTGGCTCGTGCGGCGTGCGGGACGCCTCCTCGGAGCGGTGCACACCCGAGTCGAGGGTGACACGTTGCACCTCACTCCACCGGCGCTCGTCCCCGACGTCGACGGCGACGACCTCGCCCGGCACCTGCTCGACGTCGCGGAGCGGAGTGCGGTGAGCGGCATACGGACTCTCGTCCTCGGCGACCCGGAGCCGACCGCCACCAGGGTGCGCACCTACCGTCGGGCGGGCTATCGCCCGAGTGGCGGTGGCTGGGTCAAGCGGCTGTCACGACACGAGTGAGACCGTGAGGTCGGGTGGGAGGAGCCGGCGGGCGCGAATGAGCCGGGCCTCCACCCCCGCCGTGATGCTCTGGGTCGCCATGATCGCGAACAGGACGAGCACTTGGGCGGTCGCCGCCTGAACGGCGCTGCCGCCCCCGAGCATGACGCCGATGAACGCGCCGGGGAGGGTCACGACACCCGAGGTCCGCACCTGGTCCAGACTCGGCATGAGCCCCTCGGGCACCCGCCGTCCGATGATCTCGTCGATGGCCTGGTGCGGCAGCAGCCCCAACGAGAGACACGCCTCGTACTGCCCCCTCTCCTCGCGAAGCGCGGCGAAGGAACGCCGTCCCACGAGGGTGTGGACAGTCATCGTGTTGCCCAGCACGATTCCCACGACAGGGATCAGGGCAATGCCCTCGATCGGAATGGTCCCTGTGACGAGCAGGATCGCGAGGACCGGAGCGATGCCGCACGTCATGGCGACGGTCGCCCAGGGCCAGGCGCCGGGCGCCTCGACGCGCCGGCAGGTCGTCTGGACCGCCATGACGAACATCCCGAGCAGCGCGACGATGGACCACCAGATGGAGCGGACGACGAACGTGATGATCGCTGCGGCGAGAGTCAGTTGGACAAGAGCGCGGATCCCGGCGACGAGGGCCTCCCGGCCCAGGCCGAGTCGGGCGGCGCGATTGGCGACGACCGTCACCGCGAGCAGCAGGACCAGAGCGACATAGACCGGCCACCCCGGGTTGATCGTCACCACGACACCGTATGTCGCTCAGCCGGCTGCCCACGGCAGCCCGGCCGGGTCCTCAGCGGGATTTCGCCGAGTGGATGGTCTCTGGCAGAATTGCTCCTTGCGTCCGGACTCGACGGCCCCTGCCACAGGGGGAGTACGGCCCGGTCACCGACCGGGTCGACGCGGCCCGACGGACGTCTCGATGCAGATGACACCCCGGTGACCTGTGGCACCGTGAGAAAGCGAAGCAGCCATGCAGAAGTTCGACGAGCTCAACGCCGCGTCGATGCGTGACGACGTGCCGGAGTTCCGCGCCGGCGACACCGTCAAGGTCCACGTCAAGGTCATCGAGGGCACGCGGTCGCGTGTCCAGGTCTTCCAGGGCATCGTCATCCGTCGCCACGGCGGCGGCGTCGGCGAGACCTTCACCGTCCGTAAGGTCTCCTTCGGTGTCGGCGTCGAGCGGACCTTCCCGCTCCACACCCCGATCATCGACAAGATCGAGGTCGTCACCCGTGGTGACGTCCGCCGGGCGAAGCTGTACTACCTGCGCGGCCTGCGTGGCAAGGCCGCCAAGATCAAGGAGAAGCGCGAGACGGTGCCGGCCAAGGCGGCCAGCAAGTCCCAGTGACGTCAAGGCGTTGATCTTCGGACGGCGCGGTGGGGCGCAGCCGGTTCGGCACTCCTCGAGCAGGGGACAGGACCGGCAACCGAGCCTCACCGCGCCGTTGCCGTCCCCGGTGGGTCGAGAGCGAACCCTCGGCGATGAGCAGGATGACGACCCAGGCGTGCCGCCTCACCGGAGGCTGTGGTGGCTCATCCCGCCCGCGGTCCTCCTCCTCGCGGTCATCGTCGTGCGGGCCTTCCTCCTCGTGCCGTTCTCGATCCCGACCGGATCGATGGAGCCGACCCTCGAGATGGGGGATCGCATCCTCGTGAGCCGCCTCGGCTCGCCGGACGACCTCCGCCGCGGCGACGTCGTGGTCTTCGACGCCTCCGCCGCGTTCAACCTGCACGAGGATCCACCGGGCCCGTTCCAGCGAGTCCTCGACGCCGTCGGCAGCATCATTGGCCAGGGAGCGGACACCGACTACGTCAAACGCGTCATCGGACTGCCCGGTGACCACGTCCGCTGTTGCTCAGAGGACGGCCGACTCCAGGTGAACGGCGTCGCGGTCAGTGAGCCGTACCTGTTCCCCGGCGACGCGGCCAGCGCGACGACCTTCGACGTGACCGTGCCCGCCGACCGCTACTGGGTGATGGGTGACCACCGCTCGTCGTCGGCCGACTCCCGTTCGCAGCTGGGCGCGCCGGGTGGCGGGATGGTCCCCGGAGAGGACATCATCGGTCAGGTTTGGGTGCGATACTGGCCGCCCGGCCGGATCGGTACCCTCTCGCAAGTCCCTTTGTCCGCGATTCCACGGAACGGTCAGTGATGTCGACGCAGCAACCCGAGCGCCCTCAGGACGCAACCTCGTCCGGGCGTCCGGCCGTCGACGCAGAGGAGCCGATCGAGGGGGAGTACGACGAGGAGGCCCCGCGCAGCTTCGGGGCCTCGATCATCGCCGGGCTGCGGGAGATCGTCATCGTCGTCGTCCTCGCGATGGTGCTGTCGTTCATCGTCAAGACCTGGCTGTTCCAGGCGTTCTACATCCCCTCGGGATCGATGGAGGACACCCTCGTGCCGGACGACCGGGTCATCGTGAGCAAGCTGACCCCCGGACCGTTCGAGCTGCGCCGCGGTGACGTCGTCGTCTTCGAGGACCCCGGCACCCCACGGCCCTGGCTCCAGGGGGCGCAGTACAACCAACCGTCGACGTTCGGGGGCCCCCTCCACGACGTCCTCGTCTTCGTCGGGCTGCTGCCGGAGGACTCCGAGAACCACCTGATCAAGCGGGTCATCGGCCTCCCGGGCGACCACGTGCAGGCCGATGGCAAGGGCAAGATCAAGGTCAACGGGGTCGAGATCACCGAGTCCTACATCAAGCCGGGAGACCACCCGAGCGACGAGCCGTTCGACATCGTCGTGCCGCCCGACTCCGTCTGGGTCATGGGCGACCACCGCTCCGACTCCTCCGACTCCCGCTTCCACGATGACGGCACGGGCGGCAAGGACGGCTCGGTGCCGATGTCGAAGATCGTCGGGCGCGCCCTGTTCATCGTCTGGCCGATCGACCACGTGACGTGGCTCGGGGTGCCTGCCCGCACCTTCGACAAGGTGCCGGCGCCCTCGTCGGTCTCGCCGACCCAGCTGCCGAAGGCCCCGGCAACCGGCAAGGCGACCGGGCGGGCCAGCACGCCGACACCGGCGAAGACGACGGCCAAGGCCTCCTGACCGCGTCATGACGCCTCCTACCCGACCCGCTCCGTCGAAGAAGCCGTCCCTGCGCGTCGAGCGCCAGCTGCAGCGGCAGGGCCACCGGCTCCTCGCCGGCATGGACGAGGTCGGCCGCGGTGCGCTGGCCGGACCCGTCACCGTCGGGGTCGTCGTCATCGACGAGAGCGTGCGCAGCGCGCCGACGGGGATCCGCGACTCCAAGCTGCTGACCGAGAAGGCGCGCCGGGGCCTCGTCCCGCGGATCCACCGGTGGGCCGTGGCGTACGCCGTCGGCCACTCGTCGCCCGAGGAGATCGACGAGGTCGGCATCATGGCCGCGCTCCGGCTCGCCGGCCTGCGGGCCCTCGGGGCGCTCGAGCTCGTCCCCGACCTCGTCATCCTCGATGGCAACCACGACTGGCTTACCGCGCCGACCGACGTCGGGCTCCTCGCGTTCACCGAGCCGACCGGACCGGCGACACCCCCCGTCTCGACGATGGTCAAGGCCGACATGAAGTGCTCCTCGGTGGCGGCCGCCAGCGTGCTGGCCAAGGTGGAGCGCGACGAGCTCATGGTCGAGCTGGGAGCGAGGCACCCGTCATACGGGTGGCAGCTCAACAAGGGGTATGCCGCACCCGAGCACATGGAGGCTCTCGCGCGGCTCGGCCCCTGCGACCTGCACCGTCGGTCGTGGCGGCTCCCCGGTCTCGGGCATGATGGGCAGGTGGAGGTGGCGCCCATCCCGGGCGACCCAACGGGAACGACGGTCGGGTGAGTGGTCGGTGAGTTCGGAAGATCTCGAGAAGTACGAGACCGAGATGGAGCTGCAGCTCTACAAGGAGTACCGCGACGTCGTCGGTCTGTTCACGCACGTCGTCGAGACCGAGCGACGCTTCTACCTGGCCAACTCCGTCGAGATGAAGGTGCGCACCGATGGTGGCGAGGTCTTCTTCGACGTCACGATGAGCGACGCCTGGGTCTGGGACATCTACCGGCCGGCCCGGTTCGTCAAGAACGTGCGGGTCGTGACGTTCAAGGACGTCAACATCGAGGAGCTGCCCAAGCCCGACATCAAGCTGCCGGAGTCCGGGGACTTCGGCGGTTGAGCCGTATGCCGCTGTGCGTGCTTGCGCGCGCGGGTGCGATCAGGTGCGCTGACCGCCCCTCGGACGTCGTCCACACCCCCTGGGTCGGGCCGGGGGTCGTCCACAGGGCTTGAGCGCGCGCTGTCCGGTCGTGGTCGTGCCCCACAGAGTGGGTGGCATGAACCTCCCAGCCACGCCGTCCCCGGCCGCACTCCCGACCAGCCGAGCGCTCGGGGACTATGGCGAACGCCTGGCCGTGCGCTACCTGCGTGAGCAGGGGCTGACCATCGTCGACCGCAACTGGCGGTGCGTCCGCGGTGAGATCGACATCGTCGCTCTCGACGGGCAGTGCCTCGCCTTTGTCGAGGTCAAGACCCGCACCACCGAGGCGTTCGGTGCGCCCTTCGAGGCGGTCACTCGGCGAAAGCTTGCCCGCCTCCGGTTGCTCAGTGGCCTCTGGCGCGAGGCCGCGGACGCCCGGTGGGTGGGCCGACCTTCGAGAATCGACGTCGTAGCGATCCTGCGTCCGCGCGTCGGGCCCGCCCGCATCGAGCACCTGCGGGACGTCCAGTGAGCGGGCTCGGGCGGACCCGGTCCGTCGGTCTGCGGGGAGTCACCGGTTTCGTGGTGGAGGTGGAGGCGCACGTCGCTCCCGGACTGCCGGCCTTCGTCATCGGAGGTCTGGGTGACTCGGCAGTCAGCCAGTCGGCCGACCGGATCAAGGCGGCGGCCTCGGCCGCCGGCATCAAGGCGGCGCAACGGCGGGTCACCGTCAACCTGTCGCCGGCCGGGCTGCGCAAGGTCGGAACGGGCTTCGACCTGGCCACCTTCGTCGCCGTGGGGGCGGCCATGGGGGTGATCCCGCAGCGCGTCGTGGCGGAGGTCGCCCACATCGGCGAGCTTGGGCTCGACGGGTCGGTCAGGGCCGTGCCGGGGATGCTCCCGGCGGTCCATGCCGCCGCGTCGGCCGGGGTCCGGCATGTCGTGGTCCCGGTCGACAACGCGGCCGAGGCGGCCCTTGTCTCTGCAGTCAAGGTGCACCCCGTCGCCCGGGTCGCCGAGCTCATTGCGCGATACACGGCCCTCGACCAGGGCCGGCCCGTGGCGGAGGTGCCGGTCCCACAACCGTCGGAGGGGGGCCGGGATGACCAGGTCCTCGACCTGCGCGACGTGCTCGGCCAGACCGAGGCCAAGCTCGCGCTCGAGATCGCTGCGGCGGGTGGCCATCACCTGCTGCTCGCGGGGCCGCCCGGCGCCGGCAAGACCATGCTGGCCGAGCGTCTCCCCGGACTGCTACCGGCACTCGACGACGACCAGGCGATGGAGGTCACCGCGATCCACTCGGTCCTCGGGGCCCTCGGCCGGGACGCGCAGCTGATCCGAAGACCACCGTTCGTGGCACCCCACCATGGTGCCTCGATGGCGGCGGTCATCGGCGGCGGCAGTGGACATGTCCGGCCCGGGGCGATCACCCAGGCCCACTGCGGCGTGCTGTTCCTCGACGAGACGCCGGAGTTCAGCAAGGCCGTCCTGCAGGCACTGCGCACGCCGATCGAGCGAGGCGCGGTCACGATCGCACGTGCGCAGGAGTCAGTGACGTTTCCCTCCCGCTTCCAGCTCGTCCTCGCCGCCAACCCCTGCCCGTGCGGCAACGGGTGGGGCAAGGGGCTCCAGTGCAGCTGTTCGCCCCTGATGAGGCGCAACTACTTCGCGAAGATCTCGGGACCCCTCCTCGACCGCGTGGACCTGCAGGTGCACGTGCAGGCGCCGGGCCTCGCCCTCGCTGCCCAGCCTGCTGGGGAGTCGAGCGAGGTCGTGGCGGCCCGCGTGCGGCAGGCCCGCGAGGTGCAGCACGAACGGTGGGCGGAGGTGCTAGAGACCGACCGCGGTGTCAACGCCGCAGTGCCCGGGTCCGTCCTCCGTTGCCCGCCCTGGCGGCTCCCCGCCTCCGACGCTGCCAGCCTCGACCGGGCCCTCGAGCGCGGCACGGTGAGCCTGCGTGGCTACGACCGGACGTTGCGGGCGGCGTGGACGATCGCCGACCTCAGCGGGCTGCAGCGTCCCGGACGAGACGCCGTGGACATGGCCCTGTCGCTGCGCGCCCAGATGGCGGCGGCGGCATGACGCCGGGGGAGTGGAGCCCCGACCGGCGGGCACGGGCGGCCCTCTCCCGCCTCGCCGAGCCCGAGGACCAGGGCGTGCACACGCTCGTCGCGAACCATGGGCCGGTGGAGACCGTCCGGCGGATTCGCGCCCTGGAGGGCCGCCTCGCCCGCTTCGCCGAGCGCGTCCGTCGTCTCGACGTCGAACGGGATGCCTCGATAGCCGCGAGGGTCGGGGCCCGCCTTGTGGTGCCGAGCGACGACGAGTGGCCCGACGGACTTGACGACCTCCCCATCCCGCCGTGGTGCCTCTGGGTCAGGGGGGCCGTGCCTCTCGACGAGGCGGTCTCACGCTCGGTCGCGGTCGTCGGTGCCCGGGCCGCGACCTCGTACGGCGACGCCCAGGCGTCCGAGATCGCCGCCGGACTGGGGATGGCGGGCTGGACGGTCGTGTCCGGCGCGGCCTACGGCATCGACGGGGCGGCGCACCGTGGAGCGCTTGCCATCGATGGACTGACGGTCGCGGTGCTGGCGTGCGGCGTCGACCGGGTCTACCCCGCGGCCCACGCCCAGCTCCTCCGGAGGATCGCCGAGACCGGCTGCATTGTCTCGGAGGTTGCGCCGGGAAGCGCCCCCATGGGATCTCGGTTCCTTTCCCGCAACCGGATCATCGCGGCAATGACGGCCGGGACCGTCGTCGTCGAGGCCGGACTCCGCTCCGGTTCCCTGCAGACGATGAACCGTGCATCGCAGCTCAACCGCCCCGTGGGAGCGGTCCCCGGACCGGTCACCTCGATGACCTCAGCCGGGTGCCACAACGCGATTCGCAACCGGGACGCGATGCTGGTCACCAACGCGGCCGAGGTGATCGAGCTGGTGGG